>NZ_RHQP01000032.1:0-64231 GCF_003935465.1 Pseudomonas sp. o96-267
GCTTTACGATCAGTTACGAAGACAGGCTGCCGCAGCAGTAACCCAAGCCCCGGTTACACAAAATTCTGCACACCCTCAATGTGCTGGCGGAAAGCCACGGAGTGCTTGCCGTCCAAGCTCGCACAGATATCCTCCCGATAACACTGCAGCTCCTCCAGCAGCGGACGGAAGACGTTCTCCAGCAGTTGTTCAGCCTCGCGCTCCGTGAACTGTTCGGGCGGCCCCTCCAAGTACTCGTCGATGATCGCGATGGCCAACCAACAGATCTGTACCATCCGCTGCTCGGACTCACTCAGTGACTCAAAATCACGGCGCTCAGACCCCAGCAGCTTGTAAGCGGCCAGGCCGGCGACCAAACCAATGCCACCCGTAAGTACCGCGCCAGCCGCCATGCCACCGCCAACCAGTCCGCCTACCCAGGCGAGTGTGGCATTAGCTGCCGCAGCACCGGAAAGAGAGGCAATAGCCGTCCCAGTACCGGCCGTGCCGAAGGTCGCCACAAGTGTTAACAGCGTGGTAGTTGCTGCTGCTCCAGTGGCTTTGGCGAGCACTGCACTACTGAACTGGCCGGCCAGCTTTTCGGAATCACTGCTACTGATCTGCATGAGGCAGGCAGAAACCTTTGCCAGCTCCGTCTTGGTATTCGTCAGAAGCTCACCGATATCCTCGGCCACAAAGTACGGTTTGATGACTTCACGGATCTTGCCGTATAGCTGCTCCAGTTGATTCAGCCCACTTTCAGCCACTTTATCGATACCGGCTCTGCTGATGGCTTCCTTGGTCGGCGTAACTACAGCGTCCCGGGTTCGCTGGACGGCCTGTTCGGCTAGCTCCTTCGCCCCGCTCTTCTCCACAAGCTCTTTGCCCGCATCGGCCACATGGCCAACTTTCTCACTGGTGTAGGCCCCAACCTGGGTGGACTTTTCTTTCAGGCCGTATCGCTCATCCAACCCCTGAACCTGCACACGCACTTTGCCACCGACCTCCTTGGCCTTTTCACTGATACCAGCGGCCTTATCGATGTCCTGCAACACGTCCTTGGCAACACCGGCGGCTTTTCCTGTTGTATCAATTACATAGCCTGCAGCCTTGAACAGACTTTTCTGTACATTTCGCATCCAGTGTTGCGACTTGTCGCCTTTCTTCATGCTCATATCGTCCCTCGCTCAAGCAGCCAATCATCCAAGAAGGCAGATCGTAGTGTAGTGGTCAGCTAAACCCTGCTTCGCCCATCAGGAATGGCTCGGCGCGCCCCCACATAAAAGGACTGCACATCAATCATGTCGCGCGGCTTCAGTTTGGCAGTGGCCTTGAACAGGGAGGGGGTCCGTTGTTTGTGTACTCAGTTCGTGAAACACTGCCGCAGCTCAAAGCAGTGCCGTTAGCCATTGGCTTTTTAGCCGATTCTATTGAAAAGTCGGCCTTGGTTGTGGATTCCACGCCATCCGGCCACCCAGTCCACGCTTATCTGGCCAGGCATTCCACGGCCATCTGGCCACCTGCTCCACGGCCATCCGGCCGGGCAGTCGGAGCGCAGCGACGCAGGGCTGGCATTGTTAGTCCGGGTTGGCTGGCGTCGTCAATTTCTGCGTCCGTTTGCGCATTGATTCACCCTTCAGATTGATCCGGTAAGCGTTGTGCACCAGGCGGTCGAGGATGGCGTCGGCCAGGGTCGGGTCGCCGATCAGCTCGTGCCAGTTGTCCACCGGCATCTGGCTGGTAACGATGGTCGAGCGCTGGCCGTAGCGGTCGTCCAGTAGCTCCAGCATGTCGCGCCGTTGCTCACCGGTGAACGGGGCCAGGCCCCAGTCATCGAGGATCAGCAGGTCGGTCTTGGCATAGCCGCTCATCAGCTTGGCGAAGCGCCCGTCGCCATGGGCCAGGCCCAGCTCTTCCAACAGGCGCGGCAAGCGCAGGTAACGCACGCTGTAGCCCTCTCGGCAGTCCTGGTGGGCCAGGGCGCAGGCCAGCCAGGTTTTACCGACACCGGTGGGGCCGCCGATGATCAGGTTGAGGCCGTCGCGCAGCCACTGGCCACTGCTCAGTTGCAAGATCAGCTCCTTATCCAGCCCGCGCGGGCTGCGGTAGTCGATGTCTTCGAGGCAGGCGTTGTGCTTGAGCCGGGCCTGGCGCAGGCGGCTGCTGCGACCAGGTGGCCTCGGTGAAGGTGTAGCTGGACGCGCCGAGTACCGCGACGAACACCTGCGCCTGACGGATCTCGCCGCTGTGGCGCTCGATAACCGGCACCGTCTGGCCGGCATAGTCGACGAACAGCTTCTCGCCGACGCGGTGCTCCTGGCGCGCGACCGTGACCAGTGCGACCGGCTGGTCCTACTCGTTCACCCTGTTGCGCCTCGCGCCCGCGCTGATCTGGGAATCCGGCGAGCGGCCAGCGCTTTTCGCAGGCACGGTGGCGATCGACACGACGCCAGCGGAAACCAACGGCTGTGCACCAGGCACACCGCCCGCGGTCGTGGGGCAGCCAGCACCCGAAGGTCAGGAGACTCCCCCTTGGGAATGCCCTCGCAGCGATACCGCCTTGCCACTTACCCCTGCGCCTGGACCTGCATCAACTCCAACAGTCGCGATACCATCCGGGGAGCATTTCATGACGTGGCTGCAACAGAGAGTCGCCGCGCGGCGATTCATCATCAACGACGCCAAGGCGCTCGTGTATACGGTGAGCGACACCGCCTACCTGGTCAGTCCCGGCGTGTTCCAGCGCTATGCGCGGGAACATCCCCAGGTGGATACGCTGGTCAGGCAGGACAAGCAGCAGGATTGGCAGTGGGTGCAAAAGCGCATTTAGAAACTGCAGCTACACTGCAAGCCCCCAAATGGCCTGAACATTTGGCGAACTAAGCTACTCGGCCCGCGCTAACTCCCGTGCAAGGAACGGAGCGGTTCTGCTGCCAGACGTTCGGGCCACCTGCTGAGGGGAGCCCGCCACCACGATGCTGCCGCCGGCAGCGCCTGCACCAGGCCCCACGTCGATCACCCAATCGGCCTGGGCCACCGCGCGCATATCGTGTTCGATCATCACTACGGTATTGCCGGCATCGACCAGGCGCTGCAACTGCATCAGCAGCCGGTCGGCATCCGACGCGTGCAGCCCGGTGGTCGGCTCGTCGAGCACGTACAGGCTTCGGCCGCGCTGGCTGCGCTGAAGCTCGGTCGCCAGCTTGATGCGCTGCGCCTCGCCACCGGAAAGCTCAGTGGCCGGTTGCCCCAGGCGCAGATAGCCCAGTCCGATGTCGCGCAGCAGTTGCAGGGGCCTTGCCACCGCGTCTTCACCCGCGAAGAATTCGCTGGCCTCGTCCACGGTCATCTGCAGCACCTCGGCGATGTTGCGCCCGTTCCACTGCACCTTCAGCGTGGCCTCGTTGTAGCGCGCGCCATGGCAGGTCGGGCACGGCGCGTACACGCTGGGCATGAACAGCAGTTCCACGCTAACGAAGCCCTCGCCCTCGCACGTCTCGCAGCGCCCCTTGGCGACGTTGAACGAGAACCGTCCGGCATCATAGCGGCGGCGTCGAGCATCGGGCGTGGCGGCGAACAGCTTTCGCACATGGTCGAACAGACCCGTGTAGGTAGCCAGGTTCGACCGCGGCGTGCGCCCGATCGGCTTCTGGTCCACCTGCACCAGGCGCTGTATGGCGTCCACGTTGCCCGCCAGATGGCCGCCGGTCGCTTCGACCACTGCCGGCCCTTCGCTGGTGGCGCGTTCGGCGGCATCGGCTTCAGGCTCGTGGCCCAGGTGCAGCAGCACCAATTCCGGCAGGGCCTGCGCGATGAGGCTGGATTTGCCGGAGCCAGAGATGCCGGTAACGGCTGTCAGCACGCCCAGCGGAATGCGCGCATCCACGCCATGCAGGTTATGGCGGTGGATGCCCTGCAGCTCCAACCAGCCGGTCGCTTCGCGTGCTCGGCTTCCGGGTGCGGGAATTTCGTCGAACAGGTAACGTGCAGTACGCGATTCGGCAATCTTGCGCAGGCCATCCGGCTCGCCGCTGTAGAGCACGCGGCCGCCACGCTCCCCGGCATCCGGCCCGACATCCACGAGCCATTGCGCGCGGCGCATCAGGTCCAGGTCGTGCTCCACCACAAAAACCGAGTTGCCCGCGTCGCGCAGCCGGTCGAGTGCATCGTACAGGGCCTGGCTGTCGGAGGGATGCAGGCCCGCCGAGGGTTCGTCGAGTACGTACACGACGCCGAACAGCAGGGAACTTAATTGCGTGGCCAACCGCAAGCGTTGCAACTCGCCGGCCGAAAGCGTCGGCGTGGCCCGGTCCAGCGTCAGGTAGCCCAGGCCTAGCTCGCGCAGTTGGCGCAGGCGCGCCATCACGCCTCCAGCCAGGCGTTGTGCGGCGAGGCGCTTTTCTTCCGACAGCGCGGAGGTACGGCGCACGTCGAGCGATACCGCATGGACCGCATGGCCGGTGGCAGCGCGTTCGGCACGCTCACGCCGGGTCGCTTCCTGGTCCGTAGCCGCACCCGCTGCATGGGCGCGGAAATCGCCCTGTGCGATGGGTTCGAGCAATGCCGCCAAGTGGTCCAGCGGCATCTGCATAAACGCGCCGATGTCCACCCCAGCGAAGGTGACCGACAGCGCTTCGGGCTTGAGCCTCTTGCCGTGGCAGGTAGGACATGGCTTGCCCTCCATGAACCGGGATACGCGCTTTCTCATCAGCGCGCTCTGGGTATTGGCGAAGGTGTGCAACACATACCGCCGGGCGCCGGTGAAGGTGCCCATGTAGCTCGGCTCCATCTTGCGTTTGAGCGCGGTGCGGGTTTCGGCAGGCGTGAAACCGGCGTACACCGGCACCGTTGGTGTTTCCTCGGTGAACAGAATCCAGTCGCGATCCTTTTTCGGCAGATCCTTCCACGGCCGGTCAACGTCGTAGCCCATGCTGACCAGGATGTCGCGCAGGTTCTGGCCCTGCCAGGCGGGTGGCCAGGAAGCAATCGCCCGCTCACGGATGCTCAGGGAGGGGTCGGGCACCATGAGCGCCTCGGTCACCTCGTACACATGACCCAAGCCGTGGCAGGCCGGGCACGCCCCCTGCGGCGTGTTCGGCGAAAAATCCTCGGCGTACAGCATGGGCTGGTTGGCGGGATAGGCACCGGCGCGCGAATACATCATCCGCACCAGGCTGGACAGGGTGGTCACACTGCCCACGGAGGAACGCGCATTGCTGGCCCCCCGCTGCTGCTGCAGCGCCACCGCTGGTGGCAGGCCGTCGATCGCATCTACGTCCGGCACGCCCGCCTGGTCGATCAGGCGCCGTGCATAGGGGGCCACCGACTCGAAATAGCGTCGCTGTGCCTCGGCATAGATGGTGCCGAAGGCCAGCGAGGACTTCCCGGAGCCGGAGACACCCGAGAACACCACCAGCGCATTCCGCGGGATAGAGACGTCCACCTCTTTGAGGTTGTTCTCACGCGCGCCACGCACCTGCACGAAGCCGCTGGCCGCAGCGGTACAAGAGGATTCACCGAAAGAATTGCTTGGCATGTTCTTATCCTGTAGTTCGCCCCGCTCAGGACGGGACTTCCTGAGTGCGAGGGCCGCGGCGACTGGCTTCGAGCACTGCGGTGAGAGTGCGGGCGTCGTAACTGCCGAGCAGACGACGACCCTGGATGAAGAACGTAGGAGTGACATGCGCACCGCTGGCGACCGCGCTGACGAGGTCACGCTCGACACGCTCTATCACTGCGGGACTGTCGAGATCCGCGATGAACCGATCGATGTCAAGACCCAGCTCGGCGGCGTAGCCGATCAAGTCCTCTCGCTCCAGCGCATGCTGACGGGTGAACACGAAGTCCAGCCACGGCCAGAACATCCCCTGGTTCGATGCCGCCTCGGACGCCCGCGCGGCGATCGGCCCGTGGGGGTGGTGCGGCAACTGGCGCACCACATACCGCAGGTCGTCCCCGAAGTGGGCGCGCAGATCGTCCCACGAACCGGTGGCGTGTGCACAGTACGCGCACTCGAAGTCAATGTACTCCACGAGCGTGAGCTGGGCGTCCTCCGGACCGCGGATGTGATCGACTTCCGGATCGACTGGTGGCTCAAGTACCATCGGCAAATCGGCAGTCTCCTCCCCCCACTTGAGAGCGGCGACCTTGAATATGAGCCACCCCAGCAACGTGGCGAGTACCATCGACACGAGCACCCCGACCGTCGCCTGGCGGCC
This sequence comes from Pseudomonas sp. o96-267, assembly GCF_003935465.1. Taxonomy (NCBI): domain Bacteria; kingdom Pseudomonadati; phylum Pseudomonadota; class Gammaproteobacteria; order Pseudomonadales; family Pseudomonadaceae; genus Pseudomonas; species Pseudomonas sp. o96-267. The sequence continues at coordinate 6,198 of NZ_RHQP01000032.1, forward strand.
CAGGTCAGAGGTCGTACCGAACGCGAGCCCGATGATGAGCAGCGACACGGTGAAACCGATCCCGGACAGCGCCGCACCACCGAACACGCTCCCCATCCCGACGCCCACCGGCAGGCGCCCCAGTCCGAGGCGGACTGCGGCTAGAGTGATGAGCCCGATGCCTAGGAGCTTACCGAGCACGAGTCCCGAGATGACGCCCCAGGTCACGGGCGAGCCGAAGGCCTCAGCGAGCAACCCGCCACGCAGATCCACCCCGGCGTTCGCCAAGGCGAACACCGGCACGATCAGCAGTGCCGCCGGCAGCCGCAGGAACTCGTGCAGCCGCTCGTTCACAGAGATACCGCGGGATAGTCCGCGGTCCACCGCGTGGGCCGATGCGGCACTCGGAGACTGCCAGAAGTCACGGAACAGTTGTCTTGCCGCGACGACTTTGTGACGCTGCGTCGCGTAGGCGGGGATCAGGAGCCCCGCAGCCATCCCGGCCAGGGAAGCATGGATGCCGGAGTACACGGTCGCGAACCACAGCACGATCACGATCAACACATACGGCGTCGCCCGCCACTGCCGGGTGCGCCCCAACAACCACAATCCAACGAGGCTGGCGAGGGCGATAAGCAACGGGACGATCCGGATCTCCTCGCTATAGACGATGCCGATGATGGACACTGCGAGGAAGTCATCGACCACGGTCAGGGTGAGCAGGAACACGCGCAACTGACCCGATAGCCGCGGGCCGACGATCGCCAAGGTGCCCAGCATGAACGCCGTATCGGTGCCGACCACAGCACCCCACCCGTGCAGGCCCTCACTTCCGGCTAGTTTCACGATCAGGGCATACACCAGCGCGGGGAGCACGACACCCGTGACCCCCGCGATCAGGGCGAGGCGGGCACGGCTGCGGTCCCGGAGCGATCCGTGGGCGAACTCCTGACGCACCTCCAGGCCGATCAGGAAGAAGAAGACGGCCATCAGGCCGTCGTTGACCCAGTGATGCAGATCCATGTGTAGGCGCAGTGGCCCGAAGTTGAACCCGACGTCTAGGTGCCACAACTCGAAATAGGCGTTGGATAGCGGCGAGTTCGCCCACACGAGCGCCACAACCGTGACGATCACCAGCAGCACCGCAGCGCCAGACTCCGTGCGTAGATAGTGGGCAACGCGTCCGCGTCTGATATGCGCCGAGGATTCACCGAAAGAAGAGGCTGGCATGTGCTTATCCTGTAGTTTGTGAGATCACGATGGGCCGGTTTCGGATGGACCGATCAGGCGTCCGCCTCTGGCGGCGTCTCATCATCGAGCGAGCGCAGCCAAGCGAGTCTTTCTCCCGGCCTGCGCTCAACACCTCTGTCCGTTGGCTGATACCAACCCGGCCGCGCCACGCCCTCGGGAAAATAGGTTTGCCCAGCGGCATAAAAGGCTAGAAATGGTGTCCACTTAAATCAGGTGGACACCATCGCCTTTGGCGTCGGGGCCAGGAAGGTGTGTTGGCCGGACGGATACACAGAATCGGCCAAAAGCGGTCATCAGGGCTGGCTTGAATCGGGGCCGAAGGATTACGCTCTCAGCCCCATAATTGCTGGTCAGACAGTTACCACGATCTTGCCGATCTGCTGATTGGCTTCAAGGAAACGATGGGCATCCTGGATGTCGCTAAGTGTGAATGTCTTGGCGATGATCGGGCGCAACGCACCGGACTCCAACCCTTGCAGAATAAAAGCCTTTGCTCTCTCCAGGGCTTCAGGGTCGGCCACAATCTCTGCGTAGAGATAGCCCTTCAAAGTCAGGCTTTTGCCCAGCACGGTAAACAGTGGGAATGGTGTCGGTTCAGAGCTAAGTGCGCCGTACTCCAGCAAAATTCCGCCCCGCGCCATGCTCTGCGTGAGAGGTTCCAAGGACGGCCCGCCTACAGGATCGAATACAACGCGAGCGCCTTGACCGGCAGTTATCGTCATAACACGCTCGACGATATCCTCTTCATCGCTGACGATGACATGCGCAGCGCCTGCATCAAGTAGGGCTTGCTTCTTCGCGTGAGTTCGAGTGATCGCAATCGATGTGGCGCCGACCATACGAGCCATTTGGAAGGCGGCCAAGCCAACGCTGCTTGACGCGGCGGTAACGATGACAAAATCGCCCTGCCGTAGCTTCGCCTGTTCAATCAATGCCCCCCAGGCGGTGACGTACTGCATCCAAGACGCCGCAGCCTCTTCAAAGGACAAGTTCTCAGGGCTCTTTACCACCAGGTGGGCCGGTACATTGGCCAACTCGCCGTAGGTGCCCCAGCGAGCAATATCCAGAGGTGGGATCAGAGCGACCGAGTCACCAATCGTGATCTCGGTTACGTCGCTCCCAACTGCCGTTACGATGCCTGCGGCCTCGTAGCCTAAGCGGCTGGGGAACTCCGCTTCTTGTAGGTATGCGTGATTGCGGAACATCACTTCGGCTCGGTTCAAGCCAATGGCTTTAACACTAATTTGCACCTCGTTTGCTGCTGGTGCCGATACTTCCAGATCTTCCAGCTTCAGAACGCTGGCGTCACCGTATTCATGAATTCTGACAATGCGTGCCATCATAGATACCTCGTTTATCAATGGGCCTCGACGTACATCCGGAAGGTATCCGGGCACTCGAAAGGTGACGAAAATTTAGTCATTGGTTGGCGCTGGATAAAGGCCTACGATGGCGTATTACTAGAAACAGAGTGTTTATAATGGATCGCCTGACCCAGATGGCCACGTTCGTCAAAACAGTTGAGCTGGGTTCATTCAGCGCCGCTGCGGAGGACCTGAATCTGTCCCCTCAATTGGTAGGGAAACAGGTGAAAATGCTCGAACAACATCTGGGTGTTTCCCTGCTGCACCGGACTACGCGCAGGCAAAGCCTCACCGACTTCGGCAGGGCGTTCTACCCGCGAGCAAAACTGATCCTTGCAGACATGCAGTCTGCCGAGAACCTGGCCGCCCTCACTCGGGGCACACCAAGCGGCCGCCTTCGCATCAACGCGCCGGTCACGTTCGGAATTCGCACGCTTTCGCCACGCCTGCTGGAATACATGGTTCGGTATCCTCAGGTGTCTGTTGACCTAACGTTATCGAACGAACTGGTCGATATCGTTGATGATGGTTACGACGCGGTATTTCGCATCGGCGAGCTAGAGAGCAGTGGGTTGAAGGCATTGCCACTGGAGCCCTATCAGATGGTTTTATGCGCTGCGCCGTCCTATCTTGCACGTCGCCCTCCCATCATCAATCCGTGGGATCTACAGCAGCAGGAATGTCTGGGGTTTACCTATTCTGATGGCCGCTCACACTGGAGCTTCGACAGCCCGGAGGGGCGTATAGATGTTCCTATTACAAGCAAATTAACGATCAATCAAGGTGATCCACTGCTGGCAGCGGCTGTAGCTGGTCTAGGTGTGGTTCTACAGCCGATAGAGTTGGTTAGCGATGCACTGCGCGATGGGACACTGGTGCGTCTGTTGCCGCAGTACCCGGTGCCGAATACCGCAATGCACATCCTCTATGCCCCTGACCGAAGAATGACTCCAAAGCTGCGCAGCTTCTTGGAGTTTGCGCGTGAGGCTTTTGGGCAGCGAGGCCCTCTCTAACGCACGAAAATCAATGTCTGCATCTGGCCGATTCTGTTGAAAAAGTAGCTGCTCCCTCCATGCTGTTGGCAGAATTGCTCTGTCAGCTAGCGCGGGGGCGAACAGCATAATGGGACAGTTACCAGGAGGACAGCAGCGCCTGTTCTACTCGTTCAATCTGGAAGACCACGTTCCGCCCCAACACCTCTTACGCAGCATCGACCAGTGCTGGATCTCAGCGATCTGCGTGCCTACCTGGCGGATTTCTATAGCCCCATCGGGAGTCCCCCGATTGACCCGGAATTGATGGTGCGCATGCTGGTCGTCGGCTACTGCTATGGCATCCGTTCCGAACGGCGAAGTAATGCCCGCTGTGGCCGGAGCGGCCCTTCGACACGCTGGAGCAGGCCAGGAACTGGGTGAACCGCTTCGCGGACCGGTACAACCACGAGCATCGCCACAGCGCGCTGAAGTTTGTGACGCCGGCGCAGCGACTGAGACAGCCCAAGCTCGACTGCAATCTGCGGTAATTGTAGAAGGCCATCCAGTCCACGATGGCCTGCCTTGCTTGCTCCCGAGTTGCGAAACGCTGCCCACGCACGCAAGCGGTCTTCAATCAACCCCAGAAGCTTTCGATGGGCGAGTTGTCCCCGCAATTGCCCTTGCGACTCATCGACGAACGTATGCCCCTGCTTGCTGACGCAGCTTGGAAGTTCTGGCTGCAATATTGCCCCCCAAATCGCTGTGGAAGGTAGCTCCCTGGGCAAGTGCAATCGAGGGGGGGATCGCTGCGTAGAGCTTGTGACCCCCATCCTGCAGCGTGACCTGATTGGGTCAAGGCCGGGTTGTCATGCAGGCAGTTTGGCTGCAAGCAGTTCGACCTTCTCGATATTGGGCGGAGAACTGAGCAAGGTCGCGGAGTTGGCCATCAAGGCCGCGGCGATCTGGCCGTTCAGATGTGCTTGGCGACCTGCCTCATCGGCAAAGGCATCGAACACACCGAACGTCGAAGGGCCAAACTTCAATGCGAACCAGGCAGTGGTGCCGGACTCGGCGTTGGCGAGCGGCAGTGCGCTGGCCAGGAAGTCGGCAAGCGCAGCCTCCTGGCCGGGTTTGGCTTCGAGGCGAACAAACAGGGCGAGCTTGGTCATACTGTAATCCTTTGGGTAAATGGGTTAGGTGAATGGATCAACGAGCCTGCAGTCTAAGTCGTCATGACAGCCATCTCTATAGACAATAATGACAACATTGATATCATTATTGCCATGAAACTCCACATCCTTGTTTGTGATGGCGTGTTTGATCTGGGGCTTGCGGCGCTCACCGACACAGTGGGCTTGGCCAATGCGATGGCGGGCTCGCTGCCACAGGCTCCCGCGCACATAGAGCTCACGCTGGTGGGCGTGCGGCGTCGCATCCGAACTGCGCAAGGCTTGACGGTCCCCGTGGTCACTGCGCGTGGTGTGCCGGAACCAGACGTCGTGCTCGTGCCCGCGTTTGGTGACAAGATGCCCGACACGCTCTCGGCTCGGCTCACACGCCCCGACGTGCCCGATGCGGTCGCCGTGCTACAGCAGTGGTCCACCGCTGGCGCGCACCTTGGTGCCGCCTGCTCCGGTAGTTTCTTGCTTGCAGAGAGTGGCCTGCTTGATGGGCATCGTGCGACGACGTCATGGTGGCTGGGGCCGATGTTTCGGCAGCGCTATCCGAACGTCACGCTGGACGAGTCACGCATGATCGTGAACTCGACACACTTCACTACCGCGGGTGCCGCTTTGGCCCACGTCGACTTGGCCTTGCGCATCATCCGGGGGCGCAGTCCGGCGCTGGCGGCCCTAGTGGCACGCTATCTGCTGGTCGAGGCACGCAGTTCGCAAGCCGAGTTCGTGATTCCCGACCACCTTGCGCATGCCGACCCGATGGTGGAGCGCTTCGAGTGCTGGGCCAGAAGTCGACTCGCGCAGGGGTTCTCGCTGGCCGAGGCGGCCAGCGCCGCGGGCACAAGCGAGCGTACCTTGGCGCGGCGGCTGCAAAGCGTTTTGGGCAAGACACCGCTGTCGTATTTCCAGGACCTGCGCGTGGAGCATGCCGTCCATCTCTTGCGCACCGGAAACGCGAGCGTCGACCAAGTCGCCGCACAGGTCGGGTACTCGGATGGGGTGAGCCTGCGGGCCCTGTTGCGCCGCAAGCTGGGCCGGGGTGTCAGAGAATTGCGACGCGGTGGATGACCAGAGGCGTTTGGTGTATACACGGCTGGAGACCGCCGAGAAACTAACGCAGGCCAAACGGCGCATTTGGACCTGACAAAACTACTGCCCGCCACGGCGCGCAAGCTCCAGCTTGACCCCGGACAAAGTTTTGCTGGCAACGCCGTGGTTGAGCAAATCAATACCTTGATTGAACAACGCTGTGCCCTGACGATTCGACGGTTCACCGCCCCCCGCCGCCGCCAATGACGCAGCCGACGAAACCTCGGTCTGAACCGTCACGCGGACGCGGGTTCGATTCCGTGTTTGGGAATTTAACTGGCGCTGGAAAGCAGATGGGTTTGATGTCCGTTTCCGGTGACAACCAAGGTTGGAAAACCTGTGTGCAGGTCTACAATCCAGCAGGCTTTTCGATGGAGTTCGCAGCAGCCCGCAGCGCTTCGATTGCGTACTTTCAAATAGCAGTTTGGTGCGAGGTGCCATCCCACCACCATTTTAGCTCTATAAATCAGGCGCTTAGCGTATAGCTACAGTGCCTTTTTTGTGTCTTTTGAGGCTGTTCTGGCTGGGTTATGCCAGCTTTATGACAGCCTCCCTGCCCGCGGAGCCCATCCGCGGCTGTCGCCTCTACCTCAACAACCGACAAAACGTTTTCCGTCGCTTTTCCGGTTTGAAAACGCGCCACGGCGGTCTGTCAGAGGTATTAAATCTGTGTCGGCTTACACACAGAGACCCACACATACCGACACATGCCCCCCAAGAAATACCGGCTCCATCATGCCGGCCGAGGATCATCCGATTCTGGTCAGCCGTCCGCTGGTCGATCCGGTGATCAGCCGTACCCTGGGCCTGGTACGCCGCCGCGGCTCTTCGCTGTCACCGGCAGCCGAACAGTTCGTCGAAACCCTGCTGCGGCAATGGCCGAGCTACACCTCCATTGGCACCAGTAACCCCGCCGAAGTCGACAGCTGAGGCATCGCTCGGGCCGGCGTCGCACTCGCCGCCGGTCCGGCGCGCCTTCATCAGCAACCACCGAGCAAGACAGGCCGTCGAAAACCCGGATAATGGCGGCCATTTTGTTTCGCTCGCTGGTATTGCCCCATGGAAATCAAGGTCAACTTTCTCGACAACCTTCGCCTCGAAGCCAAGTTCGATGACTTCACGGTGATTGCCGATCAGCCGATTCGCTACAAGGGCGATGGCTCGGCGCCGGGGCCGTTCGACTATTTCCTGGCCTCCTCGGCGTTGTGCGCAGCCTACTTCGTCAAGCTGTACTGCCAGACACGCGACATTCCCACCGAGAACATCCGCCTGTCGCAGAACAACATCGTCGACCCGGAGAACCGCTACGCGCAGATCTTCAAGATCCAGATCGAGCTGCCGGCGGACATTTCCGAGAAGGATCGCCTGGGCATCCTGCGCTCCATCGACCGCTGCACGGTGAAGAAGGTGGTGCAGCAGGGTCCCGAGTTCATCATCGAAGAGGTGGAAAACCTCGACGCCGACGCCCAGGCGCTGCTGATGCCGGTGAGTGACACCACCACCTACATTCCAGGCAAGGATCTGCCGCTGGAGCAGACCATTGCCAACATGTCGGGCATCCTCGCCGAGCTGGGGATGAAGATCGAGATCGCCTCCTGGCGCAATATCGTGCCCAACGTCTGGTCGCTGCATATTCGCGACGCGCAGTCGAACCTGTGCTTCACCAACGGCAAAGGATCGACCAAGGAAAGCGCACTGGCCTCGGCCCTCGGCGAGTTCATCGAGCGGCTGAACTGCAACTTCTTCTACAACGACCAGTTCTGGGGCGAGGACATCGCCGCCGCCGAGTTCGTCCATTACCCCAACGAACGCTGGTTCAAGCCGGGCCCGAAGGATGCGCTGCCCGAGGAAATCCTCGACGAACACTGCCTGGCCATCTACAACCCGGATGGCGAGCTGCGCGGCTCGCACCTGTATGACACCAACTCGGGCAACACCCTGCGCGGCATCTGTTCGCTGCCATTCGTGCGCAGGAGCGACGGCGAGACGGTGTACTTCCCGTCCAACCTGATCGAGAACCTGTATCTGTCCAACGGCATGAGCGCCGGCAACACCCTGGCCGAAGCCCAGGTGCAGTGCCTGTCGGAGATATTCGAGCGGGCGGTCAAACGCGAAATCCTCGAAGGCGAGCTGTGCCTGCCGGACGTGCCGCAGGAGGTGCTGGCCAAGTACCCGGGCATCGTCGCCGGTATCCAGGGCCTGGAGGAACAAGGCTTCCCGGTGCTGGTGAAGGATGCTTCCCTCGGCGGTGAATTCCCGGTGATGTGCGTAACCCTGATGAACCCGCGCACCGGCGGCGTATTCGCCTCCTTCGGCGCGCACCCGAGCCTGGAAGTGGCGCTGGAGCGCAGCCTCACCGAACTGCTGCAGGGCCGCAGCTTCGAGGGTCTCAACGACCTGCCGCAACCGACCTTCGACAGCCTGGCGCTGACCGAGCCGAACAACTTCGTCGAGCACTTCATCGACTCCAGCGGCGTGGTGTCCTGGCGCTTCTTCGGCGCCACGCCGGACTTCGAATTCGTCGAATGGGATTTCTCCGGCGAAGGCAGCGACTCGAATGAGCAGGAAGCCGCGACCCTGTTCGCCATCCTCGAGGACATGGGCAAGGAGGTCTACGTGGCCACCTATGACGACCTCGGCGCCAACGCCTGCCGCATCCTGGTGCCGGGCTACTCGGAGATCTATCCGGTCGAGGACCTGATCTGGGACAACACCAACAAGGCGCTGCTGTTTCGCAAGGACATCCTCAACCTGCACGCCCTGAGCGATCGCGAGCTCAAGTCGCTGCTGCGCAACCTCAATAACACCGAGGTCGACGACTACACCGACATCACCACGCTGATCGGCGTCGAGTTCGACGACAACACGGTGTGGGGCCAACTGACTATCCTCGAGCTGAAGCTGTTGATCAACCTGGCGCTGAAGAAATACGACGACGCCAAGGAGCTGGTCGAGGCCTTCCTGCAGTACAACGACAACACCGTCGAGCGCGGCCTGTTCTATCAAGCGGTCAACGCCGTGCTGGAGATCCAGTTGGACGACGAGCTGGAACTGGCCAACTACGAGCACAACCTGCGCCGTATGTTCGGCAACGAGCGCATGGATGCAGTGATCGGCTCGGTGGACGGCAGCGTGCGTTTCCATGGCCTGACGCCGACCAGCATGAAACTCGAAGGCCTGGACAAGCACCTGCGCCTGATCGACAGCTACAAGAAGCTGCACGCTGCGCGCGCCAAAGCAGCCGGGCTGGCCGGCTGAACATGGTCAGCGAGCGCCCACCCCACAGGGTCGCAGCGCTGATGCTGGCGGCCGGCTACAGCCGCCGCTTCGGCGCCGACAAACGCCGGCTGGAACTCGCCGACGGTCGCTCATTGCTCGCCGCCAGCCTGGCACTGCCCTGCTCGATGCTGGAAGAGGTCTGGCTGGTGCTACGCCCGGACGAAGCGCCAGCAGAGCTGGATCTGCCGACGGGTGTGCGTATCGTGCAGAACCCGGCCACCGCCCAGGGCATGGGCCATAGCCTGGCGGCAGGTGCCGAGCGACTACTGGCCGAATCCAACGCTGATGCCGTTGCGATCTTTCTAGCCGATATGCCGTCGATACATCGGGACAGCCTGGAGACCCTAATCGCCCACTCCAGCGCGAACAACATCGTGCTGCCCAGCTATCAGGGCAAGCGCGGCCATCCGGTGCTGTTCGGCCGCGATTTCTGGCCACAACTCGCGACGCTGAGCGGCGATGCTGGCGCCAAGCCGGTGCTGCAGCAGAACGCCGAAGTCGTGCATATCGTCGAACTGGACGACCCTGGTGTGCTGCAGGACGTCGATACTCAGGAGGACTGGCAATGCCTCAGCACACGCTGAGCCCTCAGAACCTGCTCACGATCTGCTGCGCGTCAGCCATGCTGCGTTGAAACCAGCCTGGAACGCCAGCCCGAGCTGGGCGCCCCCGTCAAAATGCTCATTTACAACTCGTAAACTGCGCTTTTTCGCCTGACTTCGCCTTGCCTAGCTCTAGCTCGCGAGATCGTGAACAGGTTCTTAGTGCGGCTCCTTGCGGTACTCGCTGCCCAACTCGCGAGCCAGGGCAATGAAGTTGGCCACCTGCGGTGACTGGTGCAACTCGCGGCAGACCAGGGTGATCGGCGCGACCAGGCGCGGCTTGGCATCACGAATCGAGCGATAAGCCACACTGTGCTCGTGGAAGCCGCGCATCGATGCCGGCACCACCGAAACCCCGGCACCAGCGGCCACCAGGCTGACGTTGGTCAGCATGCGCTCCACCTCGAACGCCACATGCGGCTCGAACCCAGCATTACGACAGGCTTGCAGGAAATTGGCGTACATCCCCGGCGCACCGGGGCGGCGCACCAGAATCAACGGTTCGCCAGCCAGATCCTTCAGCGAAACCGCGCCCTTGCCCGCCAGCAGCCGATGCCCGACCGGCAAGGTGAGCACCAGCTCTTCGTTGAGCAGACGGTGATAGGCGACGCCGGCAGGGTCGGCCACTGGTGCACGCAGGATTCCAACATCGACTCGTTCGCTGACCACGTTATCGGTCAACACCCTGGCGCTGCCCTCGTTCAGGGCGATATCCACTCCCGGGTAGTCCTCACGATAACGGCGAATGATTTTGGGAATAAGCGGATGCGACGCCGCGGAGCTGGTGAACCCCAGCCGCAACGTACCTTCAATGCCCTGTGCAGCGCGTGCAGCCTTGAGTCCTCCCTGCTGAACGCGCAAGAGGATGTCCTTCGCCTCACGCAAAAACACTTCGCCGCCAACTGTCAGGTCGACGCCTTTGGCGTGACGGATGAAAAGTTCGAATCCCAGTTCCTGCTCCAGAGTTCGAATCTGCTGACTCAAGGGCGGCTGCTGCATGTTCAAGCGCGCAGCAGCGCGAGTGAAGTGACGCTCTTCAGCGACCATGACGAAGTAACGAAGGTGACGAAGCTCCATTGGGACAGTTCACCGTTAGGGAGAATGGCAGCAGGGCCGAACAATACCGAATTGCTCGCTCCATGGGTTAGGATGACCCTCTGTACACAGCAGACAACAATAACTAAAAAACAGAATGCAATGATCCAGCGACTGGCCCGTTCCGGTATTGCCCGACTGCTTTTGGCCGTTCTGCTCGGCGGTACCCTTGGTCTCTGGAATCCGCCTCTGGCAATCCAGATGAAACCACTCAGCGAGTTGTTCCTCAGCGTGATCGGCTGGCTGACCCCTTTTGTGATGTTCATCCTGCTCTGCTCAAGTGTCGCCAAACTAGTCGGCTATCCAGGCAGCGTAAAACTGGCGTTGAGGATGCTGGGTTACTGGCAACTCGTCTCTGTGCTTTCACTGAGCACGGGGCTTTTGGTGGCGCTGACGCTACAACCTGGCAACGACTCTCACTCACCACAAGTGGCCGAAAGCGTTACCCATACGGACGTTATTACTCAACTTCCCGGTATGGTGCTGCATACGCTTGAGCAGAGCCTGATTCTTAAAGTACTGCTCGCCGCGCTGATCTGTGGCTACGTGCTGGGACTTTCCGGCGCTGCTGGCGCCCCACTACAGAGACGGCTGGACCAGGGCGTCTCGATGATATTTGCATTGATGTCCAGCATCGTCCGCTTCGCTCCTCTAGCCGCTTTTGGCGCCATTGCTTTCACCCTGGGCAAATACGGCGCAACGGCCGCTGTCCCGCTGTTGAAGTTCGTCATCACCATCTATATGGCCAGCCTTCTCTATGTCGCGTTGATATTGGGACTGATACTGCGCCTGACGGGGTTGCGTCTGCAGCGCTTGATCCTTTACATCAAAGAGGAGCTGCTGCTGGTCGCTGCGACAGGCTCGTCGGTAGCAGCACTGCCGAAGCTGCTGGATAAACTCGAAGCAGTTGGCTGCGATAGACAGGTCGCTCGCCTGGTGTTGACCGGCGGTTACAGCTTCAATCTCAACGGCTCAAACCTCTACCTGATCGTAGCGATGGTGTTTCTCTGCCAATTGGCGGGGAACGAGCTGAGTGTGGAGCAAATGTTGCTGCTACTCTGCACCAGCCTGTTCACCTCGCTGGGAGCCACCAGTGTCGCGGGTTCAGCCTTCGTCATTCTGACTGCCACACTCAGCGTCTTGCCGTTCGCTCCCCTGGAAATGCTGGGCATCCTCATCGGCGTTGAACGTCTGATGAAATGCCGCTCACTGACGAATGTTCTGGGCAATTGCGTGGCCTGCTTGTTCATCAGTCGCTGGAACGGTGCCCTGGATACTGAAAAGTCCCGGCAAATGCTGGGAAGGCCTCAACGACGGCGGCGGTCACTCATGTTCATTGGGCGATGAAGTACGCTGCTCCAGCCGATAGCGCAGCTCAAAGCCCCTTGTGAACTGGGGAGGCTCCTTGATGTGCTCCAGGATCAGTAGCTGCAGCAGCTTGGCCTCTGAGCCACGACTAATGAGATCTACCTCCCGTAGCTCTGCGAAGCTCGATCCCTGATCGAGATAACGCAGCAAAGCGTCGAGAATCGACACAGCAGAAATGCCCTTCATGGCGTGCGTGGAACGCTCGCCCCGGGTCCAGCCTCCGGCGGTCCAAGCCGGCATGTCTGGCTGAAGCCGTAGGTCATCCGAATGCAGAAATACAGGGACAAGCAGAAGTGTGCCCGGCGAAGGGGCGCGGGTTTCCTCGAAACCGGCACCCACCAGAATCTCGACCCGTTTCAGGCCTTCGGGGAGGTTGTAGATGTCTGCGCTGGCCGCTATCAATACCGAGAACAGCGTGCGGTCAGTGTGCAAACGCATGAAATGCGTCGTCAGCTCGGCCCGCGACACCGGGGCAAGCGCGGCTTCAGAAACATCGGGATATGGCGAAGCGCTGCTACCAATCATCGATAGCAGCGCAGGCAACCAGAGTAGATGCTTGCTCAGCACACTCTGTGATCAGGGCCGTGCGAGACGATTAAAAGCCTTGTCCAGCACCTGCTCGGCCTCAGTCAGATGCTGGCGACGCTCACTCATCCAACCCATATCAGCAGACAGGTTTTTCCGCGCAGCAGCCAACATGCGTTTGACCTCCGCAGGCTGAGGACCACCCGTGCCCTTGCGAGTCTCTACCATGGTGCGAGGAGAGAGGGTCGCGCGGAACTCAGACTCGTTCAACGGCAACGTCTGATCCTGCCATTTGTACTTCTGCGCAGCCTTGGTATAGAGCCTCTGCGCATCGGCATAGGGGAAGTTTTTCGGCAGCAAACCGTCTTTCCGTGCCTCGCCGACGATCAGTGAAGCAAAGCTGTGACCAATGCGGAATGGCACCTTGTGCTCGCGCTCCAGGGTGTCGGCCAACTCCATCGAGGTTGTCCAGTCGTTATCCAGCTCCTCCATGGCACGCTCAGGATTGATTACCAGAGCATCGAGCACAGCATCCAGACGCTTGAACATCTGCGTAGCCGACTCGAACAGACCGAGCTCATCGAACGCTATCTTGTAATCGGTCATCCCGGTCGTGACATTGTGGGCACGGATCGTCGTGGCACCCGCCAAACCAACGACATCGGATGCCGACTCGCGGGTTCGCATCAGCAAACCGGGGTTACGTTTCTGCGGCATGGCGCTGCTGCTATAGGTAGAGCCCTCTTCAAGCAGCAACCAGGGACGCGTCTGATGGTACTGAGTGTGGATGTCGCCAATCAGCGCACCGACACGAATCGCCGACGAGGATGCAATACCGGCAGCCTCCAGAGGAATGTCGAACGTCGATACCTGACTGGAATCCAGTGAATTTTCGCGTACGCCATCGAAACCGAGCAAGGTGGCCAGGCGCTCGCGATTGAGCGGCCACCCCGAATTGGCCAGGACCGCCGTGCCCATCGGGCTGAGGTTGAGCCGCTGGTACAGCTCTTGAATACGCTGGGCATCTCGCTGGAATGCCGCCTCGAACGCCAGCAGATAGTGCGCGTAGCTGATCGGCATGGCCTGTACACCATTGGTATAGGCCGGGATCAGCGTATCGACATTATCACCAGCGATTTTCAGCAGGCGCTCACGCACGCCGTTGAGGCCATCACTGAAGTCCAACACCTGGGCACGCAGCACAGCCAGACGATAAGTCGCATACATGTCTTGCCGGCTGCGCCCGGAATGAATCAGCGAAGCTTCGGGCCCAATCTTGTCGATCATGATCTTCTCGACCTGCAAGACGTCACTCGGGCGCTTGCCATCGGGCTGCCCAGCCTGATCGACTACATGCTGCACGCCGCTGGCGATACGCTTGCCCTGTGGGGCACTAACGATACCTTCTTCGGTGAGCATGACGATGGAAGCCTTGTTGATGCGATTCATCCAGGCGAACTGACTTTCGTAAGCACCGCCCTTCAGGGCTCGCTTGTCAGTACTTGCACCAATCTTGGCAGCCTGTGCGGCACATTCGGCGGTACTGGTGCAAGGGACGTCGGCGGTGTTGGCGGCCTGGAGGCTGAACGGCAGAAACAGCGCGGTGATGATAGCCAGGTGCAGCAGGCTCTTGCGGTTTTTCATGTATGAATCCTCGCGAATGCACCGAGCCTTTGCGGGCCCGGTATAAGGTAGAAAAGGGATCAAAGTAGCGGCAGGGTGTAGCTGAAGATCAGGCGGTTTTGGTCTACATCATTGCCGCCATTGCTGCGGTATGTGCCGTTACGCCACTTGACGCCGAAGTTCTTCAGCGGACCGTTCTGAACCACGTAGCCAATGTCGGTGTTGCGCTCCCATTCCTTGCCCTCGCGGCCTCCTGCCCGTTGGAAGTTGTCGCCGCTGATATAGCGCGTCATGAACGTCAGGCCAGGCAGCCCCAACGCGGCGAAATCGTAGTCGTAGCGCACCTGCCAGGAGCGCTCCTCGGGGCTGGCAAAATCTGCCGAGATCATCACGTAGTTGACGAGGAAGGAGTTGGTTCCCTCGATATGCGGGAAACCGGTATCACCGCTCATTTTCTGATACGCGACAGCGAATGAATGGCTATTGAGGTTGTAAGTGAACTTGACACCTACAGCGGTGTTATCGACATTGCTGTTGCCGTCGCTGGTGGAGCGGGCATAACGGATATCACTGTCGAACGAATGCCCGTCCATGATAGGCAAACGATGTCGCAGATTGACGATGTGCTGTCTGTAGTTCTGATCCAGATGACCGTAGTTGTAGGCAGTTGTCAGGTTCTTCGACCATTTGTAACTGGCACCGCCGAAGTTGAATTCATCACTGGCCTGCCCGCCACGAATGCCTTTACCGGCGACCAGCATGTCCTCAGACGCACTGGTGTTGCGCAGACTGTTCTGCGTCAACTGACCGAAATCCAAGGTCAGGCTATCGATTTCTCGTGACTGCAACTGGGCACCACGAAAAGTTTGCGGCAGCAAACGAGAGTCACTGGGTAGCACGGTCGGCAACTTCGGAATCAGCGTGCCAACATGAAGCGTGCTCTTGGATACGCGAGCCTTGGCCGTAAACCCCAGCTGACTGTAGTCATCCGGTGCCTTCTCATCGCCACTCGGCAGCAGGCCGGTACCCTGGCGATCGGGACCGGAGTCCAACTTAAGACCAAGCAGCCCCAACGCATCAACACCGAAACCTATCGGCCCTTCGGTGAAGCCGGACTGATAGTTGAGCAGAAAGCCCTGCGCCCACTCGTCTCTCTTGGACTGACTGGCGCCATCCTGACGAAAGTCATGGTTCATGTAGAAGTTGCGTAGCTCGACCGTGGCCTTGCTGTCCTCAAAGAAGGCGGCGCTGGTGACGACGGGAAAGGCGAGGGAACTGCCCGCTACGACAAGAGCGGTCAGACGCGAGGTGGGTCGTATCATTTTTATGCCTCGATTCATTGTTGTTGTTAGCTACCAGGCAACTGGCATGAAGATGCTAAAGACAACCAGTCGAGATTAAAAATATATAAATAATCTCAGATTAATACTTAAAAAATATACTCACTCGTTAGTGGTTTATCCGGTTCTAGCCATCCCAAGCAGGGTCTCACTTAACGCCTGCGCCGCGCTGGACAGCTGATGCCTAGCCTGGTGCAGCAAGCCGATACGGCGCGATACCTTCGGCTCGCTGAGCGGCAGGCAGCGCGCGCCGAGTTCTTCCATCTGTTGCCGACACAGCTGCGGCACAGCGCTGACGCCGAGACCCTCGGCGACCATGCGCCCGACCGTGACCAACTGATGGCTCTCGAACGCCACCGGTAGCTTGCCGTGGCTGGCGGTAACGCTGTCCTCCAGCAGCAAACGCACCGCCGAGGGCCGCTGCAGGGTGATGAAGGGTTGTTCCAGCAGCTGTGCCCAGGTCAGCGCGGACTGTTCGGCCAACTCGCTGGCGACCGGCACTACGGCGACGAAACGGTCCTCATACAGGGGTGTGAACTGCAAGCCATCCAGTGTCGTTGGCTCGAAGGCGATGCCCAGTTCGACACGACCATCGCGCACCATTTCCATCACCTGTTCGTTGATCACGTCGTGCACCGCCACGTTGACCCGTGGGTAGGCATCGCGGAAGGAGCGCAGCGCCGCCGGTAAGCGGTTGCCGGCGAACGACGGCATGGCCGCCACCGCCACCTTGCCCATCTGCAGGGTGAAGTGCTGGTGCAATAGATCCTCGGCGTTGTCCCAGTCCGCCAGCAGGCGCACGGCAATCGGCAGCAGCGTCTCGCCCTCCGGCGTCAGCGCCACGCTTCGGGTGGTGCGCACCAGCAACTGGCCGCCGAGCGATTGCTCCAGATTCTTGATCGCCAGGCTCAGCGCCGGCTGCGACAGATGCAGGCGCTCGCAAGCCTGGGCGAAGCTCAGGCTCTGCGCCACAGCGAGAAAGGCGCGTAGCTGCTTGACGGTCATTGATTTATTTACCTGATCAATCAAGAGGAAAAACAAACTTAACAAATAAGCCTACAGCGCAGAAGCTTGGCCTCACTCCTGATAACAACAAAGAGGCAGCCTCGAATGAGCGGACTCGACAAACGCGTCGGCAGCTATGCAGAAGCCCTGGACGGCCTGCAGGACGGCATGACCGTGCTGGCCGGCGGTTTCGGCCTGTGTGGCATCCCCGAGAACCTGATCGCCGAGATCCGCCGTCGCGGCGTGCGCGATCTGACCGTGGTGTCCAACAACTGCGGCGTCGACGGCTTCGGCCTCGGCGTGCTGCTGGAAGACCGGCAGATTCGCAAGATGATCGCCTCCTACGTCGGCGAGAACGCCCTTTTCGAGCAGCAACTGCTCTCCGGCGAGCTGGAAGTCGAACTGACCCCGCAAGGCACCCTGGCCGAGAAGTTGCGCGCTGGCGGCGCCGGCATCCCCGCGTTCTTCACCGCCACCGGCTACGGCACCCCGGTCGCCGAAGGCAAGGAAGCGCGCGAGATCGATGGCCGTCATTACATCCTCGAACCGGCCATCACCGGCGACTTCGCCATCGTCAAAGGCTGGAAGGCCGACCACTTCGGTAACGTGGTCTACCGCCACACCGCGCAGAACTTCAACCCGGTGGTCGCCACCGCCGGGCGCATCACCGTGGTCGAGGTCGAAGAGATCGTCGAGCCCGGTGAACTCGACCCCACGCAGATTCACACCCCCGGCATCTACGTCGACCGGCTGATCTGCGGCAGCTTCGAGAAACGCATCGAAAAACGCACCCTGCGCGCCTGAGGAGAGACCAGCATGGCACTGACCCGTGAACAAATGGCCCAGCGCGTCGCCCGCGAATTGCAGGACGGCTTCTACGTCAACCTCGGCATCGGCATCCCCACCCTGGTGGCCAACTACGTGCCCGAGGGCATGCAGGTGATGCTGCAGTCGGAGAACGGCCTGCTCGGCATGGGCGCCTTCCCCACTGAGGACGAAGTGGACGCCGACATGATCAACGCCGGCAAGCAGACCGTCACCGCAATCAAGGGCGCGGCCATCTTCGACTCGTCGCAATCCTTCGCCATGATCCGTGGCGGCCATGTCGATCTGACCGTGCTCGGCGCCTTCGAGGTGGATGTGCACGGCAACATCGCGTCCTGGATGATCCCCGGCAAGCTGGTCAAAGGCATGGGCGGCGCCATGGACCTGGTGGCCGGCGCCGACAACATCATCGTCACCATGACCCACGCGTCCAAGGACGGCGAGTCCAAACTGCTCGAGCGTTGCAGCCTGCCACTGACCGGCAGCGGTTGCATTCGCAAGGTGCTGACCGACCTGGCCTACCTGGAGATCGAGAACAACGCCTTCGTCCTGCGCGAGCGTGCACCGGGCGTTAGCGTCGAGGAAATCGTCGCCAAGACCGCCGGTAAGCTGATCGTCCCCGAGCACGTGCCGGAAATGCAGTTCTAGGTTGTCTACCGCCCTGCAGAACGCCACCACGCCTGGCGTTTTGCGGGGTGTTTTTATTTGGTGTTATCTGCTGCACTCCCTGTAGGAGCGGATTCATCCGCGAAGCGTTCCGTCCTACCGCACCCAGAGGATTTCCCATGCAAGACGTCGTCATCGTCGCCGCCACCCGCACCGCCATCGGCAGCTTCCAGGGCAGCCTGGCCGATATTCCCGCGCCGGAACTCGGCGCCATCGTCATCAAGCGCCTGCTGGAGCAGACCGGCCTCGACGCTGCCCAGGTCGATGAAGTGATCCTCGGCCAGGTGCTCACTGCAGGCAGCGGCCAGAACCCCGCACGCCAGGCCGCCATCCGCGCCGGCCTGCCGCATGCCGTGCCGGCCATGACCCTGAACAAGGTCTGCGGCTCGGGCCTCAAGGCCCTGCACCTGGCCACCCAGGCCATTCGCTGCGGCGACGCCGACGTGATCATCGCCGGCGGCATGGAGAACATGAGCCTGGCGCCCTACGTGCTGCCCAAAGCCCGCACCGGTCTGCGCATGGGTCACGCACAGATGCTCGACAGCATGATCGTCGACGGCCTGTGGGATGCCTTCAACGACTACCACATGGGCATCACCGCCGAGAATCTGGTGGACAAGTACGGCGTCAGCCGTGAAGCCCAGGACGCCTTCGCTGCTGCATCGCAACAAAAGGCCGTGGCTGCCATCGAGGCCGGTCGCTTCGACGCTGAAATCACTCCAGTGCTGATTCCTCAGCGCAAGGGCGACCCAGTCGCCTTCGCCCGTGACGAACAACCACGCGCCGGTACCACCGCCGAATCCCTGGCCAAGCTCAAACCCGCATTCAAGAAGGACGGCAGCGTCACCGCCGGCAACGCCTCCAGCCTCAACGACGGTGCCGCTGCCGTGCTGCTGATGAGCGCAGCCAAAGCGCGGGCGCTGGGTCTGCCGGTACTGGCGAAGATCACTGGCTATGCCAATGCCGGTGTCGATCCGGCGATCATGGGCATCGCCCCGGTATCGGCTACCCGCCGTTGCCTGGACAAGGCCGGCTGGAGCCTGGCCGACCTGGATCTGATCGAAGCCAACGAGGCCTTCGCCGCTCAAGCGCTGTCCGTCGGCCAGGAGCTGGGTTGGGACGCTGACAAGGTCAACGTCAACGGCGGCGCCATCGCCCTCGGCCACCCCATCGGCGCCTCGGGCTGTCGTGTGCTGGTCAGCCTGTTGCACGAGATGATCCGTCGCGATGCCAAGAAAGGCCTGGCGACCCTGTGCATCGGTGGCGGTCAAGGCGTGGCGCTGGCCATCGAACGCGAATAAAGCGCGAAACCGTAGGTCGGGTGCACCCCGCTGCCAGAGAAATTGGCAGGCTACACCCGCCCTACGGATCAACATAACCACCAGCTCGGCCTCGGCCGGGCTTTGTAGTATCCAGGCGTATCCAACCTCGAATGCCTGGTTAAAGCCCTTACACAACCATAAGAAAGAGGCGTCATCCATGTTCAACACCCTCACTCGCATGAGCGTGAGCCTGGTACAGAAGTACCTGCCCTCACCCTTCGTGTTCTCTGCACTCCTGACCTTGGGAGTTCTACTGGCTGGTATCTTCTCCACCGGCCAATCGCTACCGGCCATGGTGCAGCACTGGAGCGGCGGCTTCTGGACACTGCTCGGTTTCGCCATGCAGATGTCACTGATCTTCGTCACCGGCCATGCACTGGCCAGCGCACCGATCATCAACCGCCAACTCGACCGCCTGGCCGGTATGGCCCGCACCCCCGGTCAGGCAATCATCATGGTCACCCTGGTGGCACTGGTCGGCTGCTGGGTGAACTGGGGTTTTGGCCTGGTGATCGGCGCGGTGTTCGCTCGCGCCCTGGCACGCAAGGTCGATGGCGTCGATTACCCGCTGCTGGTGGCGTCGGCCTACTCGGGCTTCCTGGTCTGGCACGGCGGCCTGGCCGGTTCGGTGCCGCTCTCCCTGGCCACCGGCGGCCCGGATCTGGCGCGCATCACTGCAGGCGTACTGACCGACCCGGTAAGCATCACCGAAACCCTGTTCAGCACCCTCAACCTGACCATCGTCGCGCTCCTGGTGATCGGCCTGCCGCTGCTCAACCGCGCCATGCACCCGCGTCAGGGTGCCAAGGTCGCCGACCCGGCCAAACTGGTGGAATCGCGTGCGGAACTGCCGTCCCGTGAAACCCCGGCGCAGCGCCTGGACGATAGCCGCATCCTCGGTCTGGCACTGGTGGCCATGGCCGGTATCTACCTGTTCAACCACTTCGCCAGCAAGGGCTTCGTGCTTGGCCTGGACGTGGTCATCGCCATCTTCCTGTTCAGCGGCCTGCTGATGCACGGCACACCGGAGCGCTACATGCGTGCGGTGGACGAGAGCGTGCGCGGCATCGGTGGCATCGTCCTGCTGTTCCCCTTCTATGCCGGGATCATGGGCATGATGATGGGCGCCAACGCCGACGGCATCTCCCTCGGCCGGCAGATCACCGAAGCGTTCATTTCCTGGTCATCGGCCGACACCTTCCCGCTGCTGGCCTTCCTCAGCGCCGGTGTGGTCAACGTGTTCGTCCCGTCCGGTGGCGGCCAGTGGGCCGTGCAAGGTCCGATCATGCTGCCAGCCGCGCAGGCTCTGGGCGTTTCGCCGACCGTTACCGCCATGGCCATTGCCTGGGGTGACGCCTGGACCAACATGATCCAGCCATTCTGGGCGCTGCCGCTGCTCGGCATCGTTGGCCTTGGCGCCCGCGACATCATGGGCTACTGCCTGATCATGCTGCTGTACTCGGGCGTGGTGATCTGCGGCGCGTTCTACTTCCTCGGCTGACCAGGCAGCTAGGCCTTGCAGGGTGGGCTGGGCGGCGATCCGCTTCGGCCCACGCTGACCAACCCAGGTGGGCTAAAGCCCACCCTACGAGCTGACCTGCACCACTATCAGGCAGCCAACCGGCCCTGGGGTGAGCTTCAATCTGTAGGGAGGGCCGGGCGGAGATCGCCTCTTGTAGGGTGGGCTTCAGCCCACCAGCAGCGGCCCACAGAGCTCGCCTCCTGACAGAGCGGGCACCGCCCCATGCGGCCATCGCCCGATCAATCCCCCATCAGCCCCTGCGCCTTGGCCATCGCCACGGCCTGGGTGCGTCTTTGCACACCGAGCTTGACGTTGATCCGCCGCGCATGGGTCTTGACCGTGTGCAGCGAGATGAACAGACGATCGGCGATTTCCTGATTGGAATAACCCTGCGCAATCAACTGCAGCACTGCCAGCTCACGCGAGCTGAGCAGCGCGGTACCGGCACTGGCAGGTTCGTCCAAACGCGGAGCCGGCTCGAACAGCCGCTGATGCAGGCTCTGCCCGGCCTCCCCCGGCAGCAGGCGTTCGAGCCATTGCGCCTGGCGCTGCTGCAACTCCTGCAAGGGTCGCAGCAGGCGCAGTTGCCGCGCCTCGCCGATGGCCTGCTGCAACAGGGCATCGGCCTGTTCCACCTGGCCCTGTACCAGCAGCGCTTCGGCCAGGCTGACCCGGCACTCACAGGCAAGGCTGCGATGTCCGGCGAGCTGGCTTTCGTCCAGCAACAGGCGCAGCGCATGCTCGGCAGCCGCCTGATGACCGAGCAGCAGGTCACTGATCGCCAGACAATGGCGCAGACGCGGCAGCAAGTCATAGAACTCGGACGGCGCCAGCTGCTGGCGCTGCTGCAAATGCTGCAGGGTCTGGGCGAACAACTCGCGCGCGCGCCCGGTTTGTCCCTGACGCAGCAGCAGACGCCCCGCCTGCAGCCGCAAAACCGAGCGGTAACGCACTTCCGGCACATGCGACCACTGCATGGCCCGCTCGGCTTTCTGCAACCACTGATGCGCTTCTTCAAGATCACCACGGCTCTCGGCCAGCTCCAGCAATCCCAGGTAGCCGGAAATGATGTAGGCATCCTCGCAATGTTCGGCTTCCTGCAGCCCCTGGCGATACGCCTGCTGCGCCGCCTCGTCCAGGCCCTGGCGCGCCAGCAGGCTGGCCCGCACCAGCAGCAGACGGGCAACCACCGGGCTATGGCTGAAGCCTTCACGCAGCAGTGCCAGCGACTGCTCGGCCAGTTCGGCCGCACGCCCGGCCTCACCGCGCATTTTCAGCAGCAGGCAGTGATCGGTATTGATCAGGGCTTCGAAAATCAAACTGCCATGCAGTCGCGCCAGGCGCAGCCCCTGATCCAGCGCCTGCTTGGCCTGATCCAGGGCGTGCTCGGCCATATGCTGCTGGGCCAGCGCCTGATAACAGAGCACGCGCTGCGACCAACTGCCCTCGTCCAGCATCTGCAGCGCTTCCTGGCAGTGCAAGCGGGCATCGCGCCGTCCGCACTGACGCGCCAGCACGCCCGTCAGTGCCTGCCAATGGGCGATCAACTTGCGCTGGCGCCGAGCATCGGGTTGCGGCATGAAATGCGCCAGCCCCTTGATGCAGGCACTGGCCTCGTCGAATCGGGCGCAGATGATCAGCGCCCAGGCCTGCAGCACGATCAGACGCGGCGAGCTGGCGAACAACCAGTCCGGCAGTTCCTCGCGCCATTGCAGCAGTTGCGCTACCGAATGACCCTGCAGCAACTGCTCCTGATCGAAGCGCTGCAGATAGTTGACCGCGACCTCGACCTGACCCGCCTGCAAGGCATGCTCGACCGCCTCACGGATGTCGCCATGCTGAGCGAACCACTGGCAGGCCCGCACATGGATCGGAGCCGGCGCCGGTGCCCCCGGCAAGCGCCGCAGTACTTCGGCCAGCGGTCGCCACATCCGGAACCAGGTGCCGCTGCTGTCGAGACTGCGCACGAACAGCTGACGCCGCTGCAGCTCACTCAACAGCTCGGTAGCACGCCCCTCCAGCAGGTGCTCACAGAGCGACAGGGAGAAACGTGGTAGCAAGGCCAGTGCATGCAGATCGCTGCGCAGCTCTTCGTCCAGATCGGCTAGTACCTCACGCTGCACGTAATCGCGCAGCACCGGACAGCCATCCTGCAAACGCTGGCGCAGCGCGTCCTCGTCGGCATCGAGTAGCAGCAGACGAATCGCCGCCAGCCAGCCCTCGCTGTGTGCGAGCAACGTCTGCCGAAGATCATCGACCAGCTCGATCTGCAGCGCGGCGAGAAGCTCGCTCAGCGCCGATTCATCCAGCGCCAACTCTTCGCCCTTGAGCTCCAGCAGATCGCCCTGGAGCAGCAGGCGTGGCAGGTTCCAGGCTGGCGTTCGGCGGCTGGCGACCCACCAGGTGACCTGAGCCGGCGCCGCGGCGAACAAGCGGTCGAGGCAGGCGTCGAGCGCCTCGTCGGCCTGTCGCGGGTAGTCATCGATAAAGACCCACAAGCGCCCCGCACGCTCGTGCAACCGCTCGATCAGCCCTACTTCGTTGGCATCATCGTTCGGCAGTTGCAAGACAACCGCCAGTCGCTTGCATAACTGCGCTGGCGTCAGGCTGCGCCCCGCCAGATCGAGCAGCACGCTCTTGCCGGTTCCGGCAGGCGCGCACAGCAGACGCAGACGCGACTCGCTGGCGAGCAGACGCTGCAGCAGGACGGGACGGGAAACGACGCACGGTGGCAGCCGTGGTAGATCGGCAGGTTGTACCTGCAGCGCACTCGGACGGGCGATGGCGAGGGTCGGCATGGCAGCGGTTCTCTCTGCTTGTCATTGTTGAACCACCCGGCGATGGTACCCCGCTCACCACTCACGACCACCCCTTGACGCTTATGGCGTGAGATTCACGTGAGAGAAGCAGGCAGAAAAAAGCCGGTGGCACGCGGGCGCCACCGGCTTGTTCAGACTGCTACCGGGTCAGCGAACGCCGGCGTTACGCAGCGCGGCCGGGGTGAAGTCCTTGGCCGAAGCCTGGGTGCCGTACTGCACCGCGGTACGCTCCTCGTTGGCCATGCCGATGGCGATGTAGCGGCCAGCGATTACGTCGTAGAGGGCTTCCAGCGCGTACACCGGCACCTGCTTGTCGTACTGCTGGAACAACAGCGCCTCACCCACACGCCAGAGCTGACCACGGCCGTCGTAATGCTCGGACAGAGCGATCTGCCAGGAGTCCTCGTCGACGAAGAAGCGCCGCTTGGCGTAGATGTTGCGCTCACCGCTCTTCAGCGTGGCTTCCACCTCCCAGACCCGGTGCAGCTCGTAGCGCGCCAGATCCTGATTGATATGGCCTGCCTTGAGGATGTCGCTGTACTTCACCTGCGGCGAGGCCAGACGGAAGTTGTTGTAGGGAATAAACGCCTCACGCTTGCCCACCAGCTTCCAGTCGTAACGATCCGGCGCACCGCTGAACATGTCGAAGTTGTCGGTGGTGCGCAGGCCGTCGGCGGCAGTACCAGGACCGTCGTACGCCACCTGCGGCGCACGGCGCACACGGCGCTGACCGGCGTTGTAGATCCACGCCATGCGCGGTTCGCGCACCTGGTCGAGCGAGTCGTGCACCAGCAGCACGTTGCCGGCCAGACGCGACGGTGCCGTGACCCGCTGCTTGAACAGCAGCAGGGTGTTCTCCGCCTTCGCCGGGTCGATATCCGGAACGTTGTCGGGGAAGGCGACCTCGTCCTCGAAGTTCACCAGGGTGTAGGCGCCATTGGTCTGCGGCGACGCCTGGACGATGCTGCGCTTGAGGTTGCCACCGCGATAACGGGTGATGTGGTTCCACACCACCTCCAGGCCGTTCTGCGGGATCGGGAAGGCGTAGTAGCGGCTGTCATTGAAATTGGTCAGGCCGTTGCCCCCCTCCACCAGCCCGGTATTCAGCGCGCTGCGTCTGGCAGCCTCGTAGATCCGCTCCGGCACAGCCGAGCTGCGATGGGTCGGGTAGACCGGCATGCGGTAGCTTTCCGGATAGCGCTTGAACATCGCCAACTGGCCGGGTGTGAGCTGGTCGCGGTACTGATCCAGGTTTTGCGCGGTGATGGTGAACAGCGGCTGCTCGCCGGCATAGGGGTCACTCAGAAAGCCGCGGGCGTCGACCTGCCCGGCATCAATGGCCAGGCCGCCGGTCCAGGCCGGAATGGTGCCAGCATTGTTACCGGCCATCTCCGCACCCAGCGGGGTCAGGCTGTTACCGAGCTTGGCTGCTTCCTGCTCGCTGACCGCCGCCAGCACGCTACCGGCCAGCAGGCTCAGGGACAGCGCGCCGAGCATCTTCAGGGTTGTATTCATCTGCATTCCTCAACTGATCCTGATGGCCTAGAAGCTCACGCCGAAGCTGAGCGCCAGGAAGTCGCGGTCGACCGCGGTGTTGTACTTGCCGCCGAAGAAGTCGGTGTACGACAGGCTGGCGCTGTAGGTGTTGCGGTAGTCGGCGTCGATGCCGAAGCTCACGGCCTTGGCGCCCTCGTTGAACAGGCCGTTGGGGCCGTAGCCGTCGACGTCGTGCGACCAGGAAATGTTCGGTTTGAGGTTCACGCCGGCGAACACGTTGCTGTACTCCCAGATGCCGCGCACGCGGTAGCCCCAGGAGGTGCTGGTGACGAAGCCATGGGTATCGCCGCGGAAGCCGTAGGCACCGAACAGCGAATCACGGCCGTAGCGCAGGTCTTCGCGACTTTCCAGGCCGCCGACATGGGCCATGCCGATCTCGCCCACCAGGGTGAAGCGCCCGGCGCCCATGACCTGATCGAAGAAATGGGTGAAGGTGGTTTGCACCTGGGTCACTTCCTTGCGCCGGTAGCCGACGTTGTCCTGACCCGGGCCTGCGGTGACCGGCGAGGTACCCGGCGCGATAGGGTTGAGCAAGCTCAGGGTCATGTCGGTGGTATTGATCTGCAGCGGCAAGTTTGGCCGGTAGCTGATCTCGCCGCTCCACGCGGTGCCGGTAGGCAGCGTGGTGGAGAAGCTCGCGCCGTAGAGACGGATGTCCTCGGGGTAGTCGAGGAAGTAACGACCGTTACCAAGCATCACGCTCTGCGCCAGACCAGCGCCACTGCCCGGCACGATCCCGTTGGCGGTGCCGATGATCCCCGGCAGCGCATTCAGAGTCGCCTGCCCGGCGTTCTGCGTGCTGACGATGGGCGTACGGCTGTGGTAGTTCATGAAGTACAGGCCGTACTCGGTCTCGTCGCCCAGCCAACGCAGGGCTAGGCCCCACTGACCGCTGTCACGCGCATCCCGATCACCAGCTCGCGGCAGGATCACCCCTTCGCTGTCGACCCGGAAACCCTGACCGAACGCTGCAGCCACCGGCTGCAGCGGCGCGATGGCCGGCGAGCCGATGTGATAGCCGCTGTCGCAGCCGTCTGCGGCCACATCGGCGGTGGAGAAGAAGGTGCCGCAGTTGTCGATGATGGTCTGGTCCCACTCCAGCTGGTAGAAGGCCTCCATGCTCAGGCGGTCGGTCAGGCTCTGCGACAGGTAGAGCATGTTCACCGGAATCAGGCCTTCCTTGATTTCCGCGCCGGGACGGCGGAAGGCGGCGACATCGATGGGGTTGATCGAGTTGATGCTGTTGCCGATGAAGGTGCTCTCGCCCCAGCTCACCACCTGCTTGCCGGCCCGTACCGTGCCGGGCAGATCACCGATGGCGTAGTTGTGGTAGACGAAGGCATCGAGAATTTCCGCCCCCGAGGACTTGGCGCCCTCCTTGCGGTTGTGGTCGTCGATGTCCTTGAAGCGGCGGCTCTCATCCTTCAGCTCGAAGTCGTACCAGTACTTGCCGCGCACGAAGACGCCGGTATCGCGGTACTTCAGTTCGAGGTCATGGATGCCCTTGAAGATCTTCGAGAAGGTCTCGCCCTTCTTGAAATTCAAGCGGCCGTCATCGCCAGTCTGCGCCTGACCCTGGCCACCGTTGTTAGGGCCGATCAGATCGCGATCCGGACTGCGCATCGACCAACTGGCACCGACCGACAGCGAGCTGTCGAACTGCCCTTCGATCTCACCGATATTGAAATTGACGGCCTGCGCCGGGGCGGCGAAACCGACGGCGACGGCCAAAGCCAAGGTGTGCGGCTGGAATAGTCCGGGCCCTGTTGTTCTTGTCATGCGGGTCTCCTGAAGTGGGGTGCAACTGCAGGAAACCCTACGCAGCGACCACACCTCGGATAAGCGCACCAAGGAGGGATTTCACCTGTCGCCCGAAAGGATGAATGACGCCCTGACACGGGCGCGTACGGGCCGACCTCGATTGGGTGAATGACGCCTTATCAGGCACAAGATGGGCTGGGCCCTGTGAACAACCCAACAGGTTTTAGCGTAAGGTCGGGACGCAAGGACCTATTCGCCGTGGGCACACATATTGCCTAACGTTTGCTGTCAGGCATGAACCGTTTCCTGCATACCGCCAACACGAGTCAACGTGCCGCTTTTGCAGGCGTAATAAAAAGAGCTGGTCAAAAACAACTTCACGATGACGCATGAGTACACCACTCAGGAGTTCGCCATGAAAAAAACCTTCCTCCTACTCTTTTCCGCAGTGCTGATGCTTACCGCCCTGGGTGCCAAGGCAGAGTTGCCGGACTACTACAGAGTTGTACTGCTCACAGAGAACTTCCCTCCATTCAACATGGCCACTGACGGTAAGAATTTCGCGCGCGATGAAAATGTCGAAGGTATGAACACCGATATCATTCGCGAAATGTTCAAGCGTGCGAAAATTCAGTACAACCTCAGCCTGCGTTTCCCGTGGGACCGGATTTACAAACTGACGCTGGAAAAACCCAACTACGCCATCTTCTCAACCACTCGTTCTACCGCACGTGACCCGCTGTTCAAATGGGTCGGGCCGCTCTCCTCGACCGAGCGTGTTCTGGTCGCAGCCCCCGGAAAAACGTTCGACATCAAGACGCTGGAAGAAGCCAAGCAATACAAGATTGGGGCATACAAGGCCTCTTCTACCGGGCAATTTTTGGAGAACAACAGCATCCCCTTCGAGTCGTCGCTACGCGACCAAATAAACGCTGGCAAACTCATCGATGACAAGATAGACCTGTGGGCGACCAATGACCCCGTGTTCCGCTACTTCGCAGCGCAAGAGGGAGTAACAGGCCTACACGTCGTGTTTGTCGCAGAAACGGGAACCTCGCAGTACCTCGCCTTCAATCTGGAAACGCCTGACGAGGTCATTCAGCGTCTGCAAACATCGCTGGACGCAATGCGTCAGGACGGCACCATCGAACGCCTTCGCAGCCCTTACCTGGGCACCTCCAATTGATCGACAACGACCAGTAGCTCTGCAGGAAGTGGTCGAGCGAACGTCAGGTGATACCGATGGCGCCTTCAGCCAAACGGTTCGGAGCGGACAGGGTGCACGGCCTAAAGCGATAAAAAATTGCTTTAGGCCGTCATAGCGCTCCCTGCAATGGCTTCACTTCCAACGATCCATCAGATTCACCGCCAGCCGGTCCAGCCAGCCCCACAACCGCTGTTGCGCACGACGCCACCAGGGGCGCTGACGCCAGTCGTCGAGGGTGATTTCGCGGCTGACGCCAAAGTCCTCGATGAAGCTGGCCGTCACGGCCTGGGTAAAGTCCGGGTCGAGCGCCTCGACGTTGGCGTCGAGGTTGAAGCGCAGGTTCCAGTGGTCGAAGTTGCACGAACCGACGCTAACCCAGTCGTCCACCAGTACCATCTTCAGGTGCAGGAAACGCGGCTGGTATTCGAAGATACGCACCCCAGCCCTGAGCAACTTGGGATAGTAGCGCTGGCCAGCAAAACGCACTGGAGGATGGTCAGTGTGGCGCCCGGCCAGCAACAGGCGCACTTCGACGCCACGGGCCGC
The DNA here is from genome assembly GCF_003935465.1 of Pseudomonas sp. o96-267. NCBI lineage: Bacteria > Pseudomonadati > Pseudomonadota > Gammaproteobacteria > Pseudomonadales > Pseudomonadaceae > Pseudomonas > Pseudomonas sp. o96-267. Next base: position 35,095 of record NZ_RHQP01000032.1, read on the forward strand.
GGCGCGGCGCAGGGCACGGCGGAGTTTCCAGGTCGGCAGGAAGTACGGCGTGGCCAGCCAGACCCGCTGCTTGGCCCCGCGCAAGGCACGTAGCAGCGACAGCAGGATGGCGCGGTGCTGCGCCGCGTCGGCATAGGCCACACGCCCCAGGCCAATCCCTGCTGGCGGGCATTCGGGCAGGCTCAGCGCGGCCGGCTGATGACTGGGGCGCCAGGAAAAGCGCGCCAGCCAGAGTTGCTCGAACAACTGCTGCCAGTCGCCCACCAGCGGCCCTTCCATTTCCACCATGACTTCGTGCCAGGGGCTGCGGGGCTCGTCTGGCAGCCAGAACTCGTCGGTGGAGCCGGTGCCGCCGACGTAAGCCAGGCATTGGTCCACCAGCAGCAGCTTGCGGTGGTCGCGGTGAAAGTTGCGGATGCCACGCCGCCAGCGCACCGGGTTGTACCAGCGCAGCTGCACGCCCGCGGCCGTCATCCGCTCACGCAGCGCAGCACCCAGCCCCGCCGCACCATAGGCATCGAACAGGCCGCGCACCGCCACGCCACGCTCGGCCGCCCGGCACAGGGCATCGACCAGGCGCTCACTGCAGCGGCCATCCTCGATCAGATAAAGCTCGATTTCCACCTGCTGCTGCGCGCCCTCGATGGCCGCCAGCATGCGTGGGAAGAACGCCGGCCCGTCCAGCAGCAATTCGAAGCGATTGCCGCCCCGCCAGGGAAAGATGCGGCCGCGCTTATGCACGCTCAACGCGCCGTGAATATCAGCACGGCGCCCACCGGCACCGAGAGGCTGATGGCCGGCAGTTCGGCGACCTTGCGCAGCGCCTCGACGCCACTGGCCAGGGCGAAGTCTTCGGCGTGCAACACCAGCGGAGCCAAGGTCACCACCTGAAAGCGGCGATCATCCAGGCGAGTCACCAGCAGCTCGCTGTTCAGCTCGCGGCTGTGCTCGTTGAGGGTCAATTGCAGAGGCAGACGCAGTTCCAGCTGCGCGCCGGGCGCCAGGTCGGTGAGTTGTGGCAGGTTGACCTGAGCGCTGATGCGCGCCTCGGGCAGACGCGAGGTATCGAACAGCATGGCCCGCAGGCGCTCATCGCGCAGCGCGATACCGGTGCTTACAGAATCCAGATCCACCCGCAGGCGCGCACGCCCATCGGCGGCGATCTGCCCGTGCAGGGTAAGGAAGCGATGCACCTCCGACTGACTGCCAGAGTGAGTGGAAATGAACGACAGCCGCGAGGACTCGTTATCCAGGTACCAGTCGGCATGGACGGGCAAGGCGGCAGCAAGCAGCAGGGCGAAAAGCGAACGGCGCATGGGGACTCGGAAAACGGCATGACCAGGCGGCAACGATAGTCGCCAGCGCAGGCCTTGCAAAGCCCAACGCTGGCCCAGTTCTACTCGTTCGGCAGCAACTGACAGCCCTGCCGCTCACCCAGCCAGGCGGCGCTGTGGGTGCGGCCGAGGCCACTGGCGGTCACACGTTTGGCGCTTTCGTCATCGAGCAGACTGCTGATCGGCACGTACAGCGCGACATAGCCTTCACAGTAGGCCGCCGGGTTACCGCTGACATAACGGCAGGAGCAGTATTCCTTGGCCGTGTAGGCGCCGATGATGTCCGGAAACGCTTGCAGGTAAACGCGGTTCGGCCAGGCCCAGGCCAGCAGTAGGACCAGCAGCAGCGCCAGCACACTGAGAATCGGGTGACGACGGATCATGGCTGCACCTCCGCGGCGAAGGCCGCCTGCACGCGCTTGAGCAGCTCGTTGTGCTGGAAGCCGCCGTCGCGGTCATCGGCGTAACGCACCACCACCAGGTTCTCCTGCGGCATCACGTACAGGCCTTGGCCCCAATGTCCGAGCGCGGCGATGGTATCGGACGGCGCATCCGGCCAGGGCCGCGTGCTACCCGGCAGTTCAGCGTTGAGCCACCAGTGCCCGCCCGGCACCGCGTCGCCAGGCGCGAAGCCCTGTGGCTGATAGCCGGCGAAGGGCGTGGCGACAAAATCGACCCAGGCTGCCGGCAGCAACTGGCGCTCACCCCAACGGCCACCGCGCTGCATCAGCAGGCCGACACGGGCCAGGTCACGCGCGGTCATGTAAGCGTAGGACGAGGAGATGAAGGTGCCGCTGGCATCGCGCTCCCAGGTCGCGCTGCTGATACCCAGCGGCTCGAACAATGCCGTCCAGGGATAGTCGGCGTAAGCCTGCTCGCCGACCATGCCGCGCAACGCGGCAGCCAGCAGGTTGCTGTCGCCGCTGGAATAACGAAAGCGCGTTCCCGGCGCGGCATCGGCCTCATGTGCGGCGGTGAACGCAGCCATGTCGTCGCGACCACGGGTATAGAGCATGGCCACCACCGAGGATTTCAGCGGCGCGTACTCGTAGTCCTCATGCCAGGCCAGGCCCGAGGCCCAGTTGAGCAGGTGACCGATCTTGATCTGCGGGTGGTCCGCCATCGGCGGGTAGTACTGCGCCACCGGTGCATCGAGCTTGAAGCGCCCCTCGCCATAGGCCACACCGAGGGTGGTGGCGAGCAGGCTCTTGGCCATCGACCAGGAGAGGTGCGGCGTCTGCGCGGTGGTCGGCTCGGCGTAGCGTTCGTAGACGATCTGCCCATCGCGGATCACCAGTAGCGCATCGGTACGCACGCCCTTGCGTTCGACATCGTCGCGCGGGGCAAAGGCATAGGCCTCGAGCTCGGCGATGGCGGCGGACGGTGGTGCGGGTTGGCTCTGCCAGTCGGGTTGCGGCCAGCTTTCCGCCGCGGCGGTGCTGGCAGCCAGGCTGAAACCGAGCGCCAGGCTCAGTCGACGAAGCAAGGAAGTGGGCATGGGCGGCCTCGATCAGAAATCGTGGCGCACCCTAGCACGGCGATGATGAAGGCTTGAAGCGACGAAAACGCCATCTCAGACCTTCATTTGGGCAGTTGGTAATCCTCAGGCCCCATCAGGTCGAGACCGCATTCGAGGTTCTCGATCCAGTAAAGAAAAGCGCTGATCATTTCCGGGCCGACGAAGGGCCGGCCATGTTGCGGCACGATCATCGCCACGTCCATCTGCCGCACCATCGCCGCCCACAGGCGGCAGGCCTTGTTACCAGCCATGTAACGCCGGTGGAACCCTTCCATGTTCGGCACATGGTTGACGAAGTCGCGCACCGGCGTGGCGTCATCCACCAGCGAAGCGCCCATGTCGCCGGAGAAGAGGATCTTGCTCACCGGGTCATAGACCTGGAAGTTGCCCACCGAGTGCAGGAAGTGCGCTGGCACGGCTTTGAGCGAGCACTTGCCCAGCGGGATGCTCTGGCCACGATCCGGCAGCGCGATGATGCGGTCGAAGGTATTGATGCCGCGGCTCAGCACCAGGTAGTTGGCGGTCAGGTGCGGTAGAAAGCGCGCCCACAGCTTGGAGCAGATCACCCGCGCACGGGTGTGCAGCAGCCACTTGTCGAGCGAGGCGATGATGTCCGGGTCCTGGTGCGAGGCGAAGATGTAGGTCAGGTCCTGCACCGGAATGTGCTTGGACAGCTCCAGCGACAGCGGCGTGTAGGTCAGGTCGCCACCTGGATCGAGCAGCAGGTACTGCTCGTTGTCGGTGATCAGGAACTGGTTGGACTGCACGCCTTCGCCGCTGACCAGGTCATCGAACATCAGGCATTGGTGGCTGCCGTTATCGAACAGCACGATGGGCTCGCGGCGCATGGAAACCTCGTAGATGAATCGCGAGGCAACCTTATGCGCACACTGCCGAGAGGGTACTGATATGGATCAAGAGCCGGCGACAATCTGCCGCGCTTTCTCCAGGCGTTTGCTGCGCGCCGCCGCGGCAATGCGCCGCAAACCCGTGTCGCGCTGCCACAGCGCGGCCCAGTGCGTAGGCCCCGTGGCGAAAGCGTCATCCAATTCACCAGCCAGCGCCTGCTGTTGGGCGAACAGGCCGGCGAGCAGCAGATGAGTAGTTGCAGCATTGGGCGCTTGCCGCGCCACCTCGGCGCAGCCTGCCAACAGTGCCTGCAAACGCAATAGCAGGGATTCGGGCCAGGCGCTTTCGCGGCCCACACCGAACAGCCAGGCCGCCACTGCCGCGAGGACGTGCGCGTCTTCCAGCGTACGAAAGGGTTTGACGTAGTCGTCCCAGCCATCGCCTGCCAAGCGCTCGCCCTGCGCCTGATCCAGATGCAAACGGGCATGGCCGATATCCGGCATCAGCGGCAAGGCTGGCAGCGGCTCGATGCGCACGCCGGGTGCGCCCTGGCGCACCACACCGAGAGCTAGACGCGGTGCCTGCCCTTCGCCCTCTTCGCGCGCAGCTACCAGTAGCCAGTCGGCGCATTCAGCAGCGGTGACAAAATCCTTGCGACCCACGATGTGCAGACCGTCTATACGCGTGTTCATGTCCGCCGGGCGGGTGCTGCGGTTCTCCGTCACACACAGCGCGCCGGCCGTCCAGGGCGCCGCCGGCCAAAGCACACGCAGCGCCGCCTGGTAACCCGCGAGAAAGGCCAGCCCAGGCGTGGCCGCCTGCAAACCGCCCACCAGCGCCAGCTCGAAGGGCTGTGGCGTGCCGCCCAGACGCGCCAGCAGGCGAGCGTACCAGTCCTCCAACCCCGCCTCGGCAGTCAGGCGCTCGATAGGCTGAAACAGGCTCGACCAAGGCATCGCATCGGCTCCTCGCAGCAGCATCTGAGCTGCTGTCACATAAGCATCAAAAAAGCTTCACGGTGGTGACACCGCAGCTACCTAGCCTGAGCTTGCCCAACAAGATCGACCGGCTGCAAGCATCCAGCCGGCACACGGAGGATCTGGCATGACTCAAACCGCTCGCCGACTGCAGGCCGAACGCCTGCAAGGCCCCGCCGCCCTGCGTGAAGCGCAGGCCTTGCGCTACCGCGTATTCAGCGCGGAATTCGACGCCAAGCTCAACGGCGCCGAATTGGGTCTGGACATGGACGACTACGACATTCACTGCCGCCATATCGGCGTACGTGACCTGGAAAGCGGCGAGCTGGTGGCCACCACCCGCCTGCTCGACCACCAGGCGGCTGCCGGTCTTGGCCGCTACTACAGCGAAGAGGAATTCGCCCTGCACGGCCTTGCCGGTCTCGAAGGCCCAGTGCTGGAGATCGGCCGCACCTGCGTCGATGTCGCCTACCGCAACGGCGCCACCATCGCCGTACTCTGGGGCGAGCTGGCCGAGGTGCTCAACGAAGGCGGCTACCGCTACCTGATGGGCTGCGCCAGCATCTCCATGCAGGACGGCGGCATCCAGGCCCATGCAGTCATGCAGCGCCTGCGTGAACGCTACCTGTGCACCGAGCATCTGCGTGCCGAGCCGAAACACCCACTGCCGCAGCTGGACCTGCCGGGCAACGTCATCGCCGAAATGCCGCCGCTGCTCAAGGCCTACATGCGCCTGGGCGCGAAGATCTGCGGTGAACCCTGCTGGGACAAGGATTTCCAGGTGGCCGACGTGTTCATCCTGCTCAAGCGCGACGAGCTGTGCCCACGCTACGCCCGGCACTTCAAGGCGGCAGTCTGAAACCCGGCCTGTAGGAGCTCGCCCCTACAGGCCGGCATGAATCACGATAATGGCCAAACGGCGCTGCCCGTGGATAATGCTGGCACTCGTTCTCAAGCGGAGGCCTCAATGGCCAAACTGCGTCTGTCCCTGCGCCTCGCCCACCTGGCCCTGGTAATCGCCTTCGGCGCCCTGCTGGCCGGCATCGTCAGCCTGTTCGAGCGTGTAGTTCGGCACGACCTGATGCCGCTGCGCCAACGCCTGACCCGCTGGTTCCTGGCACGCCTGGGCGGCGCCCTGCCGTTTCGCGTACGGGTGGAGGGCGAGCTGCCCACGCAACCGATGCTGTGGGTCGCCAACCACGTGTCATGGACCGACATTCCGCTGCTGGGCGCTCTGCAGCCGCTGTCCTTTCTGTCCAAGGCGGAAGTACGCGGCTGGCCGCTGGCCGGCTGGCTGGCACACAAGGGTGGCACGCTATTCATCCGCCGCGGTGCAGGCGACAGCAGCCAGGTGAGCCAGCAGCTCACCCGCCACCTGCAGCAGGGCCATCACCTGCTGATCTTTCCCGAAGGCACCACCACTGACGGCCTGGCCCTGCGCACCTTTCACGGTCGCCTGCTGAGCAGCGCCATCGACAGCGGCGTGGCGCTGCAACCGGTGGCCATCCGTTATTTGCGCGATGGCCAACCCTGTCCGGTGGCGCCGTTCGTGGGCGACGACGACATGCTCTCGCATCTGCTGCGCCTGCTCTCGAGCTCGGCCTGCGAGGTCGAGATCCGCCTGCTCGCACCGATCCCCAGCGAATCACGCAGCCGCAACGAACTGGCCCGGCACAGCCAGGCCATCATCGCTAGCGCGCTGCAGCTGGATGCGGTCGAGGCGCAACCGGCCGCAGCGGCCTAGGCTCTGTACGAAAAGTGCCTGCGCTCGGTGATGCTTCGTTAAAAACGGGTTCGGAATGCTCATTTACAGCTCGTAAACTCTGATGCGAGCCCAGTCCGTTCCTCACCCGTTTTTGTGGGGCCGCCATCGGTATCGCCTGACCTTCGCTCGGCGACTTTTCGTACAAACCCTAGCCTCAGCCAGCCGGCGGTACGATCAAGGCGTCGCTGTCGAGCGAGGCCAGCAAGCGACTGGCAACGCTGCCCAGGAAGAAACGTGATGCTCCTTCGCGGGCATGGGTGCCGAGCACCAGCAGGTCAGCACCAGACTGACGCAAGGCCTCGCCGATCACCCCTTCCGGCGAGCCGATCTGCACCAGCAGGCGCTCGTGACTCAGGCTCACGCCGACTGCACTCAGGCGCTCCACCAGTTGCTGACGCTGCAGCTCGCGCTGATTCTCCAGCACCTCGGCGCTGATACCCGCCTCCATCATCGCGCCCGCCACGACCGGCTCGACCGCGCTGGCCACATGCAGCTCGTCCAGACTCGCCAGACCCAGCTCACGCACCCGGTTCAGGGCTTGCTGCGAGGTGCGCGAGAGGTCCATCGCCAGCAACGCATGACGGTATTCATGGGTCACCGGACCATTGACCCGCAGCACTGGCAGATGACTGCTGCGCACCACCCGCTCGAGCGTCGTGCCGACGAAGAAGTCACGCAGTGCCGACTTGCGATGTGCGCCCACCACCAGCAGGTCGGCGCCCATACCTTGCGCGCTTTCGACAATGACCGAGGCGGCCTCGCCAGTGCCCACGATCACCCGCGGCACGCTGCCCGCCTGCTCGCCGAGGCGTTCGGCCTGCGCCTGCAGCAGGGTTTCGGCCTGTTGCACCTGACGTTGCACATGCGCAGCCGGCGCATCGTCATCGATCACGTGCAGCAGAGCCCACTCGCCACCACCTTGGCGGCGGATCAATTGCACGGCGCGCTGTACCGCGTGCGCCGAACGTTCGGACAGATCGGTCGCTACCAGAATCTTGATCATCTCGTGTTCCTCCATGGGTTTAACACCGCGTTACATTCAAGCGCCTCGCGACCTCGTACTCCTTGATGCAGGTCAGGTCCGACGCGCTAAAGCGGTCTAGGTTAGTAAGGACTGCGGGGTGCGCCGGCCGTCGGCCATCGACAGGCGCAGCCGGCCCAACCAAGGAGACGCGCCCCATGGGCAATCCCCCCTCACAACATAGTGACCACGCCTGGCACGGTTTGACTGCACAACAAGCGCTCGACGAGCAGCGCAGCAGTGCCAGCGGCCTCAGCCAGGAGGAAGCCGAGCAGCGCCTGCAGCGCTACGGCGCCAACCGCCTGCCGCCGCTGCAACGCCGTGGGCCGCTACTGCGCCTGCTCTATCAGTTCCACAACGTGCTGCTCTACATGATGCTGGTCGCAGCGCTGATCACCGCCCTGCTCGGCCATTGGGTCGACACCTCGGTGATCCTCGCCGCCGTGCTGATCAACGTGATCATCGGCTTCATCCAGGAAGGCAAGGCGGAGAACGCGCTGGACGCCATTCGCAGCATGCTCTCGCCCCACGCCATGGTGCTGCGTGGCGGTGAACGCCATGAAATCGATGCCGAGCGCCTGGTGCCCGGCGACATCGTGTTGCTGGTATCCGGCGACAAGGTGCCGGCCGACCTGCGCCTGACCAGCGTGAAGAACCTGCTGGTGGAAGAAGCGGCGCTGACCGGCGAATCGGTGCCGGTGGAAAAATCCGTGGCCCACTGCAACGCCGACGCCCCGCTCGGCGCCCGCCGCTGCATGGCTTACTCGGGCACGCTGGTCAGTAGCGGCCAGGCCAGCGGCGTGGTGGTGGCCAGCGGCGCCGACACCGAACTCGGCCGAATCGGCGCGATGCTGCAGCAGGTGCAGGCGTTGTCCACGCCGCTGCTGCGACAGATCGAACAGTTCAGCCGCTGGCTGGCGGTGATCATCCTGATCCTGGCCTTGGCCACCTTCATCCTCGGCATCCTCTGGCACGGCCAGAATCCGGGGGAGATGTTCATGATGGTGGTGGCACTGACCGCCTCGGCCATCCCCGAGGGTCTGCCGGCGATCATGACGGTGATCCTCGCCCTCGGCGTGCAGCGCATGGCCGGCCACAATGCCATCGTCCGCCGCCTGCCGGCAGTGGAAACCCTGGGCTCGGTGACGGTGATCTGCTCGGACAAGACCGGCACCCTGACCCGCAACGAAATGACCGTACAACGCGTGGTCAGCGCCAGCCGCATCCTCGATGTCTCCGGTGTAGGTTACGCCCCGGAAGGCGCCTTTCACCAGGACGGCAAGCTGCTTGAGCCCGACACCGAACTGCTGGAGATCGCCCGTGCCGCCCAGCTGTGCAACGACGCCCGCCTGCAACAGGACGCCGCCGGCCACTGGCGACTGCATGGCGACCCGACCGAAGGCGCGCTGCTGACCCTGGCGCTGAAAAGTGGTCTCGATATCCAGTCGCTGCGCACACAATTGCCCCGCAGCGACGCAATTCCGTTCGAATCCGAACACCGCTTCATGGCCACCCTGCACCACGACCACACCGGCCATGGCCTGGTCTACCTCAAGGGCGCCCCCGAGCGCGTGCTGGAAATGTGCGCCAGCCAGCGCAGCGCCGACGGCGCTAACACGGCTCTGGATGCCGACTACTGGCGACGCCAGGCCACCGATCTGGCTGCCCGTGGCCTGCGCCTGCTGGCCCTGGCCAGCAAAACGGCACCGACCGAGCAACGCAATCTGAGCTTCGACGACGTCGAAAGCGGGCTGACTCTGCTCGCGCTGGTCGGCATCATCGACCCGCCACGCGAGGAGGCCATCGCCGCCGTCGCCGAATGCCAGCGTGCCGGCATCCGGGTAAAGATGATCACCGGCGACCATGCCGAGACGGCCCGCGCCATTGGTGCACAACTGGGCATCGGCGTCGGCCTGCCGGCGATGACCGGCGCCGAGCTGGAACTGCTCGATGACCGCCGTCTGCGCGAGGTGTTGCCCGGCGTCGAGGTATTCGCCCGCGCCAGCCCCGAGCACAAATTGCGCCTGGTACAGGCCATGCAGGACAGCGGCGAGGTCGTGGCCATGACCGGCGACGGCGTCAACGACGCGCCGGCCCTGAAGCGCGCCGACGTCGGCGTGGCGATGGGCAACAAGGGCACTGAAGCAGCCAAGGAAGCCGCCGAAGTAGTGCTGGCCGACGACAACTTCGCCACCATCGCCGGGGCCGTGCGCGAAGGCCGCGCGATCTACGACAACCTGAAGAAATTCATCCTGTTTTCCCTGCCGACCAATGGCGGCCAGTCGCTAATCGTGATCTTCGCCATCCTGTTCCAGGTGGTGCTGCCACTGACGCCGGCGCAGGTGCTGTGGATCAACATGGTCACCTCAAGCACCCTGGGTCTGGCGCTGGCCTTCGAACCCAGCGAGCGCGGTTTGATGCAGCGCGCCCCACGCGCGCCGAACGAGCCCCTGCTGTCCGGCTTCTTCGTCTGGCGCGTGGTGATGGTTTCTGTACTGATTGCCGGCGCGGGCATCGGCCTGTTCCTCTGGGAGCTGAAGCTCGGCAACAGCCTGGAAAGCGCCCGCACCATCGCAGTGAATGCCGTGGTGATGTGCGAAATCTTCTACCTGTTCAACAGCCGCAGCATCTTCGGCTCGGTGCTCAACCGCGACGCCCTGCTGGGCAATCGCGCGGTGCTGGTGACCATCGCCATCTGCCTGGTGCTGCAGCTGTTGTTCACCTATGCACCGCCATTGCAGGGGGTGTTCGGCTCGGTCGGCCTGAGCCTGGAGGAATGGCTGCGAGTGCTCCTGGCAGGCCTGGCGCTGTTCGCCGTGGCGGAGCTGGAGAAATGGGTGGTGCGGCGCTTTGGCCTGCATGCCCAGTCGGCCTGAGCCGCTGAAGGAGAGATTGCAGTGATGGTCGTCGCGGCTGACGCCCCTCCCACAGCGCCCGACGCGAAACCTGGTGGGAGGCGCTTTGGCAGCGAACGTCGCAGCGGCGAAATCCCCGGTGCGCACGGCGCACCCTACGGTCCAGACTCGGTTCACATGTAGGGTGCGCTGCGCGCACCGCCGCTACCTCGATGCGTTCAGTTCGGCCTCGGCGAAGGCCATCAGTTCGGGGTAGAAGGCACTGAAGTCCTCACTGAGCGGCTCGTACAACTGCTCCAGCTCGGCCAGGCTGCCGTCGAGCAACTGCGGTTTGGACAGCCGCCGCTGCATACCGGCAATCACCTGCTCCAGCACCGCGAACTCGCGGTAGCTGCCGAGCCAGTCCTGCGCGGCCATGCGCGGTGCCATCAGTGCCAGGCGCCCGGGCAACTCGGGCTCGGCCGCCAGCACGCGATATACCCGCCCGGTGAAGTGATCCAGCGGTTGCGACGCGTACGCCGACCAGTCACGGGCCAGGCAGTGATCGAAAAACAGATCCAGCAGCATGCCGGCCGTTCTTCGCCGCTCGACAGGAAAGCGCGCCCGCGCGCGGGCTTGCAGTGGGTGGCTGTCGGTGAAGGCATCGATGCGCCGGTGCAGACGAATGGCCGCCTCGATTTGTGCCGGCCAGCGCCCGCTCAACGGGCCTTTGACGAAATCGCCGTAGAGGCTGCCAAGCAACTGCGGTGGTGCGTCGCCACCAAGATGGAGATGGGCCAGATAGTTCATCCCGCGAGCTTACCGCCGTGAGCAGAACAATCGAAGCCGTTGATGGAGACTATTGGAACAATCAATCTGTATATCGCTCAGAGACGATATAAGGTTCGCCACATGACGATACAGACCCACACCGCCATGGAAATCGACCTCGACGCCATCATCAAGGCTCTCGCCCATCCGGTACGCCGCGACATCCTCGACTGGCTGAAGGAGCCCGAGCTGAACTTCGCCGAACAGGATCACCCGCTGGAGATCGGTGTGTGCGCCGGCAAGATCTTCCAGCGTACGGGGCTGTCGCAGTCCACCGTTTCTGCCCATCTGACCACTCTGCAACGCGCCGGTCTGGTGACCAGCCGCAAGGTTGGCCAGTGGCACTTCTTCAAGCGTAACGACGAGCTGATTCAGGTGTTCGTCGAGCGCCTCGGCCAGCAACTCTGATTTGACCTTTCCTCCGGAGAAACCACCATGCCCACACTGTTCGACCCCATCCAGATCGGCGACCTGCAGCTGAACAACCGCATCATCATGGCACCGCTGACCCGTTGCCGCGCCGACGAAGGCCGTGTGCCCAATGCGCTGATGGCCGAGTACTACACGCAGCGCGCCGCGGCCGGGCTGATCATCAGCGAAGCTACCGCTGTCACGCCGATGGGCGTGGGCTACCCAGATACCCCCGGCATCTGGTCGGATGCGCAGATTCGCGGCTGGAGCAACGTCACCCAGGCCGTACATGCCAACGGCGGCAAGATCGTCCTGCAGCTGTGGCACGTCGGCCGCATCTCCGACCCGATCTACCTGAACGGCGAGCTGCCGGTCGCCCCGAGCGCGATCCAGCCGGCCGGCCATGTCAGCCTGGTGCGCCCGATCAAGGACTACGTCACCCCGCGTGCACTGGAAACCGAAGAGATCGCCGACATCGTCGAGGCGTATCGTCAGGGCGCCGAAAACGCCATGGCTGCCGGTTTCGATGGAGTGGAAATCCACGGTGCCAACGGCTACCTGCTCGACCAGTTCCTGCAGAGCAGCACCAACCAGCGCACCGACCGCTACGGCGGCAGCATCGAAAACCGCGCGCGTCTGCTGCTGGAAGTGACCGATGCAGCCATCTCGGTATGGGGCGCCGGCCGCGTCGGCGTACACCTGGCACCGCGTGCCGATTCGCACGACATGGGTGACGCCAACCGCGGCGAAACCTTCGGCTACGTCGCTCGCGAGCTGGGCAAACGCGGCATCGCCTTCATCTGCGCTCGCGAAAAAGCCGACGACGACAGCCTGACGCCGCAACTGAAGAAGGAATTCGGCGGCGTATTCATCGCCAACGAACGTTTCACCAAGGATCAGGCCAACGCCTGGCTGGCCGAAGGCAAGGCTGATGCCGTGGCCTTCGGCATCCCCTTCATCGCCAACCCGGACCTGCCGCAGCGCCTGGAGCAGAACGCCGCACTGAACGAGCCGCACCCGGAAACCTTCTACGGTTCCGGCCCGGTCGGTTATATCGACTATCCGCGTCTGTAAGATCGCAGCTAATCCCCCTCCCGCAAGCGATATCCCGTGGGAGGGGCTTTAGCCGCGACCAATAAATGAACAAGCCCCGCATTGCGGGGCTTGTTCATTTAGCGAATTGCCTCAGCGCTGATTGATCTGCTGCTGCAGATTCACCACCTGGCTCTGCAGGGTGTTGATGTTGCGCGTCATCTGCGCGCGGAAGGCATCGAACTCGGCAGTATTCGGGCCGGCACTGGCAGCCGGGCGATTGTCCAGCTCGCTGCGCAGCACCAACAGATCCTGCTCCAGACTGCGAATGGATTGCGCCGGATTACCCTGCTTTTTCAGCGTCTCGATATCGCCGCCGAGAGCCTTGATACGGGTATCGAGCTTGGCCAGCTCGGCCTGGGTGGCCTTGGCATCGCCTTGCGCGGCCTTCAGCGCCGCCTGCTCGGTGGAAAGCGCCTGCAGGCGCTTGTCGAAATCGGCGCTGGCGCCAATGCCGCTCTTGAGCTCCGTGCCCAGCTGATCGATACGCTTGTCCAGCGCAGCCTGCGCCGTGGCGCTCTGCTGTTGCTGCTTGCCCAGCTCGGCCAGGCGCGTTTCCAGCTGTTTGACCTGCAGCTTGAGCGCCTCGCTACCGCTGGTGACGTTGGATTCGGTCGCCACCACCTTGCCGGAAATATCCTGAATGCGTCCTGCCGCCTCCTCGCTGATGCGAGCGAAGCTCTCCTGGGTCGCCACCAGGCGCTGCTCCATCAAGCCGATCTGCTGCAGGCTCCACCAGCCCAGTCCAGCCAGAGCGAAACTCAGTGCACCCACCAGCGCCCACAGCGGCCCGGTACTGGCGCCCTTGGCTACTGCCTTGCTGCTGGTAGCGCGGCTGCTGCGCGGCGCTGGTTCCTCGCGCGGCTCGGCAAACTCCTCGCGGCGCTCCGGGGTCAGGCTGGGCAGATTGTCGAGTTCGTCGTTGGCGTCGTTGCGCATGGTCGGACCTATGGTTGGAACGAATAAACAGAAATGCCGCGCAGTATACCGATTCGCCATTACACCATCAGCGTCGCGCCAAGCGGGTGCGCGATGCACCGACGAAGGGCGCGACAGGGCCATCGACTCGTCTGCAACCCAGCAGTTCCGCAAAACATGAACTGGTACGCAGTTTGCTTTTGATCCTGTCGTGAACGCGCCGATAGAGCGTCGCTAACGAGCCAGCAGGCGGCCTGAAAAGTTCTGCAAAGCAATACAGCACAAGTTCGTGTTACAGCCGCTGGGAAGAGGCTGCTCAGATCGCGGAAGGCGTGGAACGCCGAAGCCCGTGATCCTTCAACCAATCGGGGGAAGTGGCAATGGAACTGAACAAAGAAGTACTGGACTGCATGAAAGCGCTGCGTCGCCGTCTACGCGAAGAGCAGGACGTGGATATTCGCATGAGCCAGCCCAATGCGATCATCGCCATGCTCGATGGCAGCCTGAAATCCGACGATGAAGAAACCCGCCGCCTCGGCCAACGTCTGGCCGAACTGTCCGATCAACCGCAGCGAGCAACAGTGATGCCACTGGCCGCAGTCGAGCTACCGGTCGGTACGCCAACCGGCTCGGTACGCGTCTATCGCGGCCAGCGCATCTACGCCTGAGGCCCCATCTGCGCCTGCCACCAGGTGCAGAACTCATCCAGTGCATCCCACAGGCTGGCCCGGGGCTCGTAGCCAAGGTACTCGCGGGCGCGATCGATGTTCAGGGAAAAATCCCTGGCCATCACCGCCACGCCGAGGCGAAACAGACTTGGTTCTGGCCGCCCGGGCAGTACCCGGCACACGCCTTCGTTGAGCGTCGCCGCAGCGTAGGCCAGCGGGAATGGCACATGCCGCGTCACCGGCGGCAGCTCCAAGCGACGTAACACATAATTGACCACGTCCCACAGCGGCACTGGCGCACCATTGCTGATGTTGTACACCTGGCCAAGCGCCGCTCCGCCCACCTGCAGCGAGCTGAGCAAGGCGTCGTTAAGATTGTGCACGTTGGTGAAGTCGACCTTGTTCAGGCCATTGCCGATGATCGCCAGACGGCCCTTGCGTTGCATACCGATCAAGCGTGGGAAAATGCTGGTATCGCCCGCGCCGGTGACGAAGCGCGGACGCAGGGCGATCACCTCCAGGCCGAATTCCTGTGCGGCGAACACCTGTTGTTCGGCCAGGTACTTGGTCTTGCCGTAGTGATCGGAGAAGCGTTTGGGCACCTGCTCCTCGCGGATATCGACATGAGACTTGCCATCGAAATAGATCGACGGCGAGGACAGATGCACCAGGCGCTGGACCTTCTGCTTGAGGCAGGCGTCGACGATATTCTCGGTGACCGTGACGTTGGCCTGATGAAAGTGCGCGTAATCACCCCATACGCCAACCGCGCCGGCGCAGTGCACCACGGCCTCGACATCCTGGCACAAGGCCTGGGCCAGCTCGGCATCACCAAGGTCGCCCTGAACGAACTCGGCGCCACGCTTGATCAGGTGCTGCACACCTTCTGCGCGGCGGCCATTGACCCGCACGGCCAGCCCTTGCTCGAGCGCAAAACGAGCGAAGCGCCCACCGATGAAGCCACTCGCGCCGGTGACCAGAATCTTCATCGTCATCCCCTACCGTTAATTCTTGTAGTTGCCGCACTCTAGCAGTGCCATTGTCGTAACGCGCTGTCGGCGGCGGCCATAACTACGACCCGGCGGGCCGCTCACTGGTGCAACGGCACCAGCACCGACGCGGAGTGACGACGCAGTTGCTCAGTCAGTTCGCCGAGCAATTCGCCGCCATTGCGCCAGTGGTGCCAATACAACGGCACATCGATGCAGCGCTCGGGCACCAGGTCCACCAGCCTGCCGCTGGCCAGCTCTTCTCGTACCTGCAATTCCGGCACCAGGCCCCAACCGAGGCCGCCTTCGGTCAGGCGCACGAACCCTTCGGACGAGGGGCACAGGTGGTAGGCGAAGGCGCCCGTGACCCCGAGGCTCGCCAGGTAGCGATGCTGCAACTGATCATCCGGGCCGTAGACGATGGCCGGTGCCCGCGCCAGGGTTTCGGCGCTAACGCCTGCGGCAAAATGCCGGGTGATGAAGCCCGGGCTGGCAAGCGCGCGATAACGCATCGCGCCAAGCGCCAGGCTGCGCGCCCCCGCCACTGGGCGCTCGGCAGCACACACGCAACCGGCCACTTCACCGGCGCGCATGCGCTTGAGGCCCACTTCCTGATCTTCCACCACCAACTCCATCAGCACTTGCTGGGCGGCGCAGAACTCGGATGTCGCCGTCGCCCACCAGGTCGCCAGGCTGTCGGCGTTGATGGCGATGCGCAGGCGCTCGGGCAAGGCCTGCTCGTCCAGCCCCGGCACCTGGCCCTGCAGGTCGCGCTCGAGCAGGCGCACCTGCTGCACGTGATTGAGCAGACGTCGGCCGGTTTCGGTTGGCGCCGGTGGCGTCGCGCGCACCAGCACCGGCTGGCCGACCCGTGCTTCGAGCAACTTGATGCGCTGCGATACCGCCGACTGCGACAGCCCCAGCACCTGCGCGGCACGTTCGAAGCCAGCCTGCTCCACCACCGCCGCCAGCGCAGCGAGAAGTTTGTAATCGAACAATCGATTTTCCTAATGAGCGATCAGTAATATTTGTTTCTCTTATACATCCGCACGCAGCAGACTCGCCAGCATTCAATCCAATCAGGAGCCCGCCATGTCCGGCGAAACCAACCTCGCGCGCCTGCTGCAGAGCATGACGCCGCGGCTCAATCCCGGTCAGTACGTGTTCTGTTGCGTCCCGGCCGAGCATGACTGCAACGGCCTGCAGCCCATCGCTAGCCTGCGCGAAACCGAAGGACTGAGCCTGGTACTGACGCGCGAAGTCGCCGACGCCCATGGCCTGCACTACGACTACGTCGCTGCCTGGATCACCCTTGAGGTGCATTCGTCGCTGGCTGCCGTGGGCCTCACAGCATCCTTCTCTGCCGCCCTGGCGCAGGCGGGAATCAGTTGCAACGTGGTCGCCGGCTTTCATCACGACCATATCTTCGTGCCCAGCGAACGCGCCGAGCAGGCGCTGTCCACCTTACGCGCGTTGTCGGCGGCGTCCATACCGGAGTCAGCGTGATGTGGCAGAGCTATAGCAACGGCCTGTTGGTGGCCATCGGCCTGATCATGGCCATCGGCGCGCAGAACGCCTTCGTCCTGGCGCAGAGCCTGCGCCGTGAGCACCATCTGCCGGTGGCCGCCCTGTGCATCGTCTGCGACGCCCTGCTGGTGGCCGCTGGCGTGTTCGGTCTGGCCACCCTGCTGGCGCAGAGCCCGACCTTGCTGGCCATCGCTCGCTGGGGCGGCGCTGCCTTCCTCATCTGGTACGGCAGCCAGGCGCTGCTGCGCGCTGCGCGCCCGCAATCACTGCAAGCGGCAGGTAGCGAGCCGCGCTCATTGCGCGCGGTGCTGCTCGCCGCACTGGCGGTCACCCTGCTCAACCCGCATGTCTATCTGGATACCGTGCTGCTGATCGGCTCGCTCGGCGCCCAGCAACCAGAACCTGGCGCCTATGCCGCAGGAGCTGCCAGCGCCTCCTTTCTCTGGTTTGCCACACTGGCACTTGGCGCCGCCTGGCTTGCGCCCTGGCTGGCCAGGCCACTGACCTGGCGCCTGATCGACCTCGGCGTAGCGGCGATGATGTTCGCAGTGGCGGCGCAGTTGATTCTCGGCGCGCTGTAATCACGCATAATGCGCCGGGCTAATTACGCCAGGAGCAACAATGGATACCTTGCATGGTATGCGCGTATTCGTTCAGGTGGTCGAGCGCGGCAGCTTCACTGCCGCGGCCCAAGCACTGAATCTGTCCACCGCGCAGGTGTCGCGACTGATCGCTGATCTCGAGCAACACCTCGAGGCCCGCCTGCTGCAGCGCACCACGCGGCGCCTGGCGCTAACCGAGACCGGTGAGCGTTACCTCGAGCGCTGCCGGCAGATTCTCGGCCAGATCGACGAAGCCGACGCCGAAGCACGTGGCGCGCACCGCACCCCCAGCGGTCGCCTGCGCGTGCACACCATGACCGGTCTCGGCCTGCAGCACATCACCCCGCTGATTGCCCGCTATGCCGAACATCATCCTCAGGTCGTGGTGGAACTGACCCTGGCCCAGCGCACTCCAGACCTGCTCGAAGACGGCCATGACGTGACCATCGCCTTCGCCCGCGACCTGCCTGACTCGCAACTGGTTGCGCAACGCCTGGGCGCAATCCACAGCGTCATCTGCGCGGCGCCCAGCTATCTGGCTCAATACGGCATTCCCGAACACCCGGCTGACCTGCAACGACATCGTCACCTGCGCCTGACCGACCCGCTGTATCGCGGTCAATGGGATTTCGGTGACGACCAGTTGGAGGCGCTGCCGGCCGAATGCTTCCAGGTCAACGTCGCCGAGGCCTTGGTCAAGGCAGCCCAGGCCGGCATGGGTTTCTGCCTGCTACCCTCCTTCGTCGCCAGCCAGCCGCTGCGTGAAGGGCGCCTGCTGCGCATCCTGCCGCAGCACCGGCTACGCGCACTGAACATCTATGCGATGTATCCATCGCGACGCTTTCTCGATGCCAAGACGCGCACCTGGGTAGAGTTTCTCAAGGCCGAACTGCCGCCGTTACTGCTTGGCGACGAAGCGGTGCTGGACGACGCACAACACTGGGCAAGCCCGGAGAAATTGTTGCGCGAAAGGTAATGGTCATTCACTCAAAGCGCGCTTTTTCCGACCTCGATGCCTCACTAGGATGACTTCGAACCCACGAAGAATCCCAAGAGGATCGCCCCAATGAAGAACCTTCTCACTGCCACTGTCCTGTCCCTTTCCACCCTGCTGGCCGCCCAAGCCTGCTTCGCCGAAGAGTCGGCGGCCTTCGTCGCTCATCAGCAGGCCCACCAGCAACAGCCGCACGCCACAGCCACCCAGCAGGCGCATGCCGCGAGCACGCAGAACAGCGATCAGCACGGTTGACCCAGAGCTTACCTGGCGCCGGCCGCGCTCCTGACCGGCGCCCCTCGGGCCGCTGAACCGGCCCTTTTTCCCGCATCGAGGCCATCATGAAACGTATCGCCTGCCTGCTCGCTTTCAGCTGCGCCGCAACCCTGGCACATGCCGAAACGCCCGAGCACTACCACTACGGCATGCACCTGGACATTGCAAAGGTCATCAGCCAGACCCTGCCGCAAGGCTGCCAAGCGGGTGAAGCCCGCATGGTCTACCTGGACTCCAAAGGTGAGCAGCACACGCTAATCTACCAACGTATCGGCGAAAACTGCCGATACTGACCACCGCCAGGCGCCGGCCGGCGCGTGCAATCCGTCACTTCGTACCACCATCTCATTTCTAGCGGTCTACCCTGATCAAAAGGCAGCACCTTGCCGACAACCGGGTAGCACCAAGGTTGCACCCTAAAGCCTCTCCACTGGCTTCAGCTTGGTTTGCGCTACTCATGACCTATTTGCCTGCGGCGTCGGGCTTCAGCGGCACCGTTCATCGGCCAAGGGATTAGACGTTCGTCGGTCCACGATAATTATTGGTTGCACCTGGTTGCACCCTGCGTATTTACGGGTTTAATCTCCCGCAGCTTTTTTGTTGCCCGCCATTCATGGCGGCACCGCTTCGGGCCGTCGCAAGCGACGTCAAAAACTGCTCCGGCAGTTTTTACCGTGCATAACCTGACAATAAGTAGGACTCCCCATGGCTACTACCACTCTTGGCGTAAAACTCGACGATGCCACCCGCGAACGCCTGAAAAAGGCCGCCGCGCAGATCGACCGCACGCCGCACTGGATGATCAAGCAGGCGATCTTCAATTATCTGGAGCAAGTCGAGAGTGGCCTGACGCCCGCCGAACATGCCGGCCTGGCCGCAGCCGCCGGTGAAGAAGCCCTGGAATCGCTGACCGAACAGGGTCTGCAGGTGTTCCTCGATTTCGCCGAGAGCATCCTCCCGCAGTCGGTGTTGCGCGCCGCCATCACCAGCGCCTATCGCCGCCCGGAAACCGAAGTGGTACCGATGCTGCTGGAGCAGGCGCGCCTGAACCCGGAGCAGGCCGAGGCCTCGCAGAAGCTGGCCCTGGGCATCGCCGAAAAGCTGCGCAACCAGAAGAACGCCAGCGGTCGTCAAGGCCTGGTGCAGGGGCTGCTGCAGGAGTTCTCGCTGTCGTCGCAGGAAGGCGTAGCGCTGATGTGCCTGGCCGAAGCCCTGCTGCGCATCCCCGACAAGGCCACCCGTGACGCGCTGATCCGCGACAAGATCGCCAACGGCAACTGGAGCCAGCACCTCGGCCAGAGCCCGTCGATGTTCGTCAACGCGGCGAGCTGGGGCCTGCTGATCACCGGCAAGCTGGTCTCGACCCACACCGAAGCCGGCATGACTTCGGCGCTCAACCGCATCATCGGCAAGAGCGGTGAGCCGGTGATCCGCAAGGGCGTGGACATGGCCATGCGCCTGATGGGCGAGCAGTTCGTCACCGGCGAAACCATCGCCGAAGCCCTGGCCAACGCCTCCAACCTGGAAGCCAAGGGCTTCCGCTATTCCTACGACATGCTCGGTGAAGCCGCGCTGACCGAAGAAGATGCCAAACGCTACCTGGCCTCCTACGAGCAGGCCATCCACGCCATCGGCAAGGCCTCCCATGGCCGTGGCATCTACGAAGGCCCGGGCATCTCGATCAAACTGTCCGCCCTGCACCCGCGCTACAGCCGCGCCCAGTACGAGCGCGTGATGGACGAGCTGTACCCGACCCTGCTGGGCCTGACCCAGCTGGCCAAGCAGTACGACATCGGCCTCAACATCGACGCCGAGGAAGCCGACCGCCTGGAGCTGTCGCTGGACCTGCTCGAGCGCCTTTGCTTCGAGCCGAGCCTGGCCGGCTGGAACGGCATCGGTTTCGTCATCCAGGCCTACCAGAAGCGCTGCCCATACGTGATCGACTACGTCATCGACCTGGCCAAGCGCAGCCGCCACCGCCTGATGATCCGCCTGGTAAAAGGCGCCTACTGGGACAGCGAGATCAAGCTGGCCCAGGTCAACGGCCTCGAGGGCTACCCGGTGTACACCCGCAAGCCGTACACCGACGTGTCCTACCTGGCCTGCGCACGCAAGCTGCTGGCCGCGCCGGAAGCCATCTACCCGCAGTTCGCCACCCACAACGCCCACTCGCTGTCGGCCATCTACCAGTTGGCCGGGCAGAACTACTACCCGGGTCAGTACGAGTTCCAGTGCCTGCACGGCATGGGTGAGCCGCTGTACGAGCAGGTCGTTGGCAAGATCGCCGACGGCAAGCTGAACCGCCCGTGCCGCATTTACGCGCCAGTGGGCAGCCATGAAACCCTGCTGGCCTACCTGGTGCGCCGCCTGCTGGAAAACGGCGCCAACACCAGCTTCGTCAACCGCATCGCCGACCACAGCATCTCGCTGAAAGACCTGGTGCTCGACCCGGTGCTGCAGGTCGAGCAGATGGCCGCGCAGGAAGGCACCATCGGCCTGCCGCATCCGCGCATCGCCCTGCCGCGTGACCTGTACGGCAAGGAGCGGGTCAACTCCTCCGGCCTGGACCTGGCCAACGAACACCGTCTCGGCTCGCTGTCCTCGGCGCTGCTGTCGACCGCCAACCAGAGCTACCTGGCCGAGCCGATGCTCGGTTGCGATGGCGTCAATCCGGGCGAGCCGGAGCCAGTGCGCAATCCAGCCGATCACCGCGATCTGGTTGGCCATGTACGCGAAGCCAGCGTCAAGGATGTCGACAGCGCCATCCTCTGCGCCCTGGCCAGCGGGCAGATCTGGCAGTCCACCCTGCCCGCCGAACGCGCCGCCGTGCTGGAGCGCGCCGCCGACCTGATGGAAGCCGAGCTGCAGCAACTGATGGGCCTGCTGGTGCGTGAGTCCGGCAAGACCTTCGCCAACGCCATCGCCGAAGTGCGCGAGGCGGTGGACTTCCTGCGTTACTACGCGATCCAGGCCCGCAGCTTCGGCAACGACAGCCACCGCCCGCTGGGCCCGGTGGTGTGTATCAGCCCGTGGAACTTCCCGCTGGCGATCTTCAGCGGTCAGGTGGCTGCCGCCTTGGCCGCCGGCAACACCGTGCTGGCCAAGCCCGCCGAACAGACCCCGCTGATCGCCGCACAGGCCGTGCGCATCCTGCGCGAGGCCGGCGTGCCGGCTGGCGCCGTGCAACTGCTGCCGGGCCGTGGCGAGACCGTTGGTGCGCGCCTGGTGGGTGACGAGCGTGTGCGTGGCGTGATGTTCACCGGTTCCACCGAAGTGGCCGGCATCCTCCAGCGCAACATCGCCGGGCGCCTGGATGCCCAGGGCCGCACCATTCCGCTGATCGCCGAAACCGGCGGCCTCAACGCCATGATCGTCGACTCCTCGGCACTGACCGAGCAGGTGGTGATGGACGTGGTCGCCTCTGCCTTCGACAGCGCCGGCCAGCGCTGCTCGGCGCTGCGCGTGCTATGCGTGCAGGACGACGTGGCCGACCGTGTGCTGACCATGCTCAAGGGCGCCATGGCCGAATACAGCCTGGGCAACCCGGAGCGTCTGAACACCGACATTGGCCCGGTGATCGACGCCGAG
Organism: Pseudomonas sp. o96-267; assembly: GCF_003935465.1. Lineage (NCBI taxonomy): Bacteria > Pseudomonadati > Pseudomonadota > Gammaproteobacteria > Pseudomonadales > Pseudomonadaceae > Pseudomonas > Pseudomonas sp. o96-267. The sequence continues at coordinate 57,290 of NZ_RHQP01000032.1, forward strand.
GCCAAGGCCGGCATCGACACCCACATCGCCAAGCTGCGCGAAAAAGGCCGCAAGGTCACCCAACTGGCGCGCGTCAACGGTGAGGAGATCAAACGCGGCACCTTCGTCGTACCGACCCTGATTGAGCTGGATAGCTTCGATGAGATGAAGCGCGAGATTTTCGGCCCGGTGCTGCACGTGGTGCGCTACCAGCGCGCGGACCTGGGCAAGCTGCTGCAGCAGATCAACGACAGCGGCTACGGCCTGACCCTCGGCGTGCACACACGCATCGACGAGACCATCGCCCAAGTGGTCGGCACCGCCAAGGTCGGCAACCTGTATGTGAACCGCAACATGGTCGGCGCCGTGGTCGGCGTGCAGCCGTTCGGTGGCGAAGGCCTGTCCGGCACTGGTCCGAAAGCCGGTGGCCCGCTGTACCTGTTCCGCCTGCTGTCGACCCGTCCACAGGAGGCCGTCGCCCAGTATCTGCAACAGGCCGAGGTGCAGGCCCTGCCGGTTCCGACCGAGCTGGACAAGGTACGTGCCGCCTTCGCCGAATGGGCAGCCAAGCAGGAGCCAGCCATCGCCGCGCTGTTCGAGCAGTACCGCGGCCTGTCGCAGAGCTACAGCAGCCACACGCTGACCGGCCCGACCGGCGAGCGCAACAGCTACACCCTGCTGCCGCGCGAGCACGTGCTGAACCTGGCCGACGAGCGTGGTGATCTGCTGGCTCAGTTGGCTGCCACCCTTGCCGTCGGCAGCCGGGCGATCTGGCTGGACGGCCAACGCCCGCTGTACGCCGAACTGCCGAAGGAGGTGCAGAAGCACATCCAGCTGGTGGCCGACTGGAACAGCGTCGACGTGGAGCTGGACGCCATCCTGCACCACGGCGACTCCGACCAGCTGCGCGCAGTCAGCGAGCAGGCGGCACAGCGCAAGGGCGCCATCGTCGGTGTACATGGCCTGAACAAGGGCGAGACCGACATCGCCCTGGAACGTCTGCTGGTGGAACACGCCCTGAGCGTCAACACCGCTGCGGCTGGCGGCAACGCCAGCCTGATGACCATCGGCTGATCACAGCCGATAACACCGCGGAAAGCTGGATGAAAGCTTTCCGCGGCATGCTGCACCCACACGGAGCAACTGCCTGCAGGGGCTACCCGCCCGGCGCCGTGTTCTCTCCTCTTGACCTTCGGGTCTGTGCCAGCCTATCCGGCCGGCGCGTCGAGCGGGGCCAACCGCCCCGCCCATCCCCTCTCCCCGCGAAAAATCCATCGCAACTGGCCATCATTGCGGAACAGAAAGTTCGGTCTATGTTGATTGGACTGGCGCCTCCCCATGCCAGACAGAGCAGCAGTCCTGATGCTCATCAGGTGCTCGACAACGCCTGGAACAAGGATGTGCGTTGACGAATCCTGACTATTGATTCAAGTCAGGATGCTGTGCTCGCCAAACGCGCTCAATACCTATGTCCCCTTGTGACACGGAGGTAATTGAGATGTCTGACTCGACGCAAAAACTCCGCCTCGGCGCGCTGATCGCGCTGGTCGTCGGCTCCATGGTCGGCGGCGGTATCTTCTCGCTTCCGCAAAACATCGCAGCCAGCGCCAGCGCCGGTGCCACCCTGATCGGCTGGCTGATCACCGGGGTGGGCATGCTGACCCTGGCGTTCGTGTTCCAGACCCTGGCCAATCGCAAGCCCGAACTCGACGGTGGGGTGTACGCCTACGCCAAAGCCGGTTTCGGCGACTACATGGGTTTCTCCTCAGCCTGGGGCTACTGGATCAGCGCCTGGATCGGCAACGTCAGCTACATGGTGCTGCTGTTTTCCACTTTGGGTTACTTCTTCCCGGTCTTCGGCGAAGGCAACACCCTGCCGGCAGTGATCTGCGCCTCGGTGCTGCTCTGGCTGCTGCACTTTCTGGTGCTGCGCGGGATCAAGGAAGCGGCCTTCATCAACACCGTGACCACCATCGCCAAGATGCTGCCGCTGGCGCTGTTCATCGTCATCGCCGCCATCGCCTTCAAGCTCGACGTATTCACTGCGGACTTCTGGGGCCGCAGCAATACCGAGCTGGGCAACGTGATGGATCAGGTGCGCAACATGATGCTGGTCACCGTCTGGGTGTTCATCGGCATCGAAGGCGCGAGCATCTTCTCCGCTCGCGCCGAGAAGCGCAGCGATGTCGGCAAGGCCACGGTGATCGGCTTCGTCGGTGTGCTTCTGCTGCTGGTCCTGGTCAACATCCTGTCTCAGGGCATCATGGCCCAGGCCGAACTGTCCGGGCTGAAGAACCCGTCCATGGCCGGCGTGCTGGAGCAGGTGGTCGGCCCTTGGGGTGCACAGTTGATTTCGATCGGCCTGATCATCTCACTGGCAGGCGCCTTGCTGTCGTGGACGCTGCTGTGCGCCGAGATTCTCTTCGCCAGCGCCCGCGACCACACCATGCCGGCGTTCCTGCGCAAGGAGAACGCCAACCACGTTCCGGCCAATGCGCTGTGGCTGTCCAACGGACTGATCCAGCTGTTTCTGATCATCACGCTATTCAACGCCTCCACCTACCTCAGCCTGCTGTACCTGGCCACCTCGATGATTCTGGTGCCGTACTTCTGGTCCAGCGCTTACGCGGTATTGCTGGCGGCACGCGGCGAGACTTACGCCAACGCCGCCGGCGAGCGCAACAAGGATCTGCTGATCGCCGCCATCTCCACCCTGTACGCGGTGTGGCTGGTGTATGCCGCCGGCGTGCAGTACCTGCTGCTCTCGGCGCTGCTCTATGCCCCTGGCGCGATCCTCTTCGCCAAGGCCAAGCGCGAGCTGGGTCAGCCCATCTTCACCGGTGTCGAGAAATTGATTTTTGTAGCCGTACTGATCGGTGCCGCCATCGCCGCCTACGGACTGTATGACGGTTTCCTGAGTCTGTGAGAGAAGGAGTTCGACATGTCCAAGAAAGCCCTCGGCGTTCATTCCGAAGCCGGCAAACTGCACAAGGTGATGGTCTGTTCGCCAGGCCTCGCCCACCTGCGCCTGACCCCCGCCAACTGCGATGAACTGCTGTTCGACGATGTGATCTGGGTATCCCAGGCCAAGCGCGACCACTTCGACTTCATGACCAAGATGCGCGAACGCGGCGTCGAAGTGGTGGAGATGCACAACCTGCTGGAAGAGACCGTCAGCGATCCCAACGCGCTGAAGTGGATTCTCGACCGCAAGATCACCCCCAATAGCGTCGGCCTCGGCCTGCAGAACGAAGTGCGTTCCTTTATCGAAGGACTGGAGCCACGCAAGATCGCCGAGTTCCTGATCGGCGGCGTATCCGGCGCCGATCTGGTCAAGCACAAGGATTCCGAGGCAGCGAAGATGTTCAACGCCTACCTCGGCGAAGCCAGCTTCATCTTCCCGCCGCTGCCCAACACCCAGTTCACCCGCGACACCACCTGCTGGATCTATGGTGGCGTCACCTTGAACCCCATGTACTGGCCAGCGCGCCGTCAGGAAACCCTGCTCGCCAGCGCCATCTACACCTTCCACCCGGACTTCGCCAATGAGCCCTTCGAGATCTGGTACGGCGACCCGGACCAAGAGCACGGCTCAGCCACTCTGGAAGGCGGTGACGTCATGCCCATCGGCAATGGCACCGTGTTGATCGGCATGGGCGAACGCAGCTCGCACCAGGCCATCGGCCAGGTGGCGCGCGCACTGTTTGCCAAGGGCGCGGCAGACAAGGTCATTGTCGCCGGCCTTGGCCGCTCCCGCGCCGCCATGCACCTGGACACCGTATTCAGTTTCTGCGACCGCGACCTGGTGACCATCTTCCCGGAAGTGGCCAACAGCATCGTGCCCTTCATCCTGCGCCCAGACGAGAGCCGCCCAGGCGGCATCGACGTACGCCGCGAGGACAAACCCTTCGTCGATGTGGTCGCCGAATCCCTCAACCTGAAAAAACTGCGTGTGGTGGAAACCGGCGGCGACGCCTACGAGGCCGAACGCGAGCAGTGGGACGACGGCAACAACGTGGTCTGCCTGGAGCCGGGCGTGGTCATCGGCTACGACCGCAACACCTACACCAACACCCTGCTGCGCAAGGCCGGCGTCGAGGTCATCACCATCAGCGCCAGCGAGCTGGGACGCGGTCGCGGCGGCGGTCACTGCATGACCTGCCCGATCATCCGCGACCCCATCGATTACTGATCCAGCCAGCCCCGGCGGCCAACCGTCGCCGGGACGTTTCGACTGCCCAAAAGGAGAAAGAACCATGGCGTTCAACATGCACAACCGTCACCTGCTAAGCCTGATGCACCACAGCACCCGTGAGCTGCGTTACCTGCTCGACCTGTCACGCGACCTCAAACGCGCCAAATACACCGGCACCGAGCAGCAGCACCTGACCCGCAAGAACATCGCGCTGATCTTCGAGAAGACTTCGACCCGCACCCGCTGCGCCTTCGAGGTGGCAGCCTACGACCAGGGCGCCAACGTCACCTACATCGACCCCAACTCCTCGCAGATCGGCCACAAGGAAACCATGAAGGACACTGCCCGCGTGCTCGGGCGCATGTACGACGCCATCGAGTACCGCGGCTTCAAGCAGGAGATCGTCGAGGAACTGGCCACCTATGCGGGCGTGCCGGTGTTCAACGGCCTGACCGACGAATACCACCCCACGCAAATGCTCGCCGACGTGCTGACCATGCGCGAGCACAGCGACAAGCCATTGCACGACATCGCCTATGCCTACCTCGGTGACGCGCGCAACAACATGGGCAACTCGCTGCTGCTGATCGGCGCCAAGCTCGGCATGGATGTGCGCATCGCCGCGCCCAAGGCGCTGTGGCCGAGCGACGAGCACGTCGCCGCCTGCAAGAAATTCGCCGAGGAAAGCGGCGCACGCATCCTGCTCACCGAAGACCCGAAGGAGGCGGTCAAAGGCGTCGACTTCGTCCACACCGACGTCTGGGTATCGATGGGTGAGCCGGTGGAAGCCTGGGGTGAGCGCATCCAGGAGCTGCTGCCCTATCAGGTCAACGCCGAGATCATGAAGGCCGCTGGCAACCCACGGGTGAAGTTCATGCATTGTCTGCCGGCCTTCCACAACAGCGAAACCAAGATCGGCAAGCAGATCGCCGAGCAGTATCCGCACCTGAAGAACGGCATCGAGGTCACCGAAGAGGTCTTCGAGTCACCCTGGAACATCGCCTTCGAGCAGGCGGAAAACCGCATGCACACCATCAAGGCCATTCTGGTGGCGACCCTGGCTGATATTTAGGTTGACGTAGCCCGGATGCAATCCGGGGATGAGCTTGTCTCCCCTCTCCCATTTATGGGAGAGGGGCCGGGGGAGAGGGTCTGACCGGCGACACCGAACCCCAGACCACAAGCCCCGGATTCAATCCGAGCAACAAGGAGAACACCATGCGACTCGTCATCGCTCTGGGCGGCAATGCCCTGCTTCGTCGCGGCGAAGCCATGACTGCGGAAAATCAACGAGAGAACGTGCGCGTCGCCTGCGAGCAGATCGCCAAGGTGGCAGATGGCAACGAGCTGGTCATCGCCCACGGCAACGGCCCACAGGTCGGTCTGCTGGCCCTGCAGGGCAACGCCTATGACGCGGCCAATCCTTACCCACTGGACGTGCTCGGCGCCGAAACCGAAGGCATGATCGGCTACATGATCGAACAGGAGCTGGGCAACCTGCTGCCGTTCGAAGTGCCCTTCGCCACCCTGCTCACTCAGGTGGAAGTGGACAGCGCCGACCCGGCGTTCAAGAAACCGAGCAAACCCATAGGCCCGGTCTACAGCAAGGAAGAGTCCGAACGCCTGGCCGCCGAGAAAGGCTGGAGCATCGCCCCGGACGGCGACAAGTTCCGCCGCGTGGTGGCCAGCCCGCGCCCGCAGCGAATCTTCGAAATCCGCCCGATCAAATGGCTGCTGGAGAAGGGCAGCATAGTGATCTGCGCTGGCGGCGGCGGTATTCCCACGATGTACGACGGCAACCAGTTACGCGGCGTCGAGGCGGTGATAGACAAGGACCTGTGCTCGTCGCTACTGGCCGAACAGCTCAATGCCGACCTGTTGGTAATAGCCACCGACGTCGACGCTGCCTATGTCGACTGGGGCAAACCCACGCAGAAGTCCATCGCCGAAGCTCATCCCGATGCCATCGAAACGCTCGGCTTCGCCGCCGGCTCAATGGGGCCGAAGGTGCAGGCTGCCTGCGAGTTCGCGCGCAATACCGGCAGCAGCGCGGTGATCGGTTCGCTGGAAAATATCGAAGCCATCGTCCAGGGTCGTTCAGGCACACGCATCAACCTGGACTGCAAGGGCATCGTCTATCGCTGAGAGGGCATGATCATGTTCACACCCGGCCACCTTCACCGCGACAACCACGACCGCCCCGAGCATATGCGCCTGCTGCCGCCCTTCTCGGTGGACTTCTACTACGAAGTCCGCAAAGACCCGCAGCAGGGGCCGATGCTGCATATGCGCCTGGTCGGCGACGTGGACGGCCGGCACTTTGAGGAAGCGTTCGAACTGCATCGCGATGTCGCCTTCAACTTCGCCAGCGTGGCGACCCGCATCGCCGCCCGCCATGGCCTGCCTCCCAACGCCAGCCCGGTGATGCGTGGCCACGACGAGTACGACAAAGTGTTCGCCGATATCCGCAGCAAACTCAATGTCCAACCGGGCGAGCCGGTCAACCTCGATCACGTGCTCTGACACCGCGCATAGCCCGGATTGCATTCGGGCTATGCCTCTATCCCCAGGGTGCGCCGCGCGCACCGATGCAGTTGCTCAGGCCAGCGGATACTCCGGCCTGTATGGCTTCAAGAAGAGATAGCACCTCAAGACTCCCGCCGAACTGCCGATCCACATCACATGGCTCGGTGTAGTGGTCTACTGATCCCGGACACCCATTTAGGGCGAGAATGCTCGCCATAGAGAGGTGTCTGATGACCAAGCAA
>NZ_RHQP01000033.1:0-61291 GCF_003935465.1 Pseudomonas sp. o96-267
CGTCTTGCTCATGGTGTCTCCGGTTCGGAGCGACAGTGTCGCTCATGAGTCGGTTACACAAAAATTCGTACACCCTCAACACCAATGGGTTTCGCCTTGCTCACCCCATCCTACGTCTACGTGGCTTATGTACCTGGCAACGTCAGACGCACTTCTACACCACCCTCGATATTCCCGATCTGCAACTCCCCCCCATGCAGATCGACCACCTCCTGCACGAAGTTGAGCCCCAACCCGGTGCTCTTGCGCCCGCCATTGGGTCGGGCCAGGGAGTAGAAGCGTTCGGTCAGACGCGCCAGCGCATAGTCGGGGATGGCCTCGCTCTGGTTGAACAGGCGTAGCAACACCTGCTCGCCCTGGCGCTCGGCGGTGATACGGATCACGCCGCCGGCAGGCGTGAAATCCAGTGCGTTATCCAGCAGATTGGCCAGCGCCTGACGCAGCAGAAAGCGCTCACCCAGAACCTTCAGCCCTGCCGGCAGTGTCTGCTCGATATGCAGAGCGGCTGCCGTGATCCGTGCCTGTTGCGCCTCCAGCAGTTCCTCGACCAAGGGTGCCAGGGGCACTGCGACGCGTTCTTCCAGGCCCTGGCGCTGTTCGACCTGGGCCAGGTGCAGCAGGCGTTCGATCAGATTCTGCAACCGTGCGCTTTCCTGCTGGATATTGGCCACGAAACGCTGGCGCTGGTCGGTGGACATCTCGCCGTCGAGCAGCTCGGCAGCGCCACGGATAGCCGCCAGCGGGCTTTTCAGTTCGTGGGTCAGGGTGTGTACGTAGCGCTCGACGTAGGCCTTGCCTTCCAGCTCGATGCGCATGCGCTCGACCGCCACCGCCAGTTGCCCCAGCTCGCCGCCGCGTACCTGGGGCGGCTCGGTGCGCTGGCCCTCGCTGACGGCCTGGGCATAGCGGGTGAGTTTGCCCAGCGCGGCGCTGAGCCACCAGGACAGCAGCGCGCCGACCAGCAGGCCAAGGCCGATCAACCCGGCCCCGAGCCAGCCCAGGCGCGTTTGCGAGCGCTCGATATAGGGCTGCAGGGTGCGGTTGGGCTTGGCCACCGAGACCACGCCGATGATGCGTTCGCCATCCCTGATCGGCGCGGCCACGTACATCACCGAGGAGTCGGGGTCGTTCGGGTCTTCACGGGTCGAACGGGCGCCGTACTGGCCGCGCAGGGTTAGCAGCACATCGTTCCAACGCGAGTAGTCCTGACCGACCGCCAGGCCGCTGGAGTCGAGCAGGACGATGCCCTTGGCGTCGGTGACGTAGATGCGGTGGTTGACCTCGGCCTTGGTCAGCCCCCAGATGCTCGCCTGCGGCTGGCGCCGGCCATAGGCCTCCAGTGCGTCGTTCAGGCGGCCCTGACCGAGCGTGCCGGCCTTGAGGTCGTCACGCAGGATCTCGGCCAGCAGGTTGGCGGTATCGACCAGGGTTTCTTCGGTGCTCTGGCGCACGCCAGGGCGAATCTCATCCATCACCGTGCTGAGCACGAACCAGCCGGCGAGGCCGACGAAGAGAAAGTAGACGAGGAAGATACGAACACCCAGCGGCATGGCTCAGGCCTCGGGTTCGTAGCTGTAGCCGAGGCCGCGATGCGTCTGGATCGGCTCCTCGCGCGGAGCGATGACACGCAGCTTGGCGCGCAGGCTCTTGATATGGCTGTCGATATTGCGCTCGTAACCGGCCTCGCTGGCCACGCCGAGGGCATCGAGCAGTTGCTCGCGGGCATAGACCCGACGTGGCTGGCCGAGCAGGGTGCGCAACAGGCGAAATTCGTGGCGGGTCAGGCTCAGCGCCTGGCCGTGGTAGTGAATGCGAAAGGCCGCATCGTCGATCTGAAAGGCACCCGACGCAGTGGCGCCCGCCCCCTCACGCGGCGCCACACGCTTGAGAATGGCCTTGACCCGCGCCGCTACTTCGCGCGGGCTGAAGGGTTTGACCACGTAGTCGTCGGCGCCGCTTTCCAGGCCAACCACGCGGTCGATCTCCTCGCTGCGTGCGGTAAGGAAGATCACCGGCACTTCGGAGAAACGGCGCAGGCGCTTGCACAGCTCGAAGCCGCTGATATCGGGCAGGCCGACATCGAGAATGGCCAGGTCGAAGGCGCCGCTTTCCAGCAGTGTCAGGGCTTCGCCAGCGAGGCTCGACCACTGCGTGAGGAAGCCTTCGGCCTGCAGGGCGTAGATCAGCGTATCGGCAATCGCGGCTTCGTCTTCGACGATGAGTATCTGCGGCATCGGGCGTCCTGCACCTGTTGGGCAACGGCGGCAGACTGCCGGGGGCGGGATCATGCGTCAAGCGTGCAATCGCGTAGGGCTGGGGCAAGCCGCCAAAGGAGGGGAGCGGGTTACATCCGCCCTACGCGACAAGCGTCGCGGCGATCGCATGGATGCAGGAGGTTGAACGAAGGCCTGTCGCTCACCCGTAGCCCGGATGCAATCCGGGGAACGAACGGCACGGCTTCCCGGATTGCATCCGGGCTACTCGTTCATGGAATTTCGCCGCGAATGTACTGTTCCAGTTGACGGATCAGCTCAGCCTGTTCGGCGATGGTTTCCTTGACCAGGTCACCAATCGACAGCAGGCCGATCAGCTCGCCTTCGGCCAGCACCGGCAGGTGGCGCAGGCGCCGCTCGGTCATCAGCTGCATGCAATATTGCAGGTTGTCACGCGGGCTGACGCTGATCACCTCACGGGTCATGATCGTGTTGACCTTGGCGTCCAGCATCGAGCGGTCGGCCAGTGCCACCTTACGCACGTAATCGCGCTCACTGACGATGCCGACCATGCGTCCGCCGGAGAGCACCACGAGCGCACCAACGCCCTTTTCCGCCATGATGCGCAGCCCATCGAGCAGGGAGTCGTCCGCGTCGACGCTGTAGAGAAAGGTGTTGGACTTGGTTCTGAGCAGTTCGGCAACCGTTTTCATGCTGGGGGCTCCGCGTTGTTTGCAGTGTTTTTAGCAGAGTTGGCCAGCCAGGTCAGCCCGGTAATGTTCTACAAGCCGTTTATCGGCGACAGCAACCCGGATATTCCGGGTGCCCGCCTGCGTGGATCATGACGACCTCTGCAATCTTTCCCTGGTTTCAGCCGAGGGTGAAGCGCCCGGTATTCTGCGCCAGCCCTTCGCTGCCTCGGCGCAACTGCTCGGCGGCATGGCTGACCGCCTGAGCGCCATCGAGCAACTGTCCGGCCGCCTGGTCGACCTGCTGGATGTTGCCACTGACCTCATCGGCGGTGGCCGCCTGCTGCTCGGCGGCCGTGGCGATCTGCGCCAGGCGGTCGCTGACGCGCTGCACCGAGTCGACGATGTTCTGCAGTTCATCGCCCATGGCCAGCACGCTGCCGATGTCGCCGTCGGCCTGGCTGCAGGCTTCTTCCATCAGGGTGACCGACTGCCCGACCACGCGCTGCAGGTTGTCCACGGTCTGGGCGATTTCCTGGGTCGAGTCCTGGGTGCGCTTGGATAACGAGCGCACTTCATCGGCGACCACAGCGAAGCCTCGCCCGGCTTCCCCGGCACGCGCGGCCTCGATCGCGGCATTGAGCGCCAGCAGGTTGGTCTGCTCGGCGATGCCCTTGATCACCTCGACAACGCGGTTGATCTGCTGAGTCTGATCACGCAGTTGCTGCAACGCTGCAGCGCTTTCGCCGAGACGGCTGCTAAGGTGGCGCATGCTGGCGCTGGTGCGCTCACTGCGCTGGTTGCTGCTCAGCGCCACTTCACGGGTCTGCTGCGCCTCCACCGCTGCCTGCTCGCAGCTTTGCGCCACGCTCTGCGCGGTGGCGGCCATCTGCGTGGCGGCGGTGGCGATCTGGCTCATCTGCGCCTGCTGCTGCTCGACCGCGTCCAGCGCATCACGCGCCTGGCCACCGAGCAGTTGCACCGTGCTATCCAGTTGCTGGCTTTCGCGATTGACGCCCTGCAGTGAGTCGCGCATCTGCTCGACTGCGGTATTCAGCGCCTGGGCGATGGCGGCCAGGTCGTCACGGCCGTTGACCTCCATGCGCACGCGCAGGTCGCCGTCACGCAGACCACGCGCGGCTTCGATGATGTTGCTGGTGCTGATGCGGATCGAGGCGTTCAGGCACATCAGTACGTACATCGCCAGCAAGGTGAGCGCGATGAATGCGCCAATCACCTGGATCATCGAGTGCAGCGCCTGCTGCCGGTAATAACCGAGGCTGGCGGAGAACTGCTGATAGAGCGCTTGCTGCAGGCCCTGCAGTTGGGTTTCCAGCGCTTCGACACGTTGCACGAACTGCTCGGGCGTGAGCGCCATGGGGCTGGCCTCGAACATGTCGCGGTCGATCTGGACGAGGAAGTCGTCGAACGCCTTGAGCGAGGCATCGAAAGGCGCGCTCAGTTGGCGCATGGCCTGCGGCGCCTCGCGTGACAGGGTGATCTGCGCCTTGACCAACTGCGCCCGTTGCTCGTCCAGGCTGCGCCGCAGGTCGCGGATCAGCACCCGGCTCTGCAGGGTGAAATGCTGCGAGACCACGGCGCCATGGCCCTGAGCGGCGAAGGTGCCAAGCTGCTCGAGCAGCCGCGGCATGACGTAGGTGATCTGCTCCATCATCAGGTAGGTGTCGAGGCGCGGATCGAGAATCAGGGTGCTGTCAGTCGCCACCTGCTCACGCAGGGCGATCAGGTACAACAGCGCCTTCTGGTAGCGCTCCAGTGCATCGGGCAAGGGGACCTTGGTCAGCCCTGCAGCTCGCAGACCGTCGCGCTCGCCCTGCAGGGCCTGGAAATGCTGGCGCGCCTGATCACTGATCAGCTCGCTCTGCAGCGGCTCGGCCGCCTGCTGCAAGGCCTCATCGAGCTTGGCCTCGCGCTGCTGCAGCAAGCCTTGCGCGGCATTCTCGGTGCCTTTCCAACGCGCCAGCAGGGTGCGCTGGGCGATCAGCTCATGTTGCACCTGAGCCATACGTTCCAGCGCCTGCGCGCCTTCCACTTCGTAGTCCACGGATTGCAGGCGCGACAGGTAGTCACTGCTGATGACCCACAGCGCATAACCGAGCGGCAACGCGAACAACAGGAACACCAACTGAAACTTGTGGGCAAAACTGAAACGCTGCAGTAGCCGTACACCCGGCTTGAGTACTCCCGTCATAGCGACACCTCAACGACCTAAAGGGCCTACAGGCCTGGCAGAGAATTGCATATAGCAAAAAGCAGGCCCGGCGCCCTTATGGACAAGGAAGTCGATACTGGGCACTCAAGACGAGTGTACTGGCCAATGGGTATCAGCCTTTTCCGAAATGCGACAATTAACTCAGCATTGGGGACGATCGCGGGTGTAGCGCTCGGCTGGGTCCACCGCTGCACCAAGATCGCGCATGGCGCTGGCACCGATCAGCAGCGGATAGCTGAAGGTGCTGCGGTCGGTCAGGTTGACCTCGATGGTGCGCTCTTCCTCGCCCAGGCAGATCGGCATCTCGATCACCGGGCGCTGCGAGTAGGCGACTTCCTTGACCTCGGCGTCGCTCTCTTCGGTACGCTTCTTGATCTCGGCGATGCGTACCAGCGGGTGTTCATACACCTTGTCTTCAGCACCATCGACGGCCAGGCGGAAGCGCACCCAATCCTCACCATCGCGCTTGAAGGGTTCGATGTCCTTGGCCGATAGCGAGGCGGTCATCGCGCCGGTGTCCATCTTGGCCTTGAGAGTCTGGCCCAGAGCGGGGAGCTTGATCAGTTCGTAGCGGCCGTAAAGGTCCGGTTGTTCATCGGCCATGGTCGGCAGACTGATGGCGGCGGCCAGCAGGAGCAGAGCGTATTTCAAGGTTAGGTCCTCTCGTTTGCGGTGACCGAACCTACGACTGCCATGCGCCTGGCATGTTCCGCCAAAAGCGTTACAACGTGCTGCAAACTAGCGGCCGCGCCCTTCCAGATCCACGCCACTCCACAGCTCATCGAGCCGCTCGAAACCCCACTCCTCGGCCGATTCACGCCCGACAATGCGATCCTGGTCGGTGATCTTGCTCAGGTCGACGACGCTTTGTGGCAGCGGCAAACGCGACTTGGCCGAGAAGAACACCTTGACCCTCGGCGCCAGCAACGCCTTGGGATTCTGCTCCATGACCACCGCCAGGCGTCCACTTTGCAGACGCACCAGGGCGCCGACCGGATAGATGCCGACGGTCTTGACGAAGGCCTGGAACACCACTTCGTCGAAATGCCCTTTCCATTCGGCCATCTTGCGGATCGACTCGGCCGGGTCCCAGCCCTGCTTGTAGGGGCGATTGGACGTGATCGCGTCGTACACGTCGCAGACCGCGCCCATCTTTGCCAGCAGACTGATCTGGTCACCTTGCAGATGATGCGGATAGCCGCTGCCGTCGACCTTCTCGTGGTGATGCAGGCACACGTCGAGAACCAGAGCGCTGACCTGCTTGCTGGCAATCAGGATATTGCCGCCAGCCTCCGGGTGCCGGCGCACCTTGGCGAACTCGTTGTCGGTGAGCTTGCCGGGCTTGTCCAGCAGCTCCTGCGGTACGGCCATCTTGCCGATATCGTGCAGCAAACCGGCCAGCCCGGCCTCGCGCACAGCGGCCTCGGGCAGACCGAGCTGGCGCGCCAGGGCGATCATCAAGGCGCAGACCGCCACCGAGTGCATATAGGTGTATTCGTTGCTGTGCTTGAGCCGCGCCAGGCTGATCAGCGCATTGGGGTGGCGCATCACCGACTCGGAAATTTCCTCGACCAGCGACTCGGCCTGCTCGAACTGCAGCGCCTGGCCCATGCGCGCATCGCTGAACATGTCCATTACCGCCTGCTTGGAGCGCGCGCAGAGCTTCACCGCATTCTCCAGCTCCTGCTCCATCGACAGTGCCTTGACCTTGGGCGGCTCGATGGCCGCCAACAGGCGGGCCTCAGCCTCGCATTGGACCTCAGCCTCGGTAGCGGCATGGACACCAGCGGCGACATCGGTGCCCTTGCTGACATCGATCCACAGCTCGCTGATCGCACTATCGCGAATACGAGCGAGATCTTTTTCGGAACTGAGGAGAAATTTGGACTTCCAGAAGGGATGATCCATCCAGGAGCCGCAGAATTCCTGAATGAACATTCCGACGCGTAGATCGGCGACGGCGATCCGTTTGAGCATGGTACGTACCGGCAGGTTGAAGCGCCTTCCGTGGGCGGGATGTCCCGTGGTGACGATCATTGGCTTATAGACACTGATCTGGCAATAGGCCAGTGGGTGGAGCTTTGAGCAAATTGTTGCGCTTGCATAAGATGTCCGCTCATCGCCCGCCATGGAGTCGACATGCGCCCTCTGCTGACCGGCCTAGCCAACATCGTTTTACTGCTCGCCAACACCCTGATCCTGATCGGTCCGCTGCTGCTGATCGCCCTCGCCAAGCTCGTGTTACCCGGCCAGAGCGCCCGCGATACCTGTTCACGCGGGGTGATGTGGGTGGCCGAATTCTGGGCGGAGAACTGCAAGCGCATCTTCGCCCTGCTCACCCCGACTCACTGGGACATTCGCGGCAACGCCGAGCTGCGCAGCGACCGCTCCTACCTGGTGATCAGCAATCACCAATCCTGGGTCGACATTCCTGCCCTGGTGCAGGCGTTCAACCGCAAGACGCCCTACTTCAAGTTTTTCCTCAAGCAGCAGCTGATCTGGGTGCCCTTCCTCGGCCTGGCCTTCTGGGCACTCGATTACCCCTTCATGAAGCGCTACTCCAAGGCCTTTCTGCAGAAGAACCCGCACATGAAGGGCAAGGACCTGGAGATCACCAGGGCCGTCTGCGAGAAGTTCAAGCGCCTGCCGGTCACCGTGGTCAACTACCTGGAAGGCACCCGCTTCACCCCGGCCAAGCAGGCGCAGCAGCAGTCTCCCTACCGCTACCTGCTCAAGCCTAAAGCCGGCGGCGTGGCGTTCGTGCTCGCCACGCTGGGTGAACAGATCGACGCCGTGCTGGACGTCACGCTGGTCTATCCCGGCAAGCAGGTGCCGGGCTTCTGGGCCTTGCTCAGCGGCCAGGTGCCGAAGGTGATCATGGATATCCAGACCCTCGAACTGGACCCGGCGCTGTATCAGGGCGACTACGAGAACGACCCGGGTTTCCGCCAGCAGGTGCAGGACTGGGTATCGGACCTGTGGCTAGCCAAGGACAAACGCATCGAACGGTTGCGCAGCGAGAACCACGGCTAGCAGGAACACAGGGCCGGAGACCGTTCGGATTTCCGAATACAGCCGCACAGGTTTAGTCGGAAGGGCGAACGGGCAAGCGTCTAAAAGCATTCAGAGATGAAAATAAAACCATTAAAAATCAATTAGATACATAAATATCGAAACCCTCGAAAGTGCTGGCACACAACCTGCTCAAGTCACTACAGGAATGCAGTAGACCTTCCATGAGCAAAGTGGCGTACCCGCCATCACAACAACAACATCGAGGACTCGATTCATGCGTACCTTCCACCGTGTACTGAGCGTGGCCATTGCCGCCGCCTTCCTTTCCACTCCGGTGATCGCCGAGGAACTGACCGGCACCCTGAAGAAGATCAAGGACAGCGGCACCATCACCCTGGGCCACCGTGACTCGTCCATTCCCTTCTCCTACTTCGGCGACAACTCGCGCCAGCCGATCGGCTATTCCCATGACCTGCAGTTGAAGGTGGTCGAGGCGATCAAGCAGGAGCTGGGCTTGCCGGACCTCAAGGTGCGTTACAACCTGGTGACCTCGCAGACCCGTATCCCGCTGGTACAGAACGGCACCGTCGATCTGGAGTGCGGCTCCACCACCAACAACATCGAACGTCAGCAGCAGGTCGATTTCTCCGTTGGCATCTTCGAAGTGGGCACCCGCCTGCTGGCCAAGAAGACCAGCGGCATCAACGATTTCGACGACCTCAAAGGCAAGAACGTGGTGACCACCGCTGGTACCACCTCCGAGCGCCTGATCAAGTCGATGAACGCCGAGAAGAAGATGGGCATGAACGTGATTTCCGCCAAGGATCACGGCGAGTCCTTCCTGATGCTCGAATCCAACCGCGCCGTCGCCTTCATGATGGACGACGCCCTGCTCGCCGGCGAAATGGCCAAGGCCAAGAAGCCGGATGACTGGGCCGTGGTCGGCACCCCGCAATCCTTCGAGATCTACGGCTGCATGGTGCGCAAGGGTGACACCGGCTTCAAGCAAGTGGTCGACAAGGCCATCAGCGCCACCTTCGCCTCCGGCGAGATCAACGATATCTACAACAAGTGGTTCCAGCAGCCCGTCCCACCGAAGGGCCTGAACCTGAATTTCCCCATGAGCGACGAGCTGAAGAAGCTGATCGCCAATCCGACCGACAAATCTGCAGAACAGATCTGACGGTGATGCGCCGCCACGCTCACAAGGCGTAACGGCGCGGGGACCCCGGGGAAGCCAACGGCTTCCCCAACCTAATTCCTGACGAAGCCGAGACCGTCCGCCCAGGCGGATACGGGCAACTCTTGCCTTCGTCAAAGTAGAAACATATCCACGATCTCGCGAGCTAGAGCTATGCAAGGCAAAAGCAGATGAGGAAGCGGAGTGTGCTGTAGCACATGAGCATTCCGAATCTGCTTTTAACGCAGCAGAGCCGACGCGCAGCAGATCGTTTCCTCACGAGAGGGAATCTGTAATGAATTACAACTGGGACTGGGGCATCTACTTCAAGTCCACCGGCATCGGCAGCGAAACCTACCTGGACTGGTTCATCACCGGCCTGGGCTGGACCATCGCCATCGCCCTGGCCGGCTGGATCATCGCCCTGGCGCTGGGCTCGCTGCTCGGCGTGATGCGGACCCTGCCGAACCGCTGGCTGTCCGGCCTGGCCACCGCCTACGTGGAAATCTTCCGCAACGTGCCGCTGCTGGTGCAGCTATTCCTCTGGTACTTCCTGGTGCCGGACCTGCTGCCCGAGCCGCTGGAACTGTGGTTCAAGCAGGATCTCAACCCGGCTACCTCGGCCTACCTCTCGGTGGTGGTGTGCCTTGGCCTGTTCACCGCGGCGCGAGTCTGCGAACAGGTACGCACCGGCATCGAGGCGTTGCCCAAGGGCCAGACCGCCGCGGCCTACGCCATGGGTTTCCGCCTGCCGCAGATCTACACCAACGTGCTGTTGCCGCAGGCCTACCGCATCATCATTCCGCCGCTCACCAGCGAGTTCCTCAACATTTTCAAGAACTCCTCGGTGGCGTCGCTGATCGGCCTCATGGAGCTGCTGGCGCAGACCAAGCAGACCGCCGAATTCAGCGCCAACCTGTTCGAAGCCTTCACCCTGGCCACGCTGATCTACTTCACCTTGAACATGAGCCTGATGATGATCATGCGCATGATCGAGAAGAAGGTCGCCGTACCCGGCCTGATTTCCGTAGGGGGTAAATGATGGACTTCAGTCAGATCATCCCTGCTCTGCCGGGCCTGTGGGACGGCATGCTAGTCACCCTGCAACTGATGGTGCTGGGCGTGCTCGGCGGCGTGGTGCTGGGCACCCTGCTGGCGCTGATGCGCCTGTCGCACAGCAAGCTGCTGTCGAACATCGCCGCAACCTACGTCAACTACTTCCGCTCGATCCCGTTGCTGCTGGTGATCACCTGGTTCTATTTCGCGGTGCCGTTCATCCTGCGCTGGATCACCGGCGAGGACACCCCGGTAGGTGCGTTCAGCTCGTGCCTGGTGGCCTTCGTGATGTTCGAGGCGGCCTACTTCTGCGAGATCGTCCGCGCCGGCATCCAGGCCATCCCCAAGGGCCAGATGGGCGCTGCCTCGGCCCTGGGCATGACCTACGGGCAAAGCATGCGCCTGATCATCCTGCCGCAGGCGTTCCGCAAGATGACGCCGTTGCTGCTGCAGCAGAGCATCATCCTCTTTCAGGACACCTCGCTGGTCTACACCGTGGGCCTGATGGACTTCCTCAACGCCGCTCGTTCGCGTGGCGATATCATCGGCCAGCCCCATGAATTTCTGATCTTCGCCGGCCTGGTCTACTTCACCATCAGCTTCGCCGCCTCGCGCCTGGTCAAGCTCCTGCAAAAAAGGTTAGCCGTATGATTTCCATCCAGAACGTCAACAAGTGGTACGGGGACTTCCAGGTGCTGACCAATTGCAGCACCGAGGTGAAGAAAGGCGAAGTGGTCGTGGTGTGCGGGCCGTCCGGTTCGGGCAAGTCGACTCTGATCAAGTGCGTCAACGCACTGGAGCCCTTCCAGCAGGGCGACATCAACGTCGACGGCACCTCCATCGCCGACAAGAAGACCAACCTGCCCAAACTGCGCTCGCGCGTTGGCATGGTGTTCCAGCACTTCGAGCTGTTCCCGCACCTGACCATCACCGAGAACCTGACCATCGCGCAGATCAAGGTGCTCGGTCGCAGCAAGGCCGAGGCCGAGAAGAAGGGCCTGGCCCTGCTCGACCGCGTCGGCCTGGCCGCCCATGCGCACAAGCACCCGGGTCAGCTCTCCGGTGGTCAGCAACAGCGCGTCGCCATTGCCCGTGCGCTGGCCATGGACCCGGTGGTGATGCTGTTCGATGAACCGACCTCGGCGCTCGACCCGGAGATGGTCAACGAGGTGCTCGACGTCATGGTGCAGCTCGCTCACGAGGGCATGACCATGATGTGCGTGACCCACGAGATGGGCTTCGCCCGCAAAGTCGCCGACCGGGTGATCTTCATGGACGCTGGACAGATCGTCGAGGACTGCCCCAAGGAAGAGTTCTTCGGCGACATCAACGCCCGCTCCGAGCGCGCCCAGCAGTTCCTGGCGAAGATCCTCCAGCACTGACCTGTCGCGCCTGGCGTAGCCCGGATGCAATCCGGGGATGACCGTTCACGGCTTCCCGTATTGCATCCGGGCTACACATCCACATATCTGGCCAGTCTGGGGAGGACTATGATGCAATGCCTGCCCGCCCCTCCTCGCGCCGATCTGACCGTGAAACCGCGCCTGCTCCGTCACCTGTCGCTGATTCTGCTGTTCCTGCTGCTGGTGCTCGGCTGCGGCTACGCCGGCTATCACATCAGCGATCGCGCCGGCATCCGTACGCTGGCCGAGAACGGTGAGCGCCAGCTGGAGCTAAACGCCCGGGCCGTCGAAAGCGAAATCACCAAGTACACCTACCTGCCCAGCCTGCTGGAGCTGGAGGGCAACGTCTCGCGCCTGCTACTGACGCCCACGGCCTACCGCCGTCATCACGTCAACGTGTACCTGCAGGGCCTCAACGAGCGCAGCGGCAGCCTGGCCATCTACGTGCTCGACCCGGACGGCCGGGTGATCGCCACCAGTAACTGGGACGAGGCCGACAGCTACCTGGGCGAAGACCTGGCGTTCCGCGCCTATTACCAGGACGCCATCAAAGGCCGCCCGGGCCGCTTCTATGGCATCGGCAGCACCACCGGCGAACCCGGTTACTACCTGGCCCATGGCCTGCGCGACGGCGATCGCATCATCGGCGTGGCGGTGGTCAAGGTACGGCTCGACGCGCTTGAAGAACGTTGGCAGCGCGCGCTGCTGGAAGCCTATGTCAGCGACGAGAACGGCATCATCATCCTCGCCAGCGATCCGATGGTGCGCTTGAAATCCGTGCGCCCGCTCGACGAAGCCACCAAGGAGCGCCTGGCGCGCAGCCTGCAGTACCACTGGGCGGCGCTGGAAGAACTGCAATTGTTCAACCGCTCACCAGTGGACGACGGCATCGAACAGGTCAGCTTCGCCACCGCCGGCGTACCTGCCAACTACCTGCTGCAGACCCGCCGTCTGGAAGACACGCCCTGGCATCTGACCCTGCTCAGCCCGCTGCAGGAACAGCGCAGCGCAGCCATGAGCCACGGCATGCTGGCGGCAGTGGCGGCCGCCCTGCTGGCCTTTCTGCTGATTGCCTGGAACGAGCGGCGCAAGGTCATCGCCACCCGCCTGGCCGCCCGCGAGGCGCTGCAGGCGGCCAACGACGAACTGGAACGCAAGATCACCGAGCGCACGGCCGATCTGCAGGCCAGCAATGAACGCCTGCAGGCCGAGGTGCGCGAGCGCGAGCAGGCCGAAACCACCTTGCGCCAGGCTCAGGACGAACTGGTGCAGGCTGGCAAGCTGGCGGTGATCGGGCAGATGTCCACCAGCATCGCCCACGAGCTGAACCAGCCACTGGCGGCGCTGCGTACGCTGTCCGGCAACACCGTGCGCTTCCTCCAGCGCGGCGCCCTGGATGTCGCCAGCAGCAATCTGCAGAACATTGGCGAACTGGTCGACCGCATGGGCAAGATCACCGGCAGTCTGCGCGCCTTCGCCCGCCGTGCCGGCGATAGCGGCGAGGCCTCGTTGAGCCAGGCGGTCGACGCCGCCATCATGCTCCTTCACCCGCGCCTGCAACGTACCAGCATGACCATTCATCGCGACTATCTACACCCAGAGCAGGCCGACGTACGCCTGGCCATCGAACAGATTCGCCTGGAGCAGATTCTGGTCAATCTGATCAGCAACGCCCTCGACGCCATGCGCAACCAGGTCGACCGCCAGCTGTGGCTGAGCGGTACGGCGGATGCCGACGGCTACCAGTTGGAAGTGCGCGACAACGGCCCTGGCATCGCTCCGGAAACCCGTGCGCACCTGTTCGAGCCGTTCTTCACCACCAAACCCGGTGAACAGGGTCTGGGCCTCGGCCTGACCCTGTCCGCCAGCCTGGCCGCAGCAGCAGGCGGCAGCCTCACCGTACGCCACCCGGACGAGGGCGGTACCGCCTTTATCCTCAGCCTGCCCTACCCGCGGGAGCCCAAAGCATGAGCGACAGCCTCACCGTCCTGATCGTCGAGGACGATCCCCATGTGCTGCTCGGTTGCCAGCAGGCACTGGCCCTGGAAGACATCGACAGCATCGGTGTAGGCAGCGCCGAAGAAGCCCTGCAGCGCGGCGACGAGGACTTCGCCGGCATCGTCATCAGCGACATCCGCCTGCCCGGCATCGACGGCCTGGAACTGCTTACCCGCCTCAAGCAGCGCGACCCGAGCCTGCCGGTGGTGCTGATTACCGGCCACGGCGACATCGGTATGGCGGTCAATGCGATGCGTGACGGTGCCTACGACTTCATGGAGAAACCCTTCTCCCCCGAGCGCCTGGTCGACGTCGTGCGCCGCGCTCTGGAACAGCGCAGCCTGGCCCGCGAGGTCAGCGCCCTGCGCCGCCAACTGGCCGGACGCCAGGCACTGGAGCAGCGCATCATCGGCCGCTCGCCGGCCATGCAGCAGCTGCGCGAACTGATCGCCAACGTCGCCGACACCAACGCCAACGTGCTGATCGAGGGCGAGACCGGCACCGGCAAGGAACTGGTCGCGCGCTGCCTGCACGACTTCAGCCGGCGGCAAAGCAAGCAGTTCGTCGCACTGAACTGCGGCGGCCTGCCGGAGAGCCTGTTCGAGAGCGAGATCTTCGGCCACGAAGCCCACGCCTTCACCGGCGCCGGCAAGCGGCGCATCGGCAAGATCGAACACGCCGACGGCGGCAGCCTGTTCCTCGACGAGATCGAGAGCATGCCGCTGGGACTGCAGATCAAACTGCTGCGCGTGCTGCAGGAACACAGCCTGGAACGCCTCGGCTCGAACCAGTCGATCAACGTCGACTGCCGGGTGATCGCCGCCACCAAATCCGACCTCGATGAGCTGGGCAGACGCGGTGAGTTTCGCAGCGACCTCTACTACCGGCTCAACGTGGTGACCCTGGAACTGCCGCCGCTACGCGAACGCCGCGAGGACATCGCTCTGCTGTTCGAGCACTTCCTGCAACTCGCCGCGCTGCGTTTCGACCGTGGCACACCGGAGCTGGAACGGCACACCCTGGCCGCGCTGACCGCACACGACTGGCCGGGCAACGTGCGCGAACTGCGCAACGTCGCCGAGCGCTTCGCCCTCGGCTTGCCGGTATTCAAGAAAAGCGGCCAGGCCGACAGCAACGCGCTGGGCTTCAGCGAAGCCGTGGAGGCCTTTGAGCGCAACCTGCTGGGCGCGGCCCTGGAGCGCCACGCCGGCAACCTCAGCCAGGCTGCGCAGGCACTGGGCCTGGCCAAGACCACGCTGTTCGACAAGGTGAAGAAGTACGGGCTGCAATAACTGCTGTCCCCGTAGGAGCGGCTTAAGCCGCGAAAAGAAATGACCGCAACGGCCTCATGCCGAACAAAGAGGGAGCCCGCAGGCTCCCGAAAGAAGACGCCAACAACTGCGCCTTTGCCGTGAAAGTTAGCGACCTGGGATTAAACCCAGGTCACGCCGTCACGCTGCACTGAAGGTCTTGTGCGGGTCGATGACGAATTTCTTCGGCACGCCAGCATCGAACTCGCCGTAACCGCGCGGCGCGTCGTCCAGGCTGATGACCTGCACGCCGACCACTTCGGCGATGTTGATGCGATCCCACATGATGGCCTGCATCAGCGCGCGGTTGTATTTCATCACCGGCGTCTGGCCGGTGTGGAAGCTGTGCGACTTGGCCCAACCGAGGCCGAAGCGAATGCTCAAGGAGCCGATCTTCGCAGCGGCATCCACCGCGCCCGGATCTTCGGTCACGTACAGGCCAGGAATACCGATCTTGCCGGCTACGCGCACGACGCCCATCAGCGAGTTGAGCACCGTTGCCGGCGCCTCCTGCTGGGCACCGGCATGGCCGTGACCACGGGCTTCGAAGCCCACGGCGTCAACCGCGCAATCCACTTCCGGCTCACCCAGCAGATCAGCGATCTGCTCGTGCAATGGGGTGTCCTTGGACAGATCGGCGATTTCGAACCCTTGAGCCTTGGCATGAGCGAGGCGCGTTGGGTTGACGTCACCGACGATCACCACCGCAGCACCGAGCAGACGCGCCGAGGCGGCAGCCGCCAGACCGACCGGACCCGCGCCGGCGATATACACCGTACTGCCTGGCCCAACGCCGGCAGTGACCGCGCCGTGGTAGCCGGTGGGCAGGATGTCGGATAGGCAGGTCAGGTCGCGGATTTTCTCCATGGCCCTGTCGCGATCCGGCAGCTTGAGCAGGTTGAAGTCGGCATAAGGCACCAGCACGTACTCGGCCTGGCCGCCGGTCCAGTCGCCCATGTCGACGTAGCCGTAGGCACCGCCGGCACGCGCCGGGTTGACGGTCAGGCAGACGCCGGTGTGCTGTTCCTTGCAGGAACGACAGCGGCCGCAGGCCACGTTGAAGGGCACCGATACCAGATCACCGATCTGCAGGCGTTCGACGTCGCGGCCCTTCTCGATCACCTCACCGGTGATCTCGTGGCCCAGCACCAGGCCGACCTGCGCGGTGGTACGACCACGCACCATGTGCTGGTCGGAGCCGCAGATATTGGTGGAAACGACTTTAAGGATGACCCCGTGCTCGATCTTCTTGCCGCGCGGGTCCTGCATTTTCGGGTAGTCGATCTTCTGTACTTCGACCTTGCCCGTACCGAGATAAACCACACCACGATTACCAGACATGCGTAACTCTCCTTTCTTGTTGTGGACACAAGACGCGACCGACTGGCCGCGCGGCCTTGCACTGGAGCTTGTTGCGTCTGTTGCCGGAAACCGCCGGTGAAACCTGGCAGGGCGATTTCCGTAGGGTGCGCTATGCGCACCGATGTTCTTGCGTTGACTGCCGGTGCGCACACACCGAATAGCGAACGTAGGGTGGGCTTTAGCCCACCAAAAGCGTTTTCCGTTGCGACTCCGTTTGTAGGGTTGGCCGGGCGGCGTTCAGCTTTAGCCCACCGAAAAGCCTGTGGGCTGAAGCCCACCCTACAGCCGGGTAGCCGCGTGATCAGGCGTTAAGCACCACCGTGCGGTTGGCGTTAAGGAACACGCGGCGCTCGATGTGATAACCGACCGCGCGGGCCAGGGTCAGGCATTCGATGTCGCGGCCCTTGGCGATCAGGTCTTCGGGGTAGTGGGCGTGATCCACCGCCTCCACGCCCTGGGCGATGATCGGCCCCTCGTCGAGGTCGTTGTTGATGTAGTGCGCCGTGGCGCCAACCAGCTTGACGCCCTTCTGGTAGGCCTGGTGATAGGGCTTGGCGCCCTTGAAACCAGGCAACAGCGAGTGGTGGATGTTGATCGCCCAGCCGTCCAGCTTGCGGCACAGCTCGGGCGACAGCACCTGCATGTAGCGGGCGAGCACCACCAGCTCCGCGCCGGTATCCTCGATCACCTGTAGCACCTTGCGCTCTTGCGCCGGCTTGTCGGCCGGGTCGAGCGGAAAATGGTGGTAGGGAATGCCGTGCCAGCGCGCCAGCGGCTCGAGGTCGGGATGGTTGGACACCACCGCCACCACGTCCATGGCCAGTTGGCCGATACGCTGGCGATACAGCAGGTCATGCAGGCAGTGGTCGGCCTTGGACACCATCAATACCACCTTGGCGCGGTAGCCCGGCGCGGTCAGCTCGACCTGCATGTCGAAGGGCGCCAGACGCTCGGCAACCCCAGCGCGGAAGGCAGCTTCATCGAAGTCCTGCGGTTGGCGGAACTCGACGCGGATGAAGAAGCGCGAGGACAACCGATCGTCGAAGCTGTGATGCTCGGTGACGTAGCAGCGCTGCTCGAAGAGAAAGCGCGTGACCGCGTCCACGGTGCCGAGCACGCTCGGACAATGGGCGGTGAGAATCCAGGTGTCGGGGGTGCGGCTCATAACAAACTCCGATGATTTTCACCCCTCTCCCGCTTGCGGGAGAGGGGCCGGGGGAGAGGGCCGCCGGTACAACGCTATCCGCCCTTCCCCTCTCCCCAGAGGGGAGAGGGAGCCGTTCGATATCAGGCCTCGACCGCCAACCCATACTCGGCGCTGGCATCCTGCAGCCACAGCCAGAAGTAGTCGGAGAAGCTGCGGCGAATTACCAGTTCCCAGGTCTCCTCGCCGGTATGGCGGATCACCAGCTGCGACTTGGCGAACACGGTGCCCACCGCCTTGCCCACCGGGAAATTACTCGGGTGCACGTCGTAGCTGGTGGACTTCATCAGCAGCTCGCGCACCTTCGGCCCGGACAGCTCCAGCAGGGTCTGCCCGCCGCTGACGTTGACCACCGAGATATGCTGGCCATCCAGCGCATCGCGCAGCCGACGCTCGACCTCGAACTCGCTGCCGCCGGGCACGATCAGCAGCCACTCGTCCGGGCCCAGCCACTGCAACGAGGTGTCGCCGTCGGCGACCAGGGTCAGCGCCACCGGCAGCTCCAGGCCCAGGGCCTTGTGCACGCCGCCGGAGAAACCAGCGTCCTTGGCATCCCCGCGAATGACCAGGTGCCCGCGCAGTTTCTTCTCGCGCAGGGTGATGCCGGCGTTCTTGCGACCCTTGCCGACCAGCTCATGCAGGCCGGCGTGATGCAGCGGCGACTGCCCGGCGATGTCGGCGGGACGTTGTTGGTAGACGTTGACGTTAGACATTCTGGCGATCCCCTTTCGGGTCATAGAACACGGAGCTGCAGATTTCGGCTTCGATCAGGCTGCCATCGGCCAGCGGCGCGAACACACGCTCGCCCATGCGCTTGAGGCCGCCCTTGACCACCGCCATGGCGAAGCTGTACCCCATCGCCGCGCTCATGTAGCTGGAGGTGACGTGACCGACCATCTGCATCGGGATGGACTGTTTCGAGTCGAACACCAGTTGCGCGCCTTCCGGCAGCACCTGGTTCGGATTGACCGGTTTCAACCCCACAAGCTGTTTGCGGTCTTCGCGCAGGCAGTCGTCGCGGTTCATGCCGCGCTTGCCGATCCAGGAGAACGGCTTGGTGCGACCAACGCACCAGCCCATGTTCAGATCGTCCGGGGTCACCGAGGCGTCGGTATCCTGACCGACGATGATGAAGCCCTTCTCCGCCCGCAGCACGTGCATGGTCTCGGTGCCGTAGGGGGTCAGGTCGAACTCCTTGCCGGCTTCGATGATCTGCTCCCACACGCCCAGGGCGTAGTCGGCCTGCACGTTCACTTCGTAGCTCAGCTCGCCGGTGAAGGAGATGCGGAACACCCGCGCCGGCACGCCGCCGACCAGGCCTTCCTTCCAGCTCATGAAGGGGAAGGCGTCCTTGTCCAGATCGATGTCGGTGACCTTGGCCAGCAGCTTGCGGCTGTTGGGGCCGGACAGGGTCATGGTCGCCCAGTGGTCGGTGACCGAGGTGAAGTACACCTTCAGCTCCGGCCATTCGGTCTGGTGGTAGATCTCCAGCCACTCCATCACACGGGCAGCGCCGCCGGTGGTGGTGGTCATGACGAAATGGTTGTCGGCCAGACAGGCGGTGACGCCGTCGTCGAAGACCATGCCGTCTTCCTTGCACATCAGGCCGTAGCGCGCCTTGCCCACGTCCAACTTGGTCCAGGCGTTGGTGTAGACGCGGTTGAGGAACTCACGGGCATCCGCGCCCTGGATGTCGATCTTGCCCAGGGTCGAGGCATCGAGAATACCCACGCTGTTGCGCACGGCCAGGCACTCACGGGCCACAGCGGCATGCAGGTCCTCGCCATTTTTCGGGAAGTACCAGGGGCGCTTCCACTGGCCAACGTCCTCGAACTCGGCACCGTTCTTCAGGTGCCAGGCCTGCATCGCGGTGTAGCGCTTGGCATCGAACAGCTCACCACAGTGGCGACCGGCCACGGCGCCGAAAGTCACAGGCGTGTAATTCGGACGGAACATGGTGGTGCCCATTTGCACGATGCTGATGCCCATCGAACGCGCGGCGATGGCCAGGCCGTTGATGTTGCCCAGCTTGCCCTGGTCGGTGCCGAAGCCCAGTGCGGTGTAGCGTTTGACGTGCTCGACCGACTCGAAGCCCTCACGCGTCGCCAGCTCGATACCGGCGGCGGTGACGTCGTTCTGCAGGTCGACGAACTGCTTGGGCGCACGCGCCGTTGACTTGTCGTGCGGCACTTGGAACAGCGCCAGCATCGGCTCTTCCTGGCGCGCCTCGGCCTGCGGCAGGCTGCCGCTGACGGCCTTGTAACCAGCCTCGGCAGCTGCCTTGGCGCCGGCCTCGAAACCATTGGCGAGCACGTCGCCGAGGGCGAACACGCCATTCACCGCACCGGCGTCGATGCGCTGCTGGATACCGTTACCCGGCCCCGGCACGAAACCGAGGATGTCTTCACGCCACTCCGGGCGACCGCCCAGGTGCGAAGCCAGGTGCACTACCGGGCTATAGCCGCCGGAGCTGACGATCAGGTCGCAGTCGACCACTTCGCCGGGGCTGGTGACCTTGTGTGCCTTGGTATCGATGGCGCAGATACGCGCGCCTGTCACGCGCTTGCTGCCGCGCGCCTCGACCACCGCGCTGCCGGTGAGGATCCGCACGCCACGTGCACGTGCTTCCTCGACCCAGGCGCCGCGCGGGTTGCTGCGTGCATCGGCGACAGCCACCACCTTGCGCCCGGCATCGAGCCAGTCGAGCACCACGCGGTAGGCATAATCGTTGTTGGTCGACAGCACCAGTTCCTGCCCAGGTGCCACGCCATAACGGCGGACGTAGGTCGACACGGCGCCAGCCAGCATGTTGCCGGGCACATCGTTGTTGGCGTACACCAGCGGCCGCTCGTGGGCGCCACTGGCCAACACCACGCGCTTGGCACGCACGCGGTGCATGCGCTGACGGGCCTGGCCCATCGGAGCGACTTCACCGAGGTGATCGGTCAGACGCTGATGGATGGTGAGGAAGTTGTGGTCGTGGTAACCGTTGACCGTGGCGCGTGGCAGCAGGGTGACTTCCGGCAGCGTCTTCAGCTCGGCGATGGCCTGCGCTACCCATTCGGCGGCAGGCTTGCCATCCAGGGCTTCGCGGGTGTCGAGCAGGCTGCCACCGAACTCTTCCTGTTCATCGGCGAGGATTACCCGCGCACCGCTACGGCCGGCAGCCAGCGCGGCGGCGAGACCGGCAGGGCCGGCGCCGACGATCAGCACGTCGCAGTGCTGGTTCATCTGATCATATATATCCGGATCAACCTCGGTGGGCGAACGGCCCAGGCCTGCGGCCTTACGGATGTACTTCTCGTAGGTCATCCACAGGTTCTGCGGATACATGAAAGTCTTGTAGTAGAAACCGGGCGGCATCATGCCTCCGCCGACCTTGCCGAGGATGCCCATCAGGTCGGTGTTGACGCTCGGCCAGCCGTTGGTGCTGCTGGCCACCAGGCCGCTGTAAAGCGCCTGCTGGGTGGCACGCACGTTGGGAATCTGCGCCGCCTCGCTGGAGCCGATCTGCAACACGGCGTTGGGCTCTTCGGCGCCAGCCGCGACGATGCCGCGTGGACGCGAATACTTGAAGCTGCGACCGACGATGTCGACGCCGTTGGCCAGCAACGCGGCGGCCAGGCTGTCGCCGGCGAAGCCCTGATAGGTCTGGCCATTGAAGGTGAAGCTCAGCGCCTGGCTGCGGTCGATGCGACCACCCTTGGCAAGACGATTGACCTGGCTCATGCCGTTACTCCTTCTGCCACGGCTTGCTTGTCGGTGGCCGCGGCCGCGGTGACCGAAGGCTTCTCGCCGACCTTGTAGGTCTCGAGGATCTCGTAGGTCACGGTGTGGCGGGTGACGTTGAAATACTTGCGGCAGCCGGCCGCGTGCACCCACAGCTCGTGGTGAATGCCGCGCGGGTTGTCGCGGAAGAACATGTACTCGCCCCACTGCGCATCACTGCAGGCATCGGGATCGAGCGGGCGCGCGATGTGCGCCTGGCCCTTGGCGTGGAATTCCTCTTCGGAGCGCAGTTCGCCACAGTAGGGGCAGAAGAAGTGCAGCATGGCGGGTCTCCTTAGTGAGCCACGGCAGCGGCGCCGTGCTCGTCGATCAGTGCGCCGGTGTGGAAACGGTCAATGGAGAACGGCTTGGCCAGCGGGTGCATCTCACCCTTGGCCAGGCTAGCGGCGAAGACGTGGCCCGAACCCGGCGTGGCCTTGAAGCCACCGGTACCCCAACCGCAGTTGAAGAACAGGTTGTCCACCGGGGTCTTGGAGATGATCGGACAGGCGTCAGGGCAGGTGTCGACGATGCCGCCCCACTGGCGGTTCATGCGCACCCGCGAGAGCACCGGGAACATCTCGACGATGGCCTGCAGGGTGTGCTCGATGGTGTGGTAGGAGCCGCGTTGGCCGTAGCCGTTGTAGCCGTCGATGCCGGCACCGATGACCAGGTCGCCCTTGTCCGACTGGCTGATGTAGCCATGCACGGCGTTGGACATGATCACGCTGTCGATGATCGGTTTGATCGGCTCGGACACCAGCGCCTGCAGCGGGTGCGATTCCAGTGGCAGGCGGAAGCCGGCGAGCCCCGCCATGTGCCCGGAGTTACCGGCAGTGACCACGCCGACGCGCTTGGCGCCGATGAAACCCTTGTTGGTCTCCACCCCGATCACCGCACCGTTCTGCTTGCGGAAACCGATCACCTCGGTGTTCTGGATCAGATCGACACCGAGGGCATCGGCGGCACGTGCGTAGCCCCAGGCCACGGCGTCGTGACGGGCGACGCCACCGCGACGCTGTACGGTGGAACCCATCACCGGATAACGGGTGTTCTTGCTGCAATCGAGGTAGGGAATCTCCGCCTCGACCTGCTTGGCATCCAGCAGTTCGCCATCCACGCCATTGAGGCGGTTGGCGCTGACGCGACGCTCGGCGTCACGCATGTCCTGCAGGGTGTGGCAGAGGTTGTAGACACCGCGCTGGGAGAACATGACGTTGTAGTTGATGTCCTGCGACAGCCCTTCCCACAACTTCATCGCGTGCTCGTAGAGCTGCGCGGACTCGTCCCACAGGTAGTTGGAACGCACGATGGTGGTGTTGCGCGCGGTGTTGCCGCCGCCGAGCCAGCCCTTCTCCACCACCGCGACGTTCTTCACGCCGAACTCCTTGGCCAGGTAATAGGCCGTGGCCAGACCATGGCCACCACCGCCGACGATGATCACGTCGTACACCGGCTTGGGCGTCGGGTTACGCCACATGCGCTGCCAGTTCTCATGGTGGCTGAACGAGTGCTTGAACAGGCCGAAGCCGGAATAACGTTGCATGGGCATGCTCCAGGGTTCTACTCCCCTCTCAGCGTTACGCGAGAGGGGCCGAGAGAAAGGGTTGGCTTAGCGATACACCGGGTAGTCCGCGCACAGCCCGGCGACCAGCTTGGCCACCTGCGCCTCGACATCGGCATCGCCGAGGTGATCGAGGATGTCGCAGATCCAGCCGGCCAGCGCCTGGCACTGGGCGACCTTGAAGCCACGGGTGGTCACTGCCGGCGTACCGATACGGATGCCCGAAGTGACGAACGGCGACTGCGGGTCGTTGGGTACGGCGTTCTTGTTCACGGTGATGCCGGCACGGCCGAGGGCGGCGTCAGCCTCCTTACCGGTCAGCCCTTGCTTGATCAGGCTGAGCAGGAACAGATGGTTGTCGGTGCCACCGGAGACCACCTCGTAGCCGCGTTCGATGAACACCTTGGCCATGGCCTGGGCGTTGTCGATCACCTGCTGCTGGTAAGCCTTGAACTCCGGCTCCATGGCCTCCTTGAAGCACACGGCCTTGGCGGCGATGACATGCATCAGCGGGCCGCCCTGGGCACCGGGGAATACGGCGGAGTTGAGCTTCTTCTCGATTTCTTCGTTGGCCTTGGCCAGGATCAGGCCGCCACGCGGGCCACGCAGAGTCTTGTGGGTGGTGGTAGTGACCACATCGGCGAAGGGAATCGGGTTCGGGTACAGGCCCGCTGCGACCAGGCCGGCGACGTGGGCCATGTCGACGAACAGCAGCGCACCGACCTTGTCGGCGATGGCGCGAAAGCGCGGGAAATCCAGGGTCTTGGAGTAGGCGGAGAAGCCGGCGACGATGATCTTCGGCTTGTGCTCCACGGCCAGGCGCTCGACCTCGTCGTAGTCGATCAGCCCGGTAGCGGTGTCCAGGCCGTACTGCACGGCGTTGTAGAGCTTGCCCGAGGACGACACCTTGGCGCCGTGGGTCAGGTGACCACCATGCGCCAGGCTCATGCCGAGAATGGTGTCACCCGCATTGAGCAACGCCAGATAGACAGCGCTGTTGGCCGACGAGCCGGAGTGCGGCTGAACGTTGGCGTAATCGGCACCGAACAGCGCCTTGGCACGATCGATGGCGAGTTGCTCGACCTTGTCGACGTACTCGCAGCCGCCGTAGTAACGCTTGCCCGGATAGCCTTCGGCGTACTTGTTGGTCAGGCCGCTGCCCTGTGCTTCCATCACCCGCTGGCTGCAGTAGTTCTCCGAGGCGATCAGCTCGATGTGCTCTTCCTGACGGCGTTCTTCCTGATCGATCGCCGCGAGCAACTCGTCGTCGTAACCCTGAATCTGATCCTGCTTGCTGAACATCTCGACTCTCCTGCAGCGCCTGTGGGCGGCGGTCTTGGACGGGCGGGCCGGCAAGGCCCTGTGCAGCGATGGTAGGGCCGCCCCTGCCCGCCCAAATGCCTGCCAACGCCGTGAGAGCATTCGTTTGCGACATGGTCTTGTCGCAATCAGGCGCGTCGAGATCAGTTCGCGTTTTTGCGCACAAATAACGGGGATCAAGCTGTGGATAAACCGTGCATACCGCGCGTCGCCCCAGCATCTGCAGGGGCTGCCGGGTCGCGGTCATTTCCTGATCGATATCAAGCAGTTAACAATGCGACCATGCACAGAAGCGGTGGACTAGCCTGTGGAAAAGCTGTCAGCACATGGCTGCCACCCCTGCCAGCGCTGCCGCTGAGGGTCGTGTTCGATATCCATACAGCCACGCCGACTCCCTGGCTTATCCACCAGCGACATGGGCGAGAGGCGAGGATCGGTTGGGGATATGCACAAAAGATGTGGATGAAACTGTGCATAGGCTGTTCGACGCAGGCGCGAAGCCAGAGCAGCCGGGGCTTGCCGAGAGACGGCTAAAAATCGAACAGGATCAAAGAGATAGAGCAGGCTTGTGCACAAATACTGTGGGCGGCGCTGTGCATGGCCTGTGGAAACATGGCGCGGGGCCAGAGCCCATGGGGCTCCAGCGCCAGCGCCTGCTATTTGCTCAACGATGCCTTAAGGCTTGAGCTTGCCAGCACAGCTGCTGGAGGCATTTACCAGACGCTGCTGCATGGCAGGGTCAGGCGGGGATTGGCGGCTGATTTCCTGCAACTCGGCTTCGCTGAATTCCTTGCTGACCTTGGTCGCAGCGCAGTCGCAATAAGCACGCAGTTGTGGCTCCTCGTAGCCTGCCGGTGCGCCAGCAATGCACTGCTGAACGAATTCGGTCTTGGCATTATCCGACCACTCGGCGGCGGAAACGGGCAGCGCCACGGCCAGCGGCAGGGCAAGGGCGAGCAGGTGACGATAAGTCATGGGAAACTCCTTCTCTTGAATGCGGAGAGCGGATCGACTGCCGCCCTCTGGTAAGTGTGAACGCCAGAGCAAGCTTCAAGTTCCATCTGCTAGCCGAACGAGTGGCCACGAACCGACTCGGCAGTACGCTTCAGCGCAACAACTCGTCGCGGCGACGGACGCCTGACAGATAGCCGCAGGGTTAAAGTAGAGGCTTTCCCGGCAGACCCGCCGGCAGGTTTTTCAGAAGGAACGCGCCAATGCCCGACAATGCCCAGCAATTCGCCAGCGACAACTACTCCGGCATCTGTCCCGAAGCCTGGGCCGCCATGGCCGAGGCCAACCAGGGCCACCAGCGCGCCTACGGCGATGACGAGTGGACGGCGCGCGCTGCCGATCACTTCCGCCGCCTGTTCGAGACCGACTGCGAGGTGTTCTTCGCCTTCAACGGCACCGCCGCCAATTCCCTGGCCCTGGCCTCGCTGTGCCAGAGCTACCACAGCGTGATCTGCTCGGAGACCGCCCACGTCGAAACCGACGAATGCGGCGCGCCGGAGTTCTTCTCCAACGGTTCCAAGCTGCTGCTGGCCAATACCGATAACGGCAAGCTGACGCCGCAGGCGATCCGCGAGATCGCCCTCAAGCGTCAGGATATCCACTACCCGAAACCGCGTGTGGTCACCCTCACCCAGGCCACCGAAGTCGGCACCGTGTACCGCCCGGAAGAAGTCCGCGCCATCAGCCAGGTCTGCGAGGAACTGGGCCTGCACCTGCACATGGATGGCGCGCGCTTCTCCAACGCCTGCGCCTTCCTAGGCTGCAGCCCGGCCGAGCTGACCTGGAAGGCCGGCGTCGATGTGCTGTGCTTCGGTGGTACCAAGAACGGCATGGCCGTCGGCGAGGCCATCATCTTCTTCAACAAGGCGCTGGACGAAGACTTCGACTACCGCTGCAAGCAGGCCGGCCAGCTGGCCTCGAAGATGCGCTACCTGTCCGCACCCTGGGTCGGCATCCTGCAGGACGATGCCTGGCTGAAGTACGCCAACCACGCCAACCGCTGCGCGCAGCTGCTGGCCACCCTGGTCGAGGATGTACCCGGCGTAAGCCTGATGTTCCCGGTGGAAGCCAACGGCGTGTTCCTGCAACTCTCGGAGCCGGCCATTGCCGCCCTCACCGCCCGCGGCTGGCGCTTCTACACCTTCATCGGCGCTGGCGGCGCGCGCTTCATGTGCAGCTGGGATACCGACGAAGCCCGCGTACGTCAGTTGGCTGCAGATATCCGTGAAGTGATGAGCGCCTGAAACGCCTTAAGGCCACGAACGGTGTTTATGGCTAAGTAGCCCGGATTTCATCCGGGCTACGGATATTCATGACGATCAATAGTCGATCGCCACATCCCCTTTCGGCACGCTGCAGCACGACAGGATGTAGCCCTCGGCCACATCCTCGTCGGTGATGCCGCCGTTGTGCTCCATCTCCACTTCCCCGGCGGTTTTCATCACCTTGCAGGTACCGCAGATACCCATGCCGCAGGCCTTGGGGATATGCAGACCAAGCTTGGCGGCGGCCGCGTGCACGGTCTCGCCGGGCGCCACACGGATGCTCTTGCCGGTGCTGGTGAATTCCACCTGATTGAGTTCGGCAACCGGAACTTCCGGGGCATCTGCGGCTTCGGCAGCCAGCTCCTTGACCTCGGCGCGGATCTCCGGCGGCGTCGGGCCGAACGCCTCTTCGTGATAACGCGCCATGTCGTAACCGGCGGCTTCGAGCAGGCGCTTGACCGCGCTCATGTAGGGCGTCGGACCGCAGCAGAAGATCTCCCGATCCAGGTAGTCCGGCGCGATCAATTCCAGCATCGGCTTGTTCAGATAGCCACGATAACCCGCCCAGGACTCGCCCAGACCATGCTTCTCACAGATCACGTGCAGGCTGAAGTTGTTGATGCGCGCCGCCATGTGCTCCAGCTCGCGCTGGTAGATGATGTCTTTCGGCGAACGGGCGCTGTGCACGAAGACCATGTCGACATTGGCGTTGGTGTCGTAGAACCAGCGCGCCATCGACATCACCGGATGTGATACCGACGCCACCGGATAGATACAGCACTTTCTCGGAAGGGAAATCGATGGCGTTGAACAGCCCGACCGGGCCATGTACTGGCACCTCGTCGCCTTCCTTGAGGTTGTCGTGCAGCCAGTTCGATACCTTGCCGCCCGGCACCCGCTTGATGGTGATGGAGAAGCTGTAAGGCACCGAAGGCGAGCTGGAGATGGTGTAGGAACGCATGATCGGCTGGCCGTCGATCTCCAGCTCCAGGGTGACGAACTGCCCCGGCTTGAAGAAGAACAGTACCGGCTGATCGGCCATGAAGCAGAAGGTGCGCACGTCCCAGGTTTCCTGGATCACCTTGACGCAACGCACCAGATGGCGGCCGTTGGTCCAGGTTTGCGTCGTAACCGGATTGAGGAAGGCGTTGGCGGTCATGAACGGCTCTCCACGCGGCCGGATATCGGCCCATATGCGGCGAATTGTGCGAAAGGCCGCCGGCTGTCATTTATCTACCTGCGACATCCGCATGCTTATCGCGACCTGCCCGATAGCACGGGGCCTGGCGCGTCGGAAACAAATCTGGCCATGTCGCCCATGGATAAGGTTTTACCTTGTGCCGGCTCCACACTCCGCTCACCAAGCATGCACGCCCATTGCAGGCAGCAGCGATTGATCGAGACCTTGCGGCACATACCGTATCAGCCACTATTTCCGGCAGGCGCGAGGCGCCCGCCAATGAGGAGCCACCATGGACTGCACCCAAAATCTGAGCCTGGGCGACCCGCTGGAGCCCGCGCGCAAGGCTACTGCGCAGATGCTGCACGATCGCGACCGTACATTCTCCCTGCCGCAGCCGTTCTACAGCGACGAACGCCTGTTTCAGGTCGACATGCAGGAGATCTTCCACAAGGAATGGCTGATCGCCGGCATGACCTGCGAGATTCCGGCCAAAGGCAACTTCCTCACCCTGCAGATCGGCGACAACCCGATCCTGGTCATCCGCGGCGCTGAAGGCCAGATCCACGCCTTCCATAACGTCTGCCGCCATCGCGGCTCGCGCCTGTGCGTGAGCGACAAGGGCAAGGTGGCCAAGCTGGTCTGCCCCTACCACCAGTGGACCTACGAGCTGGACGGCCGCCTGCTGTTCGCCGGCACTGAAATGGGCGCCGACTTCGACCTCAAGGACTACAGCCTGAAACCGGTGCAGTGCAAAACCGCCGGCGGCTACATCTTCATCTCCCTGGCGGAAAACCCGCCGGCCATCGACGAGTTCCTCGCCACCCTGGCGCACTACATGGAACCGTACGACATGGAGAACACCAAGGTGGCCGTGCAGACCACCCTGATGGAAAAGGCCAACTGGAAGCTGGTGATCGAGAACAACCGCGAGTGCTACCACTGCAACGGTTCGCACCCGGAACTGCTCAACACCCTGCTGGAATGGGATGACGTCACCGATCCGCGCGCCAGCCAGGCGTTCAAAGATCAGGTCGCCGAGTGCACCACTCGCTGGGACAAGGACAAGATTCCTTACGCTCACGCCAGCTTCGGCCTGCGCAACCGTATCGTGCGCATGCCGTTGCTCAAGGGCACCGTGTCCATGACCATGGACGGCAAACAAGGCTGCAAGAAACTCATGGGCCGCATCACCGACCCGGACCTGGGCTCCATGCGCATCCTGCATCTGCCGCACTCGTGGAACCACTGCATGGGCGACCACCTGATCGTCTTCACCGTTTGGCCGATCAGCGCGCAGCAAACCATGGTCACTACCAAGTGGCTGGTGCACAAGGACGCCGTCGAAGGCGTCGACTACGACGTCGCTCGCCTGCGCCAGGTATGGGACGCCACCAACGACCAGGACCGCCGCCTGGCCGAGGAAAATCAGCGCGGCATCAACTCCACCGCCTACCAGCCTGGCCCGTACTCGAAGACCTACGAGTTCGGCGTGATCAACTTTCTCGACTGGTACAGCGAGCGCCTGCTCAACAACCTCGGCGACACCCCAGCGCAATCGCTGCGCCAGGTGGCAGGCGAGTGATGACGCTCAGCCTGCTGGTGGTGATCGGGCTGGCAGCTTATGGGTTGCTGGCCTGCCGGCCGCAGCGCGACTGAAGCCGCTCCTACCGAGCACTAACGGCATCCACAACAAAAAGCCCCGCCAGATCGCTCTGGCGGGGCTTTTTATTTACAGCCGAGGCTAGTCGCTAAGCGTCAGGCCTTGTTGGCTTTCTTGGCAGCGCGGGTACGCTCGCCTTCGTCGAGGATCTTCTTACGCAGACGGATCGACTTCGGCGTCACTTCGCACAGCTCGTCATCCTGGATGAATTCCAGAGCCTGCTCCAGAGTGAAGCGAACCGGCGGAACTAGGGCGATGGTTTCGTCCTTGCCCGAAGCACGCATGTTGTCGAGCTTCTTGCCCTTGGTGGGGTTCACGCCCAGGTCGTTGTCGCGGCTGTTCAGGCCGACGATCTGACCGTTGTAGATTTCCTGGCCGTGCTCGACGAACAGCTTGCCGCGCGCCTGCAGGGTTTCCAGGGAGTAGGTCAGCGCCTTGCCGGTATCGATCGAGACCAGTACGCCGTTCTGACGGCCAGACATGCTGCCCGGCTTGACGGTGTCGTAACGGTCGAAGATCGAGGTCAGGATGCCGGCGCCGTTGGTCAGAGTCAGGAACTGGTTACGGAAACCGATCAGACCGCGAGCCGGGATGTTGTATTCCAGGCGCACGCGACCTTTGCCGTCCGGCGACATGTTGGTCAGGTCGCCCTTACGCAGGCCCATTTCTTCCATGACCTTGCCCTGGGATTCTTCAGGGATGTCGATGGTGACGTTCTCGAACGGCTCCTGCTTGACGCCGTTGACTTCACGGATGATCACTTCCGGACGGCCAACACCCATTTCGAAGCCTTCGCGACGCATGGTTTCGATCAGTACCGAGAGGTGCAGCTCACCACGGCCGGAGACCTTGAACTTGTCGGCGCTGTCGCCTTCTTCAACGCGCAGGGCCACGTTGTACAGCAGCTCCTTGTCTAGACGCTCTTTGATGTTACGGCTGGTGACGAACTTGCCTTCTTTACCGCAGAACGGCGAGTCGTTGACCTGGAAGGTCATCGAGACGGTCGGCTCGTCAACGGTCAGCGGCTTCATCGCTTCGACGTGGTTGATGTCGCACAGGGTGTCGGAGATGAACAGCTGATCCATACCGCTGACGCAGACGATGTCACCAGCGGTGGCTTCTTCGACGTCTACGCGGTGCAGGCCGTGGTGACCCATCAGTTTGAGGACGCGGCCGTTACGCTTCTTGCCGTCGACGTCGATGGCAATGACCGTAGTGTTCGGCTTGACCTTGCCACGGGCAATACGGCCAACGCCGATGATGCCGAGGAAGCTGTTGTAGTCCAGTGCGGAGATCTGCATCTGGAACGGGCCGTCGAGGTCGACGTTCGGAGCCGGTACGTGGTCGACGATGGCCTGGTACAGCGGGGTCAGGTCTTCGGCCATGTCGGCATGGTCGAGACCGGCGATGCCGTTCAGGGCGCTGGCGTAGACGACCTGGAAGTCGAGCTGCTCATCGGTGGCGCCGAGGTTGTCGAACAGGTCGAAGATCTGGTCCATGACCCAGTCAGGGCGTGCGCCCGGACGGTCGATCTTGTTGATCACGACGATCGGTTTGAGGCCGGCTTCGAAGGCCTTCTTGGTCACGAAGCGGGTTTGCGGCATCGGGCCGTCCTGGGCATCAACCACCAGCAGTACGGAGTCGACCATCGACATGACGCGCTCAACTTCGCCACCGAAGTCGGCGTGGCCGGGGGTGTCGACGATGTTGATGCGGTAGTCGTTCCACTTGATGGCGGTGTTCTTCGCCAGAATGGTGATGCCGCGCTCTTTTTCCTGGTCGTTGCTGTCCATCACGCGCTCGTCGTTGAGCTCGTTACGTTCCAAGGTGCCGGACTGACGCAGCAGGGCGTCGACGAGGGTGGTTTTGCCATGGTCGACGTGGGCGATGATGGCGATGTTGCGCAGATTTTCGATCACTGTGTGTATCTCGATCAGAGGATTCGGTGTGTCGCCCAGCCTGGACGACGAATATGAAGAAACTGGGATCAGCGAGCTGATCGGGGTACCTCTAAAAACGTAGGCGAGGCAGTCAGTGCAAGGCAGAAACAAGCGAAAAAGCGGAGTTTACAAGTTGTAAATGAGCATTTTGAGCTTGTTTTTAACGCAGCAATGACAACGCAGGTAGTTTTTAGAGGTGCCCCGGGTCGGGAGGGCGATGGCGGATACTCCCGCCATTAAGCCCCGGCGTCCTATGCCGGACGATAAACGCGCACATTGGCATGTCCCTCGCTCAGCAGATGGTGGGCGTGCAGGCGGCTCATGACGCCCTTGTCGCAATACAGCAGGTACTGGCGGTTCTCATCCAGTTCCTTGAATTTGTTGTTCAGCGCGTAGAACGGCAGCGCCTGCACTTCGATGCCCGGCACCGCCAGGGGCTCGTCTTCAGCGGCGTCGGGGTGACGGATATCGATGACGATCTGGCCAGTCAGCGCTTCACCTACTTCCTCGACCTGCACGTCCTTGCCCAACTCGTCGATCACGCGGTCGATGGGCAGTTGGGTGGCGCGCTCCAGAGCACGCTCGAGGATGGCCATGTCGAACTGGGCCTCTTCCTTCTCCACGCGATAGCCACGGGCCTTGGTGGTCGGGTTGACCGAGATCACGCCGCAGTACTCGGGCATGTTCTTGGCGAACTCGGCGGTACCGATCTGCGTGGCGGTGTCGATGATGTCCTGCTTGTGGCTGGCAATCAGCGGGCGCATGACCAGCATGTCGGTTGCCGAATCGATCACCGCCAGATTGGTCAGAGTCTGGCTGGAGACCTGGCTGATCGCCTCGCCGGTGACCAGCGCTTCGATCTGCAGTTTTTCGGCAACACGGGTGGCGGCTCGCAGCATCATGCGCTTGAGGATCACCCCCATCTGGCTGTTGTCGACCTTACCGAGAATCTCGCCGACCACTTCCTCGAACGGCACGCTGACGAACAACACACGCTGCGAGCGGCCGAATTTCTGCCATATATAGTGCGCCACTTCCATCACGCCCAATTCATGGGCACGGCCACCGAGATTGAAGAAGCAGAAGTGGCTGACCAGGCCGCGGCGCATCATCTGATAGGCCGCGACGGTGGAGTCGAAGCCGCCGCTCATCAACACCAGGGTCTGTTCC
This sequence comes from Pseudomonas sp. o96-267, assembly GCF_003935465.1. Classification (NCBI taxonomy): domain Bacteria; kingdom Pseudomonadati; phylum Pseudomonadota; class Gammaproteobacteria; order Pseudomonadales; family Pseudomonadaceae; genus Pseudomonas; species Pseudomonas sp. o96-267. Next base: position 32,545 of record NZ_RHQP01000033.1, read on the forward strand.
AGCGAGCCCAGCGGGTAACCGCCGAGGCCTTCGTGGCGGTTATGCACCACGAACAGGCGCTGGTCGCGAATCTCCATGCGCACTTCGACGTCCGGCTTCTTCAGGTCGATGCCGGCAGCACCGCACTCCAGGCGCAGACGCGAACCGACGTGACGCTCGACGTCGATGGAGGAGAACGCGTGCTTGCCACCGCGCTTGCAGCGCACAGCGAAGACCTTGCCCGGTAACTGGTCGGCGTAGTGACGCTTGCAGTGTTCGGTGATGTCGTCCAGATCGCCCAGCGGGTATTCATTGACCTCGAGGAACAGGCCGATGCCCGGCGTGTTACGCAGGCGCTCAGTCATCTCGGCGAGCAGCTTGGGATCGTCCAGGTCGGTCTCGACCTCAAGGTTGTCCCAGACACCGGTCACCCGCAGTTCGGGGTCAAGATCGCGCAGCACGGAGCGAATGTTCTTCCCCAACTGGCGGATGAACTGCTTGCGCACCGGGCGACTCTTGATGGTGATTTCAGGGAAAACTTTGACGATGAGCTTCATGAATAGAGCGCCCGCTTGGGGGACGAAAAAACAGGGGCGCGGATTATAGCGGAAATTGTTCAAGCTTTGACCAAAAATACTGCACCACCCATACAGCGCACCAAAATGGATCTTTTGTGAAATTAAAGGCCCTTAAATGGTGCAAATATTTCCAGCGAATTGCCGTGCAGACGGCGCAGCACCTGAGTTTCGCGGCCTCTGCCCAATAAAGGGCACTGGCATGCAATTTGCTCCCTTGTGAGGCAGGTCGCCCTGGAGGACTATCCCGCCGGGCTTCACCGCATATTCAAGGCTTATCGATAAGAGCCTTTTCCACCTGGAGGACAACATGTCTAAGGCTGTTCAACTGATCAAAGAACACGACGTGAAGTGGGTAGACCTGCGCTTCACCGATACCAAGGGCAAGCAGCACCACGTGACCATGCCGGCCCGTGACGCCCTGGACGAAGATTTCTTCGAGCACGGCAAAATGTTCGACGGCTCGTCCATCCATGGCTGGAAAGGCATCGAAGCCTCCGACATGATCCTGATGCCGGTAGACGATACCGCCGTTCTGGACCCGTTCACCGAAGAGCCGACCCTGATCCTGGTCTGCGACATCATCGAGCCGAGCACCATGCAAGGCTACGACCGCGACCCGCGCTCCATCGCCAAGCGCGCTGAAGAGTTCCTCAAAGGCACCGGCATCGGTGACACCGTATTCGTTGGCCCGGAGCCCGAGTTCTTCATCTTCGACGAAGTGAAGTTCAAGTCCGACATCTCCGGCTCGATGTTCAAGATCTACTCCGAGCAAGGTTCCTGGATGACCGACGGCGACGTCGAAGGCGGCAACAAGGGCCACCGTCCAGCCGTCAAAGGCGGTTACTTCCCGGTTCCGCCGTGCGACCACGACCACGAAATCCGTACTGCCATGTGCAACGCCATGGAAGAAATGGGCCTGGTCGTCGAAGTGCACCACCACGAAGTGGCCACTGCCGGTCAGAACGAAATCGGCGTGAAGTTCAACACTCTGGTCGCCAAGGCTGACGAAGTTCAGACCCTGAAGTACTGCGTGCACAACGTAGCCGATGCCTACGGCAAAACCGCTACCTTCATGCCGAAGCCGCTTTACGGCGACAACGGTTCGGGCATGCATGTGCACATGTCGATCTCCAAAGACGGCAAGAACACCTTCGCAGGTGAAGGCTATGCCGGTCTGTCCGAGACCGCTCTGTACTTCATCGGCGGCATCATCAAGCACGGTAAGGCCCTGAACGGCTTCACCAACCCGTCGACCAACTCCTACAAGCGTCTGGTTCCGGGCTTCGAAGCTCCGGTCATGCTGGCCTACTCGGCTCGCAACCGCTCCGCTTCGATCCGTATCCCGTACGTTGCCAGCCCGAAAGCTCGCCGTATCGAAGCACGCTTCCCGGACCCGGCTGCCAACCCCTACCTGGCCTTCGCAGCTCTGCTGATGGCCGGTATCGACGGCATCCAGAACAAGATCCACCCGGGCGATGCTGCCGACAAGAACCTGTACGACCTGCCGCCGGAAGAAGGCAAGCTGATCCCGCAAGTGTGCGGCAGCCTGAAAGAAGCCCTGGAAGAGCTGGACAAGGGCCGCGCGTTCCTGACCAAGGGCGGCGTGTTCTCCGACGACTTCATCGATGCCTACATCGAGCTGAAGTCCGAAGAAGAAATCAAGGTACGTACCTTCGTACACCCGCTGGAATACGACCTGTACTACAGCGTCTAAGCCAGTTTGCGCCGCCTCGTGCGGCGCGCTCGAAAGCCCCTCCCGGCTCTGCCTGGCGGGGCTTTTTCATTTCCCGCCGTAGGGTGCGCCGCGCGCACCGAGAGCCCGAGCCCTACGCAATCGTCTCCATAACAGGCGCCGATTTGTAGCCAAACATCACAGCCATAGCACCCTGCGCTTGCCAGGAACCGCCAGCAGTGCAAGGCTTAGCGCATCACCTGCGGAAGGATCGGCCCATGCGCCCGTTACTCGCCTGCCTGCTGCTCGCCCTGACCCTGCCGGCCAGTGCGCAGATCTACAAATACACCGATGCCAACGGCAACACGGTCTTCACCAATCAGCCACCCGACGGCACGGCCGCCGAGAGCGTCAATCTGCCCCCGACCAACACGGTGGAGATGCAGACGCCGAGCATGCCGGCGAGCGACGACAACACGCCAGCGCAGAGCGAAGCGCCCTACTCCGTAATGAGCCTCACCGGCATCCCTGACGACGAAGCCATGCGCGCCAACAACGGCACCTTCATCGTCGGCGTGAACATCCAGCCACGCCTGCAGCCCGGCCACCAGCTACGCCTGATTCTCGATGGCGAGCCATACGGCCAGGCCAGCAACGTACCGAGCCTGCAACTGACCAACCTTGACCGTGGCGCACACAGCCTGGCGGTAGCAGTGGTGGCCGGCGAACGCATCATCCAGCAGAGCGCCACCGAAACCTTCACCGTGCAGCGCATCAGCGTCAACAGCCCTGCCCGCCCACCGGTCACACCACCACGACCGACTCCGCGCCCAACCCCGAGACCGACGAACTGATCCCGATGCGTGCACTACTGTTTTGCCTGCTGCTCATCACCCAAGCAGCTTCGGCTCAGGTCTATACCTACATCGATGCTGAAGGTAACCGCGTTTTCACTGACAAACCGCGCAGCAGCAATGCTGAACGGGTGATGCTCGCGCCGTCCAACAGCGCGCAAATGAACCAGCCGCAATCCACAGTGCGCATGGCCCCGCCACCTGCCGTCACCAAGCCGACCGTGCACTATCAGGTACTGCGCATCCTTGTGCCGGAGCCGGACGCCTCGATCCACAACGGCTCCGGCGACATGATCGTCACCCTCAACAGCGAGCCGGGCCTGCTGCCTGGCCACAGCTACCGACTGCTGCTCGACGGCGCGCCCCAGGGCGAGATCAGCCGCAGCCCGGTCTTCTCCCTGCAGCACGTCGACCGCGGCACGCACCAACTGGTGGCAGAGATCATCGACTCCGCCGGGCTGATCGTCGAGCGCACACCCGCGCAACCCTTCCACATGCACCGCATGACCCTGGCGCAGAAGCGCAAGATCAATCCCTGCAAGAAAGATGAATACGGCGTTCGCCCCGAATGCCCACTGAAAGACAAGCCCAAGGAAGAGGTCAGCATCCTTCCTTTCTTCTGAAAAGCAGATCGCACCTTAATGGTGCAATCTAACGCACCACCTCCTAAGCTCTCCCTGTTTTGGGTCGCTTTTCTTCACCCAGTCGCGCCGCAGCACCACCAAAACCTGGCAGACCGCACAAATAATGCGTCTTTTCGGGGCCTTGGTTTGCTTCTTGCATTTTCCTGCCCATCGCCGGAACGCACTGCCTATGACCATCAACGACGCGCTGCACCGCCTGCTACTCGACAACCTGACCACCGCCACCCTGCTGCTCAACAGCCAGCTGTGCCTTGAGTACATGAACCCGGCGGCGGAAATGCTCTTGGCCGTCAGCGGCCAACGCAGCCACGGTCAGTTCATCAGCGACCTGTTCACCGAATCGCCCGAGGCGCTGTCATCCTTGCGCCAGGCGGTGGAACAGGCGCATCCATTCAACAAGCGCGAAGCCGTATTGACCTCGGTCACCGGCCAGACGCTGACCGTGGACTACGCGGTAACGCCGCTGTTCAGCATGGGCGAGACCCTGCTGCTGCTGGAAGTGCACCCGCGCGACCGCCTGCTGCGCATCACCAAGGAAGAGGCGCAACTGTCCAAGCAGGAGACCACCAAACTGCTGGTGCGCGGCCTGGCCCACGAGATCAAGAATCCGCTCGGCGGCATTCGCGGTGCGGCGCAACTGCTGTCGCGCGAACTGCCCAACGAAGAGCTCAAGGACTACACCAACGTCATCATCGAAGAGGCCGACCGCTTGCGTAACCTGGTCGACCGCATGCTCGGCTCGAACAAGTTGCCGTCGCTGTCGATGACCAACGTGCACGAGGTGCTGGAGCGCGTCGCCAACCTGATCGAGGCGGAAAGCCAAGGCAGCATCACCTTGGTGCGCGACTACGACCCGAGCATTCCGGATCTGCTGATCGACCGTGAGCAGATGATCCAGGCCGTGCTCAATATCGTGCGCAACGCCATGCAGGCCATCGCCGGGCAGAAGCACGACATGGGCCTCGGGCGCATCAGCCTGCGTACCCGTACCCTGCGCCAGTTCACCATTGGCCACACGCGCCATCGCCTGGTGGTCAAGGTCGAGATCATCGACAACGGTCCCGGCATTCCGCCGGAACTGCAGGAAACCATCTTCTATCCCATGGTCAGCGGTCGTGCCGACGGCACCGGCCTGGGCCTGGCCATCACCCAGAACATCATCAGCCAGCACCAGGGGCTGATCGAGTGCGAGAGCTATCCCGGCCACACCGTATTCTCGATCTTCCTACCGCTGGAACAAGGAGCGCCCACGCCATGAGCCGCAGTGAAACCGTCTGGATTGTCGACGACGATCGTTCCATCCGCTGGGTACTGGAAAAGGCCCTGCAACAGGAAGGCATGACCACCCAGAGTTTCGACAGTGCCGACGGTGTACTCGCCCGCCTGACCCGCCAACAGCCGGACGTGATCATCTCCGACATCCGCATGCCCGGCGCCAGCGGCCTCGACCTGCTGGCACGCATCCGCGAGCTGTATCCACGCTTGCCGGTGATCATCATGACCGCGCATTCGGACCTGGACAGCGCAGTAGCCAGTTACCAGGGCGGCGCCTTCGAGTACCTGCCCAAGCCGTTCGACGTCGACGAGGCCGTTTCACTGGTCAAGCGCGCCTTCCAGCACGCCCAGGAACAGCAGAGCCTGGCCGTCCCGGCTGCGCAGGCGCGTACCCCGGAAATCATCGGCGAAGCGCCGGCGATGCAGGAGGTGTTCCGCGCTATCGGTCGCCTCAGCCACTCCAATATCACCGTGCTGATCAACGGCGAATCCGGTACCGGCAAGGAGCTGGTGGCCCACGCCCTGCACCGCCACAGTCCGCGCGCTGCCGCGCCCTTCATCGCGCTGAACATGGCGGCGATCCCCAAGGACCTGATGGAATCCGAGCTGTTCGGCCACGAGAAAGGCGCCTTCACCGGCGCGGCCAACCAGCGCCGCGGCCGCTTCGAGCAGGCCGATGGCGGCACCCTGTTCCTCGACGAAATCGGCGACATGCCGGCCGACACCCAGACTCGTCTGCTGCGCGTATTGGCCGATGGCGAGTTCTACCGCGTTGGCGGTCACACCCCAGTGAAAGTGGACGTGCGCATCATCGCCGCCACCCACCAGAACCTGGAAACCCTGGTACAGGCCGGCAAGTTCCGTGAAGACCTGTTCCACCGTCTCAACGTCATTCGCATCCACATCCCGCGCCTGGCCGACCGCCGCGAGGATATCCCGACCCTGGCTCACCACTTCCTCGCCCGTGCAGCGCAGGAACTGTCGGTCGAGCCGAAGCTGCTCAAGAGCGAAACCGAAGACTACCTCAAGCACCTGCCCTGGCCGGGCAACGTTCGCCAGCTGGAGAACACCTGCCGCTGGATCACCGTCATGGCTTCGGGTCGCGAAGTGCACGTCGACGACCTGCCGCCCGAGCTGCTGACCCAGCCGCAGGACGCCGCACCAGTGACCAACTGGGAACAGGCGCTGCGCCTGTGGGCCGACCAGGCCCTGGCACGCGGCCAGTCCAACCTGCTCGACAGCGCCGTACCGGCCTTCGAGCGCATCATGATCGAGACTGCACTCAAGCACACCGCCGGCCGCCGCCGCGACGCCGCCCTGCTGTTGGGTTGGGGTCGCAACACCCTGACTCGCAAGATCAAGGAGCTGGGCATGAAGGTCGACGGCGGGGACGACGACGACAGCGACGACTGATCCCGCCAGCGTTACAAAAAAGGGCATCCCATGGGATGCCCTTTTTATTTGCAGTCAGTGGCCGGCCATTGGTGGTGCGCACAGCGCACCCTACCCAGAGCGCGACGACCGTAGGGTGCGCCGCGCGCCCCGTCTATTGAGACAGGATCAACCGCGTTGCGCGTTCTTGATCGAGATCTGCGTGTTCAGCGTCCAGAAGTCATAGAGCACGCCGACCAGGAACAGGCCGCCAGTAAACAGGTAGATGATCCCGGTGATCCACTTGCCCTGATACATGCGGTGCACACCGAACACACCGAGGAAGGTCAGCAGAATCCACGCCACGTTGTAATCGGTTTCACCTGCGGTAAAGCGCAGATCGGCCTCGCGATCCATCGCCGGAATCAGGAACAGGTCGATGATCCAGCCGATGAACAGCAGGCCGAGGGTGAAGAACCAGATGGTGCCGGTGACCGGCTTGCCATAGTAGAAGCGGTGGGAACCGAGAAAACCGAAGATCCACAGCAGGTAGCCGATCAGCTTGCTGTGCGTATCGGGTCGTTGCATGGCGAACTCCTTATGAGAGATATGGCTTCAGACGCTGCATACAGACATAAGGTTTCACCCACCCAGATGCAACGCCACACAACGAATGACTTGATAGCTGTACGAGGCCCATATACTGTATAGAAAAACAGTATAGATATGGCCTGCCATGCAACTGATTGAAAAGCTCACCATCCTCGCCGACGCCGCCAAGTACGATGCCTCCTGCGCCAGCAGCGGCGCACCGAAGCGCAGCTCCAAGGGCAAGGACGGCATCGGTTCGACCAATGGCATGGGCATCTGCCACAGCTACACACCGGACGGTCGCTGCGTGGCGCTGCTGAAGATCCTGCTGACCAACTTCTGCCTGTACGACTGCCAATACTGCATCAACCGTCGTTCCAGTGACGTACCTCGCGCGCGCTTTACCCCCGAGGAAGTGGTGACGCTGACCCTGGACTTCTACAAGCGCAACTGCATCAGCGGCCTGTTCCTCAGCTCCGGAATCATCCGCTCGGCCGACTACACCATGGAGCAGCTGATCCGCGTCGCCAAGCTGCTGCGCCAGGAGCATCAGTTCCGCGGCTACATTCACCTCAAGACCATTCCCGATGCCGCACCGGAACTGATCGCGGAGGCCGGGCTGTATGCCGATCGCCTCAGCGTCAATATCGAGCTGCCCACCGAAACCAGCCTGGTGAAACTGGCCCCGGAAAAGAACGTCGGCAGCATCCACCAGGCCATGCACAAGATTCATCTCGGCGAGCGTGAGGCCAAGGAAGAACGCCGCGCGCCGCGCTTTGCCCCAGCCGGGCAGAGCACGCAGATGATCGTCGGTGCCGACGCCACCGATGACAGCACCATCCTGCACAACGCACAGAGCCTGTATCACGACTACCGCCTGCGCCGCGTCTACTACTCGGCCTTCAGCCCGATCCCGCAGAGCCCGAAAACCGTGCCCTTCGAGGCGCCGCCACTGCTGCGCGAGCATCGCCTGTACCAGGCCGACTTCCTCATGCGCGGCTACGGTTTCAGCGCCACGGAGCTGCTCACCGGTCCCGGCAACCTGGCGCTGGACATCGACCCCAAGCTGGCCTGGGCCCTGGCCAACCGCGAGCAGTTTCCCGTCGATCTCAACCGCGCCGACGAATCACTGATTGCCCGTGTGCCCGGCATCGGCGTGCTCAGCGCACGACGCCTGGGCGCGCTGCGGCGGGAACGGCGTATCCGCTACGAGGACCTGACTCGCCTGCGCTGCGTACTGGAAAAGGCCAAGCCGTTTATCGTCACCCAGGATTACCGGCCACCGCGCGCCGAACACGAATCCGTGGTGCTGCGTCAGCAACTGCGCGACACCCCGGCACAGATGGCGTTGTGGTGATGCACAGCCTGCGCTTCGACGGCAGCTTCGCCACCTGGCGCCAGGCCGCGCGCCGCGCCTTGTTGCAAGGCCTGGCACCGCATCAGTTGCAGTGGCTGGACGAGGAGGCGCCGCCCAGCCTGTTCGACCAACCCGCCGAACGCGCGCCGGAGCCCAATGGTCGCTTGCGCGTGTCCCCCGAATTGCTGGACTTGCTGGGAAGCGCCTCCCAGTACCGCGGCGATGAACGCTGGAGCCTGCTCTACCGCGTGCTGTGGCGTTTCGTGCAGGGCGAACGCAGCGCTGTGCTGGCCGGCGATCCCGATGGCAGCGAGCTGCATCGCCGGCTCAAGGCGGTGCGCCGCGAGGCGCATCACCTGCATGCCTTCGTGCGTTTCCAGCCATGCAAAATCCCTGACGCGCCGGACTTCGTCGCCTGGTTCGAACCCGCGCATGACATTCTCGCCTCGGCCAGCGGGCACTTCGCCGAACGCCTGGGCAAACACAGCTGGTTGATCGCCACGCCGCGTGACGGCGTGTACTGGGATGGCCAGCGCCTGCAGCACGAGCGCCGCTGCCCAGCGCAGTGGCAAGCCTGGGCACAACAGCCCGAGGATGACGGCCAGGCGCTGTGGCGCGCCTATTACGGCAGCACCTTCAACCCGGCGCGGCTCAACCGCACAGTGATGCAGCAGCATCTGCCATTGAGGTTCTGGAAGCACCTGCCGGAAGGCCCGCTGATTCCCCAACTGATGAGCGAAGCACGCGCTGGCGCGCAGCGCGATGGCCAGGCATTGGTGCTGGCCGGCAGGAAGGGCAAACGCATCGCCCAGATAAACGAAGGGGACGCATCGCGTCCCCTGTCAGCCAGCGTCAGCGGAAGCGACGCCCCGGATCTTCCTCACTGACCTCCAGCGCCAGGCCCTGGGCCATGCTGGTCAGGTGATCGCCATCGGTTTCCGAACCGAGCTTGATCATCAGGCGCAGGTCGTTGGCCGAGTCGGCGTAGAGCAGCGCATCTTCGTAGGTGATCTCGCCCTGGGTGTAGAGGTTGTACAGCGCCTGGTCGAAGGTCTGCATGCCCTGCTCGGTGGAGCGCTTCATCAAACCCTTGAGTTCGTGCACTTCGCCCTTGCGGATCAGGTCAGCGGCCAGCGGGGTGTTGATCAGGACCTCGATCACCGCGCGGCGACCTTTACCATCTGGGGTTGGAATCAGTTGCTGAGCGACGATGGCCTTGAGGTTGAGCGACAGGTCCATCCACACCTGGTTCTGCCGGTCAGCCGGGAAGAAGTTGATGATGCGGTCCAGCGCCTGGTTGGCGTTGTTGGCGTGCAGAGTAGCCAGGCACAGGTGACCGGTTTCGGCGAAGGCCACGGCATGATCCATGGTCTCGCGGGTCCGCACCTCACCGATGAGGATCACGTCCGGCGCCTGACGCAGGGTGTTCTTCAGCGCCACTTCGAACGACTCGGTGTCGATGCCCACTTCACGCTGAGTGACGATGCAACTCTGGTGCTGGTGGATGTACTCGATCGGGTCTTCGATGGAGATGATATGACCGCTGCTGTTCCTGTTGCGATAGCCGATCATTGCCGCCAGCGAGGTGGACTTACCGGTACCGGTGGCACCGACGAACAGCACCAGGCCGCGCTTGGTCAGCGCCAGCTTCTTGAGAATTTCCGGCAGTTTGAGCTCGTCGATAGTCGGGATGGTCGTCTCGATCCGGCGCAGCACCATGCCCACCAGGTTGCGCTGGTAGAAGGCGCTGACGCGGAAACGACCGATACCACGGGCGCTGATGGCGAAGTTGCACTCATGGTTCTCGGCGAAGTCGCGGCGCTGTGCCTCGTTCATCACGCCCAATACGGTCTCGCGGGTCTGCTCCGGCGACATGGCGTTCTTGGTCACCGGCATGATCTTGCCATTGACCTTCATCGACGGCGGGACACCAGCGGTGATGAACAGGTCGGAGCCGCCTTTTTCGACCATCAGGCGCAGTAGTTTTTCGAATTCCATCGTCGTTCTCGCCGCTTCGTGTGCAATGCCGTTCGGCAGCCATCTGCCGAATCATGGGAGCGAGCTGTGCCCGCGAACTGGGTGACGCGAAAGCTTCGCGAGCAACGCTCGCTCCCACACCAGTTCCTAGAAGTTTTCCGGGCTCTTGGCCTTCTCGCGCGCACTGTCGCGGCTGACCAGTCCCTTGGACACCAACGTCTTCAGACAGGCATCAAGGGTCTGCATGCCCAGCGCGCCACCGGTCTGGATCGCTGAATACATCTGCGCGACCTTGTCCTCACGGATCAGGTTACGGATGGCCGGTGTGCCGATCATGATTTCGTGGGCGGCAACACGACCGCCGCCGATCTTCTTCAGCAGGGTTTGCGAGATCACCGCCTGCAGCGACTCGGAGAGCATCGAACGCACCATCGACTTCTCCTCGGCCGGGAACACGTCGACCACACGGTCGATGGTCTTGGCGGCGGAGGTGGTGTGCAGGGTGCCGAACACCAGGTGACCGGTTTCCGCGGCGGTCAGCGCCAGGCGGATGGTTTCCAGGTCGCGCATCTCGCCCACCAGGATGATGTCCGGGTCTTCCCGCAGGGCCGAGCGCAGGGCCTCGGAGAAGCCGTGGGTGTCGCGGTGCACCTCGCGCTGGTTGACCAGACACTTCTTCGACTCGTGGACGAATTCGATGGGGTCTTCGATGGTGAGGATGTGGTGGTACTTGTTGCTGTTGAGGTAGTCGAGCATCGCCGCGAGGGTGGTCGATTTGCCCGAACCGGTGGGACCGGTGACCAGCACCAGGCCGCGCGGCACGTCGGTGATCTTGCGGAACACCTCGCCCATGCCCAGGTCTTCCATGGTCAGCACCTTGGACGGAATGGTACGGAACACCGCACCGGCGCCACGGTTCTGGTTGAAGGCGTTGACCCGGAAACGCGCCACACCCGGCACTTCGAAGGAGAAGTCGGTCTCGAGGAACTCTTCGAAGTCCTTGCGCTGCTTGTCATTCATGATGTCGTAGATCAGCGCGTGTACCTGCTTGTGATCCAGCGGCGGCAGGTTGATGCGGCGTACATCGCCGTCGACGCGGATCATCGGCGGCAGACCCGCCGAGAGGTGCAAATCCGACGCGCCTTGCTTGGCGCTGAAGGCGAGCAGCTCAGTGATATCCATGGGACTCCCCAATTACAAGCAAGCAGGTAGAATGCCGCAAACGCAACGGCCAGGCTTATAGAGCTCAGGTAATGTCCACGATAGCAGAGAATATTGCAAAGGTCGGAGCGCGCATCCGTGAGGCGGCGCAAGCCTCGCAGCGTAATTCGACGGATATCGGCCTGCTCGCGGTGAGCAAGACCAAGCCAGCAGCGGCCATTCGTGAAGCTCATGCAGCTGGTTTGTGCGATTTTGGCGAGAACTACCTGCAGGAGGCATTGGGCAAACAGGTCGAATTGAACGATCTACCCTTGATCTGGCACTTCATCGGCCCCATTCAATCGAACAAGACCCGGCCCATCGCCGAGCATTTCGACTGGGTACATTCGGTGGATCGCCTGAAAATCGCCCAACGCCTCTCCGAGCAGCGCCCCGCCCACCTGCCGCCGCTGAATATCTGCCTGCAGGTCAATGTCAGCGCTGAGGACAGCAAATCCGGCTGCAGCCCGGAAGCGTTACCAGAGCTGGCCAAGGCTGTAACCGCCCTGCCCAACCTGCGCCTGCGTGGGCTGATGGCGATTCCCGAACCTACCGACGATGTTGCCGCGCAACATGCCGCCTTCGCCCGTTTGCGCCAATTGCGTGATGACCTGGCGCTGAACCTCGATACCCTGTCCATGGGCATGAGCCATGACCTGGAGGCCGCCATCGCCGAAGGCGCCACCTGGGTGCGCATCGGTACCGCCCTGTTCGGTGCCCGCGATTACGGCCAGCCCACTCACTGAATGAAGGATTTTCTGCAATGAGCAACCCGACCATCGCCTTCGTCGGCGCCGGCAACATGGCCGCCAGCCTGATTGGTGGCCTGCGTGCGCAGGGCGTGGCAGCCAGCGCCATCCGCGCCAGCGAACCTGGTAGCGAACAACGTACTCGTCTGCAGCAGGAACACGGCATCGCCACCTTTGCCGATAACGCTGAAGCGATCAAAGGCGCGGACCTGATCGTGCTGGCGGTCAAGCCACAGATCATGAAGACAGTGTGCCTGGACCTGGCCGCCCACCTGGCGCCGAATCAGGTGATCATCTCCATCGCCGCCGGCATCAGCTGCGCCAGCCTGGAGAACTGGCTTGGCCAGCGCCCGGTAGTGCGCTGCATGCCCAATACGCCAGCGCTGCTGCGCCAGGGTGTTTCCGGCCTGTTCGCCAACCCGCGCGTCAACGCCGCGCAGAAAGCCCAGGCCGAGCAGGTGCTGAGCGCCGTCGGCCTGGCCCTGTGGCTGGACGACGAAGCGCAGCTCGATGCAGTGACTGCCGTCTCTGGCAGCGGCCCTGCCTATTTTTTCCTGCTGATCGAGGCGATGACCGAAGCTGGCGAGAAACTCGGCCTGCCGCGTGAGACCGCTGCGCGTCTGAGCATCCAGACCGCCCTGGGCGCTGCGCGCATGGCCAGTGAAAGCGATGTCGACGCGGCCGAATTGCGTCGCCGTGTTACCTCACCGAACGGAACCACCGAAGCGGCAATCAAAACCTTCCAGGCCGGCGGCTTCGAAGCGCTGGTACAACAGGCACTGAATGCCGCTGCCAATCGCTCGGCCGAACTGGCCGAACAACTGGGTCAATAAAGGAAGCACACATGTCCGGACTCATCGAAGCCCTGATCTACATCATTCAGACCCTCGGCAGCCTGTATCTGCTGATCGTGCTGCTGCGTTTCATCCTGCAACTGGTACGTGCGGACTTCTACAACCCGCTGAGCCAGTTCATCGTCAAGGCCACGCAACCGCTGGTGACTCCACTGCGCCGGATCATTCCGGGCTTCGCCGGGCTGGACCTGGCTTCGCTGGTGCTGGCTATCCTGGTGCAGCTGCTACTGATGATCGTCACCCTGACCCTGATGGGCTACAACGTCGGCGGCTTCATCCTGCAGCTGCTGGTTTGGTCGATGATTGGCGTGACCTCGCTGTTTCTCAAGGTGTTCTTCTTCGCCCTGATCATCAGCGTGATCCTCTCCTGGGTCGCTCCGGGCAGCTACAACCCGGGCGCACAGTTGGTGAACCAGATCTGCGAGCCGCTGCTGGCGCCATTCCGTAAGCTGCTGCCAAACCTCGGCGGCCTGGATATCTCGCCGATTTTCGCCTTCATCACCATCAACCTGATCGATCGTTTCGTGATTGGCGGGCTGGCGGCCTCCACTGGTCTGCCGCCGATGCTCAGCCCCTTTCTCTGAGGATGAGCTTCTACCGCTGGGATAGTGAGGACCTGATCCTCGACTGCCACCTGCAGCCCAAGGCGAGCAAGGACGAGTTCGCCGGGCTGCAGGGTGAGCGGCTGAAAATCCGCCTCACCGCCCCGCCGGTAGACGGCAAGGCCAACGCCCACCTGCTGGCCTTCCTGGCCAAGGCCTTCGGCGTCGCCAAGAGCCAGGTGAGCCTGGAAAGCGGTGAACTCAATCGGCATAAACGCCTGCGTATCCGCGCCCCGCGAAGCCTGCCGCCGATTCCTGGGCTGCAGCGCACCTGACGACCGCTCAGCCGCCGCACCCGACCATAAGGCGGGACTGTAGAAGCGGCCAATTGACGACCGCCTTGTAGCTCGCATAATGCAAGCTATTCTCGCCAATGCCGTGCTTCCTGGCGGCAACCCCAACTGAACAGTCACGCAGCCCCAGCAAGTGGATGAACTTGCCGAGAGGAGAGCCAGGATGAGCATGGAACGTCTCAGCCAGCAGGTTGACGCTTACGTCGCCTGGAAACGCGAGCTGATGCGCGAGATCACGCGCTATCGCAGCTGGCTGGAGCACAACCGGCTCAACTCCGAGGCGGTTCAGGCCAAGCTCGAACGTGCGCTGAAGATCCTGCGCACCGATCACATCACCCTGGCCTTCGTCGGCGAGTTCTCGCGCGGCAAGACCGAGCTGATCAACAGCCTGTTCTTTTCCGAATATGGTCAGCGCATGCTGCCCTCGCATGCCGGGCGCACCACCATGTGTCCCACCGAGCTGTTCTTCGATCCGCGTTCGGAACGACCCTACATTCGTCTGTTGCCCATCGAGACCCGCACGGCCTCGGCCAGCGTCGCGCAGTTCAAGCGTATTCCCCGGCACTGGGTGAACATCCCGCTGGACATCAGCGACCCGGCCAACATGGCCCTGGCCTTCAGTCAGGTGGCCAAGACCAAACCCATGCCGGTGGAACAGGCGATCCAGCTCGGCTTCCACCCGGACATGCTCGAAGGCACCGGTAAACGCGGCCAGGTGCTGGTACCCGCCTGGCGCCATGCGATGGTCAACTTCGATCATCCGCTGCTGCGCCAGGGCTTGCGTATTCTCGACACCCCCGGCCTAAACGCCCTGGGCAGTGAACCCGAGCTGACCCTGTCGATGCTGCCCAATGCCCAGGCGATCATCTTCCTGCTGTCCGCCGATACCGGCGTCACCGCCAGCGATATGCACATCTGGCAACAGCATATCCGTCAGCTCGACGAAGACACCCAGACCAGCCTGTTTGCCGTGCTGAACAAGATCGACGTGCTATGGGACGACCTGGCAGGCGAGACTTTCGTGCAGAACGCCATCGGCCAGATCCAGAGCGCCACCGCCAAACAGCTGGGCATCGCCAAGCAGGACGTACTGCCGCTATCGGCCAAGCAGGCGCTGCTGGCCAAGGTGCGCAAGGACGAGGCGCTGCTGGCCCGCAGCCAGATGGCCAATCTGGAGACCCTGCTGTGCGAGCGTATCGTCGCGCAGAAGGAGCGCCTGATCGAAGATAGCGTGGTACGCCAGGTATTGGCGCTGCTCAACAACAGTCAACACGTGCTCAGCCTGCGCCTGGAGAAAGTCAGCGAACAGCTGGCCCTGCTCGGCAACCATCAGCAGGACAACGGCCAACTGCTGTTCGAACTGACCGCCAAGACCAAGGAAGACCACAGCCTGCACCACAAGCGCCTGCTTGGCCTGAAGACCAACCAGCGTCTGCTGCAACGCCAGGGACAGCTACTGCGTCACGCCGCACGCGTCGAACGCCTGGAAGAACACCTGAGCGAAGTGCGACGTACCTTGACCGGCAGCTGGACCACCCTGGGTATCAACCAGGGCATCCTGCATTTCTTTCGCGCCGTCGAGCAGGATTTGCACAACCTGCAGCACGAAGCCGAGATGGCCAACAAGATGGTCGCCGCCATCTATCGCCGGCATAACGAAGAAAGCCCGCTAGGCGGCGTCGACGCGCCGCAGTTCAAGATTCAGCGTTACCTGCGTGAGCTGAAGAAGCTGCAGGAAAAGGGTGACCAGTTCCGCCTGCATCTGAAAACCCTGCTCACCGAGCAGCGCAGCCTGACCCGGCGCTTCTTCGCGACTCTGGCCCAGGAGGTGATCGGCCTGCACCAGCGCCTGCGCCTGGATGCCGAACAATGGGCCGCCGATGCGCTGATGCCGCTGATGCAACACACCCTGGAACACAAGCAGATGCTGGAAAGCCACATGCTGCGCCTCAAGGCCCTGGCTCAGGAAACTCAGCAGACGCGCAAACGCAGCCTGCAACTGGCGCGTTACCAGGAAGAGCTGGAACAGCAACTGGCGCAGGCCAGCGACATGCTGCGCGTACTGCGCCGACCGGCACCGGTGCAGCGGCAAGGTAAGGTGGTCAGCCTGCCGATGGCAGCACGCCCACAAAGCCTGTAGAGGGGGGCGGGCGCCCAGCTCGCTTGCCGCTCGGGTCGGTGCTCTTTAGACTGGCGCCCTCCTCCGATTCCTTAGCAGCGCCTCCATGCCCACTGCATTTCCCGAAGATTCCGTCGGCCTGGTCAGCCCCCAGGTATTTCGCTTCAGCGAGCCCCTGGCGTTGGCCTGCGGGCGCAGCCTGGCCGAGTACGAACTGGTCGTCGAAACCTACGGCGAACTGAACGCCGCGCGCAGCAATGCGGTACTGATCTGCCATGCCCTGTCCGGCCACCATCACGCCGCCGGCTATCACAGCCCGGATGATCGCAAACCCGGTTGGTGGGACAGCTGCATCGGCCCCGGCAAGCCGATCGACACCAACAAGTTCTTCGTCGTCAGCCTCAACAACCTCGGCGGCTGCAACGGCTCCACCGGCCCGAGCAGCACCAACCCGGCCACCGGCAAACCCTATGGCGCCGATTTCCCGGTGATGACGGTCGAAGACTGGGTGCACAGCCAGGCGCGCCTGGCCGACGAGCTCGGCATCGGCCAATGGTCGGCGGTGATCGGCGGCAGCCTCGGCGGCATGCAGGCCATGCAATGGACCATCAGCTATCCCGAGCGCGTACGCCACTGCCTGGCCATCGCTTCGGCGCCCAAACTGTCGGCGCAGAACATCGCCTTCAACGAAGTGGCGCGCCAGGCGATTCTCACCGACCCGGAATTCCACGGCGGACACTTCCAGGAACAGGGTGTGATCCCCAAGCGCGGCCTGATGCTGGCGCGAATGGTCGGGCACATCACCTACCTGTCCGATGACGCCATGGGCGAGAAATTCGGCCGTGGCCTGAAGAGTGAAAAGCTCAACTACGACTTCCACAGCGTCGAGTTTCAGGTGGAAAGCTACCTGCGCTACCAGGGCGAGGAGTTCTCCGGCCGCTTCGATGCCAACACCTACCTGCTGATGACCAAGGCGCTGGACTACTTCGACCCGGCCGCCGCGCATGACGGCGACCTGGCCAAGACCCTGGCCGTGGCCAAGGCGGATTTCTGCGTGATGTCCTTCACCACCGACTGGCGCTTCTCACCCGTGCGCTCGCGGGAAATCGTCGACGCGCTGACGGCGGCGAAGAAGAACGTCTGCTATCTGGAGATCGACGCACCGCAGGGCCACGACGCCTTCCTCATGCCGATCCCGCGTTACCTGCAGGCGTTCGGCAGCTACATGAAGCGAATCGAGGTATGAGCATGCGAGCGGATCTGGACATCATCCAGGAATGGATCGCCCCGGGCAGCCGTGTGCTCGACCTGGGCTGCGGCGACGGCGAGTTACTGGCCTGGCTGCGCGACAACAAGCAGGTGGCCGGCTACGGCCTGGAAATCGACCCGGACAAGATCGCCCTGTGCATCGAGCGCGGCGTCAACGTCATCGAGCAGAACCTCGACCTGGGCCTGGGCAACTTCGCCAGCAACAGCTTCGATGTGGTGGTCATGACCCAGTCGCTGCAGGCGCTGCACTACCCGGACAAGGTGCTGGCCGAGATGTTGCGCGTCGGCAAGACCTGCATCATCACCTTCCCCAATTTCGGCCACTGGCGCTGCCGCTGGTACCTGACGACAAAAGGTCGCATGCCGGTGTCGGACTTCCTGCCCTATACCTGGTACAACACCCCGAACATCCACTTCTGCACCTTCGAGGACTTCGAGCGTCTCTGCCACGCCCAAGGTGCCCGTGTGGAAGCACGCCTGGCGGTGGACCGTGACCATCGCCACGGCATCGCCAGCCGTATCTGGCCCAACCTGCTGGGCGAGATCGGCATCTACCGCATCAGCGGCGCGGATCTGTCCGCCCACCGCGTCGCGGTCTGAACGAGGAGAACAACATGCGCCGCATCATCCCCTTCCTGATCGCCCTGTGCCTGGCCCTGCCGGCCGCCGCCGAGCGTAAGCAGAGCTTCGGCGATCTCGACGTGCACTACAGCGTGTTCAACTCCAGCTTCATCCAGCCGGATATCGCCAGCGCCGCCGGCCTGGTACGCAGCAAGACCCAGGGCGTGATCAATGTCGCCGTGCTCAAAGCCGGCAAGGCCAGCACCGCCGTGGTCGGGGGCGAGGTGAAGGACCTGCTGGGCAAGAGCACCGCGCTAACGTTCCGCCAGGTCACCGAAGGCGAGGCCATCTATTACCTGGCGCAGTTCCCATTCAAGACCCGCGAAATGCTCAGCTTCACCCTGAACGTACGCCAGGGTGATGACGCACACCGCATCACCTTCAACCAGGAAATGTTCCCGGATGACTAAGCCAGTGAGTGGTTTCAAGGAGCTGGTCCTGGCCAGCCATAACGCCGGCAAGCTCAAGGAGCTGCAGGCCATGCTCGGCGACGCCGTGCGCGTGCGTTCGATCGGCGAATTCAGCCAGGTCGAGCCGGAAGAAACCGGTCTGTCGTTCGTCGAGAATGCCATCCTCAAGGCACGCAACGCCGCGCGCATCTCGGGCTTGCCGGCACTGGCCGACGACTCCGGCCTGGCGGTGGACTTCCTCGGCGGCGCCCCCGGCATCTACTCGGCACGCTATGCCGATGGCCAGGGCGATGCGGCGAACAACGCCAAGTTGCTCGCCGCCCTGAAAGACGTGCCGGATGCCGAGCGCGGCGCGCAGTTCGTCTGCGCCCTGGCACTGGTTCGACATGCCGACGACCCTTTGCCAATCCTCTGCGAAGGCCTGTGGCACGGCAGCATCCTGCACGAAGCCCGTGGCGAGCACGGCTTCGGCTACGACCCACTGTTCTGGGTGCCGGATAGCGAATGTTCCAGCGCCGAGATGCCGTCCGATCAGAAGAACCGCCTCAGCCACCGCGCCCGCGCCATGGCCCTGCTCAAGCAGCGCCTGGGGCTGGCATGAGCGATTCCGCTGGCGGGAGTTTCCTGCTCCCGCCCCTGGCGCTCTACATCCACATCCCGTGGTGCGTGCGCAAATGCCCCTACTGCGACTTCAACTCCCACGCCGCCGGGCCGACGCTGCCTGAAGAAGAGTACGTCGACGCGCTGCTGGCTGACCTCGATATCGACCTGCAGCACGTCCATGGCCGGCAACTGACCTCGATCTTCTTCGGCGGCGGCACGCCCAGCCTGTTCTCCGACCGCGCCCTGGGCCGTTTGCTGGAAGGCGTAGAGCAACGTGTCGGTTTTGCGCCGGATATCGAAATCACCCTGGAGGCCAACCCTGGCACCTTCGAGCAGGCCAAGTTCAAGGGCTACCGGGCGCTGGGTATCAATCGCCTGTCCATCGGCGTGCAGAGTTTCCAGGAAGCCAAGCTCAAGGCGCTGGGGCGCATCCACGACGGCGACGAAGCCATTCGCGCTGCCGATATGGCGCGTGCTGCCGGCTTCGACAACTTCAACCTCGACCTGATGCACGGCCTGCCCGAGCAGAGCATCGAGGACGCCCTGTTCGACCTGCGCACCGCCATCAGCCAGGGCCCGACGCACCTGTCCTGGTACCAGCTGACCATGGAGCCGAACACGGTGTTCTGGAGCCAGCCGCCCGAACTGCCCGAGGACGATCTGCTGTGGGATATCCAGGAAGCCGGCCAGGCCCTGCTCGCAGCCGAAGGCTACGCGCAATACGAAGTGTCCGCCTACGCCAGGCCTGGCAAGCAGGCGCGACACAACCTCAATTACTGGACCTTCGGTGATTTCCTCGGCATCGGCGCCGGCGCCCACGCCAAATTGAGCACGCCCGCAGGACACATCCAGCGCACCTGGAAAACCCGCCTGCCGAAGGACTACCTCGACCCGGTCAAGGCATTCCAGGCCGGGGAACGCCTGCTGGAAGCTGACGAGTTGCCCTTCGAGTTTCTGATGAACGTGCTGCGCCTGACCGAAGGTGCACCGGCCGAACTGTTCAGCCAGCGCACTGGCCTGCCTTTGCAGCAGCTCGAACAGACGCGCCGCGAAGCCGAACGCCAGGGGCTGCTGCAGGCCGATCCAGCCCGCCTGGCAGCTACCACCAAGGGGCAACTGTTCCTCAACGATCTGCTGCAGCAGTTCCTGGCGTAGTTCACCCACAGAGCGGCATGAATCCGGTAGGCTAGCGCGCCTGATTCGCGCGGCCATTGCTCACGTCGCGCTGCACTGAAGGAGCCCGCATGGATCTGCTACTGGACCTGATCGTCACCCTTTCGCGCTGGAGCCGCAGCCACCTCAGCGATATTTCCCTGGCCATCATGGCCACGTTGCTGGTGCTGTTCGGCCCAGCCATCAACGCCTGGGTTCAACGCACCATCGGTAACCTCAATTTCGTCCTGCGCACCCTGCTGTTCGTGGTGTTCTGCGCGGTCGGCTACGGCCTGGCCATCGTCTTCCTCACGCCCTGGCTGGCCAAGGGCCTGGCGCACTTCAACAACTACACGCTGGCGCCAGTGCTGATTCTGATCTTCGCGGTCATCGGCATACTCGCCGACCGCAATTAGCGGGCGCAGCGCACAGGCTGCCCCATCAACCTTGCAGCCACACCATCACCTGCTCAACCAATTGCGCAGGGGTGGCATGCGTCGAATCCAGGCGCAGCAACGGACACGTCAGGTGCTGCTCGATCCAGGTCTCGTGCATGAGTCGGCTGCGCGTGTGCCGGTCGCCCTGCTCGTAGCCGGCCGCCCAGTCGAGAAAGGCCAGACTCTGGGCGTGCATATCGCCGCCCGGTTCAATTCGTTCGCCGTAGCGCTGCGCCTCGCGCTGACGTAGCCGGTGCATGCGCTCGTCATCGTCCAGATGCAGGAACAGTGCATGACTGAACGACGGGATCAATGCCTCTCCCCAACTGCATAGCGAGCCACTCAACACCCAGCTCGACGCCTGCGCGGCGCACTCGCGGATCAACTCCACCCGTTGTGGTGGTGGACGCTTGTGCAGGTACGGCGGCTCGCTGGGTAACCAGTAGAAGTCGTCGGTATCGAGGTGCAGCCAGCCGCAGCTATTGGACAGGGCATTGCCCAGCGTGGTGGTACCGGAGCCGGATGCGCCGAATATATGCAATCTGATGCTCATGCATCCTCCCTGATCAGATGCGCAAAAATACAGAAGCCGCCCGAAGGCGGCTTCGTGAACGACCGCAGCCCCGTCAGTTGCCTTCGCGGCGCAGCGCCTGCGGGGTGAAGTCACGCGGGCTCAACCTGGCGTTGAAGTCGTACATCTTCTCGTTGTTATCCAAACCGTCGGCGAAGTAGCGGCCGCCCTTGAGGTCGTAGATGGTCTCCAGGGTCGAGCCGAACATCGGCACGTCGTAGTAGCTGATCGGGTGAGCTTCCTGCAGGCCGATCAGGTTGCCATTACGGTCATACAGATCGACCGCGAGGATCTGCCAGCTGTCCTCGTCGAGATAGAAACGACGCTTGCCATACGGATGACTGAAGCCGGTGCGCAGGTCCGCCTCCACCACCCAGACGCGGTGCAACTCGTAACGCAGCAATTCCGGATTGATGTGCTTGGCCTGCAGGATGTCGGCGTAGGGAATGCCCTTCTGGTGCACGGCATAGCTGTTGTAGGGCACCAGCATCTCGCGCTTGCCCAGCAGCTGCCATTCGTAGCGATCCGGTGCGCCATTGTAGGAGTCAACCTGGTCGGCAGTGGCCATGCCATTGGTGTCGGGTTGCAGGGTGTCGTAGGCAAGCATCGGCAGGCGGCGCACACGGCGCTCACCACGATTGAAGCGCCAGGCCTTGCGAATCGCCAGCACCTGGTCGAGGGTCTCCTGCACCACCAGCGCCGCGCCGGCCAGCTGGGCCGGCGCTACCACCTTGTACTTGTAATAGAACAGGGTGTTGTCCAGATCCTGCGGGGCAACGCCTTCGCGGCCATAGAGGAAGTAGACGTCGCGCTCGAGCTTGAGCAGGTTGTAGCTACCGTTGGCGAGCACCGCCGCCTGGTTGGTGGCCATGCTGATCTGGTCGCCGCGGTAACGCATGACGTGGTTCCAGATGGCCTCCTGGCCGGTCTGCGGCAGAGGGAACGGCACGCCGGCAGCTGCGCCCTGCACACCATTGCCACCGGAAATCAGCTCGGCATTCTGTGCATTGAAACGCGTGGCGTCATAGATACGCTGCGGCGCAGCAGCGCTGCGGCGGGTCGGGAATACCCGCAGGTAGAAGCTGGGGTTTTCCTGCAGCAGGGTCTTGAGGCCGATCGGCAACAGTTGTTCATACTGCGCCAGATTCTGGCTGTCGACCCGGTACAGCAGCTTGTCGTCCGCATAGGGGTCCGGGTGGTGCATGCCAGGCTGGTAGCCGGCTGGCGGAGTCGCCAGGCCGCCCGTCCAGGCGGGAATGGTGCCGGCAGCATTACCTGCCCGCTCGCCACCCAGTGGTGTCAGGTCCTGACCCAGACGCGCGGCCTGGCTGGCATCGACCTTGGCATGGGCCTGAAACGCCAGGGCAGTCAGCAGAAGAATGGAAACCGATCTCAACACAATGCTCTCCTCGCGGCGCCATGCAAGCGGTGCCGCTAATGTCTGCGCGCCTTGCAGGCGCACTTATCGTTGTTGTGTCTTGCGGTGAGGTACCGTCCTGGCAGCCGGGTTATCCCGATCTAATCGTGCATCCTGCCGGTTCTAAGCCTGGACAATCCCTGCCAGCAGGGATCGCTCGGACATCACTCCTGGCGCTGGAATTTGAGGTCCCACACACCATGGCCAAGGCGCTCGCCACGGCGCTCGAACTTGGTCACCGGGCGCTCCTCGGGGCGCGGCACATAGGTGCCATCGGCGGCCAGGTTGCGGTAGCCCGGCGCCGCGTTCATCACCTCGAGCATGTGTTCGGCGTAGTTTTCCCAGTCGGTGGCCATGTGCAGC
Source organism: Pseudomonas sp. o96-267 (assembly GCF_003935465.1). Taxonomy (NCBI): domain Bacteria; kingdom Pseudomonadati; phylum Pseudomonadota; class Gammaproteobacteria; order Pseudomonadales; family Pseudomonadaceae; genus Pseudomonas; species Pseudomonas sp. o96-267. Next base: position 55,503 of record NZ_RHQP01000033.1, read on the forward strand.
ACACCGCCGATTTTCAGCTTGCTGCGCACCAGCTCGGCGAAAGCCGGCTGGACGATGCGGCGCTTGTGATGACGCGACTTGTGCCAGGGGTCGGGGAAGAACAGCAGCACGCGATCGAGGCTGGCATCGGCGACGCAATCGCGCAGCACTTCCAGTGCATCGCAGCTGTAAACGCGGATGTTGCTGAGGTTCTGCGTCATCGCACCATTGAGCAGGGCGCCCACGCCCGGCTTGTGCACCTCGACGCCGATGAAATCCTGCTCGGGCGCGGCGGCGGCCATCTCTAGGGTGGAATGGCCCATGCCGAAACCGATCTCGAAGGTACGCGGCGCGCTACGCCCGAAGACCTGATCGAAATCGCGCAGACCGTCTTCGAGTTCAAGGCCAAACAGTGGCCAGCCCTTGTCGATGCCACGCTGCTGACCTTCGGTCATGCGCCCGGCGCGCATCACGAAGCTCTTGATGGTACGGCGCTGGCGACCATCTTCGGTCAGTTCGAGCTGTTGGGTATCGGTCATGCTGGGCTCTTGTAGATTGCGTTACGACTTGGCGCGCCGGCGAACCGGCACGCAGCCAATCGTCATCCTTAATTGATCAGGCCAGTCAGCGGCGACGAAGCACTGGCATAGAGTTTCTTCGGCATGCGGCCGGCCAGGTAGGCCAGGCGCCCGGCCTCGACGGCATGCTGCATGGCGCGGGCCATGAGCACGGGATTCTGCGCTTCAGCGATGGCGCTGTTCATCAGCACCGCCTCGCAGCCCAGCTCCATGGCGATGGTAGCGTCGGAGGCAGTGCCCACGCCGGCGTCGACCAGCACCGGCACCTTCGATTCCTCGAGGATGATGCGCAGGTTGTACGGGTTGCAGATGCCCAGGCCGGAGCCGATCAAGCCGGCCAGCGGCATCACCGCGATGCAGCCAATCTCGGCCAGTTGGCGCGCGATGATCGGATCGTCGCTGGTGTACACCATTACGTCGAAGCCATCCTTGACCAGCACTTCGGCGGCCTTGATGGTCTCGATGACGTTGGGGAACAGGGTTTTCTGGTCGGCTAGCACCTCCAGCTTGACCAGGTTGTGACCATCGAGCAGTTCGCGGGCCAGGCGGCAGGTGCGCACGGCCTCTACCGCGTCATAGCAGCCGGCGGTATTGGGCAGGATGGTGTACTTGTCCGGGCTGATCACGTCGAGCAGGTTCGGCTCACCGGGATTCTGGCCGATGTTGGTGCGGCGCACCGCCACGGTGACGATCTCGGCGCCGGAAGCGGCGATGGCGTCGCGGGTCTCGTCCATATCCTTGTACTTGCCGGTACCGACCAGCAGGCGCGACTGGAACGTACGACCGGCCAGGGTGAAGGGCTTGTCGCTGCGAACTTGGCTCATGGAATACTCCTCGAGGGGTCAACCGCCGCCGATGGCGTGCACCACTTCCACCTGGTCGCCTTCGGCGAGCTGGGTGCTGTCGTGCTGGCTGCGTGGAACGATGTCCTGATTGAGCTCGACCGCCACACGGCGTCCGGTCAGATCGAGGCGAACCAACAGGTCGGCGACGCTCTGGTTATCCGGCAGTTCGAAGGGTTCACCATTCAACTGGATACGCATGACGACTCGGTCACAACTGGAAAGAGGGCCGGCATTCTAGCCCGTTAACTGGCCACGACCAAGGCTAAAAGGCGCCATTCGTCCTCATTTCTGACGCCAGGGTCAGGTCAGCTTCCAGGCGCTCAGGCCCAGGCACAGCCAGCCAACGAGGAAGGCGACACCACCGAAAGGCGTGATGATACCGAGCTTGCCGATGCCGCTGAGGGTCAGCAGATAGAGACTGCCGGAGAACAGCAGGATACCCAGCGCGAAGGCGCCGCCAGCCAGGTTCACCAACCGTCCGGGCGCATGCATCGCCAGCAGGCCGACGCCGAACACGGCCAGCGCGTGAATCAGCTGGTAATGCGCACCGGTCTGGAACACTGCCAGATATTCGGGAGTCAGCCTGTGCTTCAGACCATGGGCCGCGAACGCGCCCAGAGCGACACCGGTGAAACCGGCGAATGCGGACAACAGTAGCCAGAGACGGGCCATGGAAACTCCTGAATAAATCGACCTGTGCGCAGTTTAGCCATTGGGCCTGAAGACGAAATGGTCGTTATTGTCACACCTGCGCCCAACTCTGTGGTTCCGCAGCAACTGACTCGGCACTTTTTGTTGCCCGCCATCCCTGGCGTCAACCCTTCGGGCCGTCGCAAAGCGACGTCAAAAATCGCTCCCGGCGATTTTTTGTTTTAATAGCGCCACATCCGATCATTGCGAGACCCCATGCTCCGAGCCCTGACCCGCCGCCTGCTGAAACTGCTGCTCTGGCTGATCCTGGCCAGCGTACTGCTGGTGCTTGCTCTGCGCTGGGTGCCGCCGCCCGGCACGGCGCTGATGGTCGAGCGCAAGGTCGAATCCTGGGGCAGCGGGCAGTCGCTGCAACTCAAGCGTCAGTGGCGCCCCTGGAACAAGTTGCCGGATCATCTGAAGATGGCGGTGATCGCCGCCGAAGACCAGAAATTCGCCGAACACTGGGGGTTCGACATGGGTGCCATCCAGGCGGCACTGGTACACAACCAGAGCGGCGGCTCGCTGCGCGGCGCCAGCACCCTCAGCCAGCAGGTAGCCAAGAACCTGTTCCTCTGGTCCGGCCGTAGCTGGCTGCGCAAGGGGCTGGAAGCCTGGTTCACCGCGCTGATCGAGCTGTTCTGGTCGAAAGAACGCATCCTTGAGGTGTACCTCAATAGCGTCGAGTGGGGCGATGGCATCTTTGGCGCTGAAGCCGCGGCACAACACCATTTCGGTGTCGGCGCGCCTTATCTCAATCGCCAGCAGGCCAGCCAACTGGCAGCGGTGCTACCTAACCCGCTGCGCTGGAGCGCAGGCCGACCGGACGCCTACGTCAATCGCCGCGCCGCCTGGATTCGTCAGCAGATGACGCAGCTGGGTGGCAGCCACTACCTCAACCAGCTCAAGGCAGCGCGCCCCGACTGGTGGCCACGCTGGCTGTAGGAGAGGCTAGCTAGCGAGTCGCGCGAAAAGCCTGGCGCGGCACCGCATGCAGCAGCGCGACCTCATCGCCGCGCAGGTGCACGGTCAAGCCCCATTGCGGATAGACCCAAGCCTGACCGTCGGCCAATTCCAAGGTCAGACGCGGCTGCCCGAGACTTGCAGCCAGGCGCTCGCTGGCCAGTGCTTGCGGGGCATTCAGATTGAGGCTGGCGATGGAAAAACCGGCCATCTGATCGACCAGTGATTGGCCAAGGGCCTGCTCGCTATCACCAGCCTTGAGGCCTTGCGCCGTCATCAGACTGTCGCGCTGCTCCCGGCTCAACCTCAGCTCGGCCTCGAGCGACCACTCGCCCTCCTCCCCTTCGAGTGACGCACGATAGACAAGCCGCGCGCCGTCGAGGCGCGGCTCCAGCCATAGCTCGCCCGGCGCTGACGCCTGCACATCACGCAGCGTCAATTCGTCTTCGGCCAGCGGCTGCAACAGTACATCGCGCCACTGCTGCAGATTGGCCACCGGCTCAACCTCGGTACTGCGCATCAGCCAGGCACCCCAGGCGAAGAACAGCACCGCGACGAGCGCTAATATCAGCCAGTGCTGCGCTTTCAGTGGGGCTTTGTTCAAGGCAATTGCTCCAGACAGAAAAAAGCCGCACCTGGGTGCGGCTTTTCGGGGTAACGGCAGACTCAGGCAGCGATACAGCCTTTGAGCTTGTTCATCGCGTTCTTTTCAAGCTGACGAATACGCTCGGCCGAGACGTTGTACTTGGCAGCCAGGTCGTGCAGAGTCGCCTTTTCCTCGGCCAGCCAGCGCTGGTAGAGGATGTCGCGGCTACGCTCGTCGAGGCTTTCCAGCGCTTCGTGCAGGTTGCTGCTGGAACTGTCGCTCCAATCGGCATCCTCGAGCTGGCGAGCCGGGTCGTAACGATGGTCTTCCAGATAATGCGCGGGCGACTGGAAGGCGCTGTCGTCGTCGGCATCAGCTGCCGGATCGAAGGCCATGTCCTGGCCGGTCAGGCGACTTTCCATCTCGCGCACTTCGTGCGGCTCGACACCCAGGCTGGCGGCCACGGCGGTCACTTCATCGTTGTTCAGCCACGCCAGACGCTTCTTCTGGCTGCGCAGGTTGAAGAACAGTTTGCGCTGGGCCTTGGTGGTGGCCACTTTGACGATGCGCCAGTTCTTCAGAATGAACTCGTGGATTTCCGCGCGAATCCAGTGCACAGCGAAAGACACCAGGCGCACGCCCATTTCCGGGTTGAAGCGCTTGACCGCCTTCATCAGGCCGACGTTGCCTTCCTGGATCAGGTCGGCCTGAGCCAGACCGTAACCGGAGTAGCTGCGTGCGATATGCACCACGAAACGCAGGTGGGCCAACACCATCTGGCGGGCGGCCTCGAGATCCTGCTGATAAAAGAGATTTTCGGCCAGTTCACGCTCCTGCTCGGGAGTCAGCAGCGGGATGCTGTTGACGGCATGCACGTATGCTTCCAGGTTGGCGCCTGGAACCAGAGCATGAACAGGTTGCAAGGAAGTGGACATTCGAATCCTCCGATTCACGAAACTCGTGCAGTGTAGCACTGCGCTATCTGATGCAGGGCCTGTGGATAAGTTCCCTGACAGATAGTCAACATCAACCAAAACAATGACTTGTCAGCTTGCGTTCAGCCTCGCCGATTGGCGCCTCAGCGGGGCGCCAGTTCATTGAGATGACGCGCCACCGCCAGCCAGGCGCCAATATAGCCCAACAGCACAGCGCCGAGCAGCAGCGAAAAACCGTCGGAAGAAGGTACGCCACCTAACGCGAAATCGCTACCGTACAAGCCGGCCAAACGTACTACAGCATCGTTCAGCCAATCCAGCCCGAAGGCCAGCAGCAGCCAGGCAAAGATACCGGCGCCAAAACCATACAACGCGCCCATATAAAGGAAGGGACGTCGCACGTAGCCATCGGTTCCACCTACCAGCTTGATTACTTCGATCTCGGCACGGCGGTTTTCGATGTGCAGGCGGATGGTATTGCCGATCACCAGCAGCAGCGCCAGGATCAGCAGCAGGCTGAGGCCGAAGACGAAGCGGTCACCCAGCTTGAGGATCGCGGTCAAGCGCTCGACCCAGACCAGATCGAGCTGCGCCTGCTCCACCTTCGGCAGCTCCGCCAGGCGCTGGCGCAGGGCTTCGAGCTTGGCCTTGTCGACTTCCCTCGGCGTAACCAAAACCACGCCCGGCAGCGGATTCTCCGGCAGTTCCTTCAACGCCTGCCCCAGACCGGACAGCTGCTGGAACTCTTCCAGCGCCTGCTCGCGGCTGATCCACTCGGCATCGGAGACGTCATCCATCGCTGCGATCTGCTCGCGCAGCGCCTGGCCGTCGCGCTCACCGGCGGACATATCGAGGAACAGGGAAATCTGCGCCGCACGCTGCCAGGAGCCGCCGAGCTTCTCGACGTTATCCAGCAGCAGCGACAGTCCCATGGGCAGGCTCAGCGCCACCGCCATCACCCAGCAGGTGAAGAAGCTGCCAATCGGCTGGCGCGCCAGGCGGCGCAGGCTGTCGACCAGGCTGGCGCGGTGGCTTTCCAGCCAGGCGTTGAGCAGAGTGCGAAAATCCGGCTCATCCGCCGGGCCATCGACCACCTTGTTGCGCGGCGCCGCGCCGCCCCGGTCGGCCGGGGGGGGGGGGGGGGGGGTGGGGGGGGGGGGGGCGGCGGCGCCCCCGCCGCGCGCAGGCGCGCGCGGGGGGGGGGGGGGGGGGG
>NZ_RHQP01000034.1:0-58350 GCF_003935465.1 Pseudomonas sp. o96-267
CCTTCATTCAACTTAACTTATTGATTAACAAGAAGTTTTTGAAGCGCTTCATCGCTGAAGTGGCGCGCATTCTACATGAGCACGACGAGCTGTAAACCCCTGACGTGCAAATAATTACGTAAATCGAATCAACTACTCTGCCGACTATATATAGAAGCTCAGAGAACCCCTGCCTCGCGTAACTCGGCAATCTGCGTTTCACTCATGCCAAGCAACCTCTGCAACAGGCTATCGGTGTGCTGGCCCAGCAGTGGCGGAGCCGAACGATAGGCCACCGGCGTAACAGATAGGCGCAGCGGACTGGCGACCTGCGGAGTACGACTTCCCAGCGCATTGGGCAGATCGAGACGCAGCCCCCGCGCCTTAACCTGAGGGTCGGCGAACACCTGCTGCAGATCATTGATCGGCCCACAGGGCACGCAAGCCTTTTCCAGCAACTCGATCCACTGCGCCGTAGTCTTGAATACCGTGGCCTGGCGCAACAGCGGGATCAACTCTGCACGATGGGCAACCCGGGCCTTGTTAGTGACAAAGCGCGGGTCATCGGCAAGGTTCGCAATACCCGCTACCTCGCAGAACTTGCGGAACTGCCCGTCGTTGCCAACCGCAAGGATGAAGTTGCCATCAGCACTGGGGAAATCCTGGTAAGGCACGATATTGGGATGGGCATTGCCCAGACGCCTCGGTGATACACCTGTCGTCAGGTAGTTCATGGCTTGGTTGGCCAGACAGGCGACCTGCACATCAAGCAACGCCACATCTATATGCTGACCTATACCCGATTGCTCACGCTGATTCAGCGCAGCCAGCACACCTACGATGGCATACAGCCCGGTGAGGATATCGGTCAGCGCCACGCCGACCTTCATCGGTCCGGCACCCTCTTCACCTTCCGGCCGCCCAGTCAGACTCATCAGACCACCAAGCCCCTGGATCATGAAGTCATAACCAGCGCGTTTGGCATAGGGCCCGGTCTGGCCGAAGCCAGTAATGGAGCAGTAGATCAGTCGAGGGTTGATCGCCTTCAGCGACTCATAATCCAGGCCATAGGCCGCCAGGCCGCCGACTTTGAAGTTCTCCAGCAGCACATCGCACTGCGCGACCAGCTCACGCACCAGGCGCTGGCCTTCGGGTTGGGTGAAATCGAGAGTCAGCGACTGCTTGTTGCGATTGGCACTCTGGAAGTAAGCCGCCTCACGCGAATCGTTACCCTCGGCATCCTTTATATAGGGAGGCCCCCAATGCCGGGTGTCATCGCCCGAGCCCGGTCGCTCGACCTTGATCACCTCGGCCCCCAGGTCACCCAGAATCTGCCCGCACCAAGGGCCGGCCAGTACGCGGGACAGATCAAGCACGCGGATATGGGAAAGGGCGCCAGACATGGAGATTCTCCGCAGGGTGCGCCACGCGCACCATGGATCGTAAGAAAGGCGTGCGCCCTTAGAAGAAGGCCTGAATGCCGGTCTGCGCGCGACCAAGGATCAGCGCATGCACGTCATGTGTGCCCTCATAGGTGTTAACCACTTCGAGGTTAACCAGGTGGCGGGCGATGCCGAACTCGTCGCTGATGCCATTGCCGCCCAGCATGTCGCGCGCCATGCGGGCGATATCCAGCGCCTTGCCGCAACTGTTGCGCTTCATAATCGAAGTGATCTCCACAGCGGCGGTGCCTTCGTCCTTCATCCGCCCTAAACGTAGGCAGCCTTGCAGGGCCAGGGTGATTTCGGTCTGCATATCGGCCAGCTTCTTCTGAATCAACTGGTTAGCCGCCAGCGGGCGACCGAACTGATTGCGATCGAGCACGTACTGGCGCGCGGTGTGCCAGCAGAATTCGGCAGCGCCCAGCGCGCCCCAACTGATGCCATAGCGCGCAGAGTTCAGACAGGTGAACGGGCCGCGCAAACCACGCACATCCGGGAAGGCGTTCTCTTCAGGGCAGAACACGTTGTCCATGACGATCTCGCCGGTGATCGACGCGCGCAGGCCGACCTTGCCGTGAATCGCTGGAGCGGAGAGGCCTTCCCAGCCTTTTTCCAAGACGAAGCCGCGAATCTCGCCAGCGTCATCCTTGGCCCAGACCACGAAGACATCGGCAATCGGACTGTTGGTGATCCACATCTTGCTGCCGGTCAGGCGGTAGCCGCCGTCGACCTTCTTGGCGCGGGTCACCATGGAGCCCGGATCGGAACCATGGTTCGGTTCGGTCAGACCGAAGCAACCGATGTATTCGCCACTGGCCAGCTTGGGCAGGTACTTCTGCTTGGTCGCCTCGCTACCGAACTCATTGATCGGCACCATCACCAGCGACGACTGCACGCTCATCATCGAGCGGTAACCAGAGTCGATGCGCTCCACTTCTCGCGCGATCAGGCCGTAGCACACGTAATTCAAGCCACTGCCGCCGTAGGCTTCGGGGATGGTCGCTCCCAGCAAGCCGGTTTCGCCCATCTCACGGAAAATCTTCGGATCGGTCTGCTCATGACGGAAGGCTTCCAGCACACGCGGCGCCAACTTGTCATCGGCGAACTGCTGGGCGCTGTCGCGCACCATGCGCTCTTCTTCAGTCAGTTGCTGATCCAACAGCAGCGGGTCGATCCAGTTGAAGCTTGCCTTGGCCATTACGAGAAACCTCGAAGCAGGGTGTGAGCGGTCGATCCAGCCGACCCGGAATGCCATTGATCCTAGGCCGGCTTCAGGCAATGGACAAACGCAGATTTTGCACAGACCTGTGCTTTTTCCTCACTTCGAGCTAGCTTAACCAGCCATAAATACCGCTCATGAGTGAGGCTTTTGCATCAATGCGTCGCAAGATCCCCAGCACCGCCGCCCTGGTCGCCTTCGAGTCGGCCGCTCGTCACCAGAGCTTCACCAAGGCGGCCGATGAGCTCAACCTCACGCAGAGTGCGATTTGCCGGCAAATCGGCGGACTGGAGAGCTTTCTCAATGTGGAACTGTTCCGTCGATCACGGCGCGGCGTAATCCTGACCGAAGCAGGCGTTGCCTACAGTCGCAAGGTGGCAGCACAACTCGATGCCGTGGAGCGCGACACCCTGGCGCTGATGGGCAACCAGGGCACGACCAGCATCGAGCTGGCGGTGGTGCCGACCTTTGGCACCCAGTGGCTGCTCCCCCGCCTGCGCGCCTTTCAGCGCTTGCACCCGGAAGTGACGGTGCACCTGACCAACCGCACCCGCCCCTTCCTGTTCGCCGACACCCACTTCGATGCAGCCATCTATTACGGTGATGCCGAGTGGTCAGGCACCGAGGCCCACTTTCTGATGCATGAACACCTGCTGCCGGTTTGCAGCCCGGCATTGCTGGGCGATACCCCAGCGACAGTCGAACGCATCGCCGCTCTGCCCCTGCTGCAGCAGACCACCCGCCCATATGCGTGGCGCCAGTGGTTCGCCGCCCAAGGTATGAGCGTGGCTCGCGACATGACCGGCCCAAGATTGGAACTGTTTTCCATGCTGGCGCAGGCCGCTCAGCATGAAATGGGTATTGCACTGATCCCACCCTTCCTGATCCAGCGCGAACTGGAAGAAGGCAGCCTGGTGATTGCCTTCGACCGCGCCGTACCAAACAACGACCGCGCCTATTACCTGATGGTGCCGGAGCGCAAGGCCGAGTCTGCAGCACTGAAGGCCTTCCGAGATTGGCTTCTGGCCCAGGCCGACGCCTATCGAGACTCATAACCATGGTCAGAGCAAGATCACTTTAGGCTCGAAGATAATAGATACGCCCAAGAAAAGAACCCGTAGCAAGCAAACAGTCACACTACAAAGATTTTTCAGGAAAAGTGCATAGAGACCACTACTTTCGGGCTATAGCACTATTTTGAACAGATCGTTCGTTACTCTCCACACGCCTTCCGATTCGACCGGCGGTCATCCTGTGCGTGACTGCCTATGCCGCCCTACAAGCTGCGCGGAACCTGCTGCCAGCCTTAACCTGCGCGGGCTGCGGGCAGTATAAAAATCCCTCATAGACCCATTACTTGTAGTAATGCATTTTTTTTACTCCATAACTTCTTGTAAGGGTTTACGTTCGATTGCACAATCGCCGCGCTCGCCACCTTCCGGCGGGTTATGTGCTGATCCCCAATCGCCGGCGCGCCAGCGCAGTGCCCCGGTTCACAAAAAAGATCACGCAGGAGATTAGAAGTGCACATCGGTGTTCCTCTCGAAACCCATGCCGGGGAGACGCGGGTTGCCGCGACCCCAGAGACCATCAAGAAGCTGGTCGGCCAAGGTCATCAGGTGACCGTGCAGGCCGGCGCCGGCATCAGCGCCAGCATTCCGGACAGCGCTTACGAGGCTGCTGGCGCGACCATCGGCAACGATTCGGCCGCCTTTGGCGCCGACCTCGTGCTGAAGGTGGTCGCACCGACCGAAGCCGAGCTCGCTCATATGAGAGCCGGGGCCGTGCTGGTTGGCATGCTCAACCCGTTCTGCAACGACACCATCGCGCGCATGAACGCCCGCGGCATCATCGCTTTCGCCCTGGAGGCCGCACCGCGCACCTCGCGCGCGCAAAGCCTGGACGTGCTGAGCTCGCAGGCCAATATCGCCGGCTACAAGGCCGTGATGCTGGCAGCGAATCACTACCCGCGCTTCATGCCCATGCTGATGACCGCTGCCGGTACCGTTAAAGCTGCGCGCGTGCTGATCCTGGGTGCTGGCGTCGCCGGCCTGCAGGCCATCGCAACGGCCAAGCGCCTTGGCGCGGTGATCGAGGCATCCGATGTGCGCCCGGCAGTTAAAGAGCAGATCGAATCGCTCGGCGCCAAGTTCGTCGACGTACCACTCGAGACTGATGAGGAGCGCGAGTGCGCCCAGGGTGTGGGTGGCTACGCCCGACCGATGCCGCAATCCTGGATGGAGCGTCAGGCCAAGGCGGTGCACGAGCGCGCCAAGCAGGCCGATATTGTTATTACGACGGCACTCATTCCCGGTCGTAAGGCACCGACCCTTCTCCATGAGGGCACAGTTGCTGAAATGAAGCCGGGCTCCGTGGTCATCGACCTGGCCGCTGCGCAAGGCGGCAACTGCCCGCTGACCGAGGCCGACAAGGTGGTGGTCAAGCACGGAGTGACACTGGTCGGCCACACCAACCTGGCGGCACTGGTGCCGGCGGATGCTTCCGCGCTGTATGCACGCAACCTGCTGGACTTCCTCAAGCTCGTGATCGACAAGGAAGGCCAGTTCCAGCTCAACCTCGAAGACGACATCGTCGCGGCCTGCCTGATGTGCAATGCCGGCGAAGTCGTGCGCAAGAACGGCTAAGGAGTAGGGACATGGATCTGATTTCCGACGGCATCTACAACCTGATCATCTTCGTGCTCGCCATCTATGTCGGCTACCACGTGGTGTGGAACGTCACCCCGGCCCTGCACACCCCGCTGATGGCTGTGACCAACGCCATTTCCGCCATCGTGATCGTCGGCGCCATGCTGGCCGCCGCCCTCACCGTCACCCCGCTGGGCAAAACCATGGGCACCCTGGCCGTGGCCCTGGCTGCGGTCAACGTGTTCGGTGGCTTCCTGGTCACCCGACGCATGCTGGAAATGTTCAAGAAAAAAGCACCGAAAGCCCAGGTGGAGAAACACTGACCATGAGCATGAACCTGATCACTGTTCTCTACCTCGTCGCCTCGGTGTGCTTCATCCAGGCGCTCAAGGGCCTGTCGCACCCGACCACGTCGCGACGCGGCAACCTGTTCGGCATGATCGGCATGGCCATCGCCGTACTGACCACCGTCGGCCTGATCTACAAGCTCGGCAGTGAGCTGGCCGTACAAGGCCTGGGCTTCGTCATCGTCGGCCTGCTGGTCGGCGGCAGCGTTGGCACCCTCATGGCCAAGCGCGTCGAGATGACCAAGATGCCGGAGCTGGTCGCCTTCATGCACAGCATGATCGGCCTGGCCGCCGTGTTCATCGCCATTGCCGCCGTGGTCGAGCCGCAGTCGCTGGGCATCGTCGCCGCGCTGGGCGACGCCATCCCGGCCGGCAACCGCCTGGAACTGTTCCTCGGTGCAGCCATCGGTGCCATCACCTTCTCCGGTTCGGTGATCGCCTTTGGCAAGCTGTCCGGCAAGTACACGTTCCGCCTATTCCAGGGCGCGCCTGTCGTTTTCAAGGGGCAACACCTGGTCAACCTGGTGATCGGTCTGGCGATTCTCGGCCTGGGCCTGTATTACACCTTCACCGGCGACATCACCGCCTTCGCTGTGCTGGTGGCCCTTGCCTTCGTCATTGGCGTGCTGATCATCATCCCCATCGGCGGCGCCGACATGCCGGTGGTGGTGTCGATGCTCAACAGCTACTCGGGCTGGGCGGCCGCCGGTATCGGCTTCTCGCTGAACAACTCGATGCTGATCGTTGCTGGTTCCCTGGTCGGCTCTTCGGGCGCCATCCTCTCGTACATCATGTGCAAGGCGATGAACCGCTCGTTCTTCAACGTCATCCTCGGCGGCTTCGGCGCCGATGCCGACGCCGGTGCCGCCACAGGCAGCCAGGAACAGCGCAGCGTCAAGTCGGGATCAAGCGACGACGCCGCCTTCCTGCTGACCAACGCCGACACCGTGGTCATAGTGCCCGGTTACGGCCTGGCCGTGGCGCGTGCCCAGCATGCACTGATGGAACTGGCTGAGAAGCTGACCCACCGTGGCGTGACCGTGAAGTATGCGATCCATCCGGTCGCCGGGCGTATGCCTGGCCACATGAACGTACTGCTGGCCGAGGCCGAGGTGCCGTACGAACAGGTGTTCGAGATGGAGGACATCAACTCCGAGTTCGGTCAGACAGACGTGGTGCTGGTGCTGGGTGCCAACGACGTGGTCAACCCGGCGGCGAAGAATGATCCGAAGTCGCCGATCGCCGGCATGCCGATCCTCGAGGCTTACAAAGCCAAGACCGTGATCGTCAACAAGCGCTCGATGGCTAGCGGCTACGCCGGCCTGGATAACGAACTGTTCTACATGGACAAAACCATGATGGTCTTCGGCGATGCCAAGAAGGTCATCGAAGACATGGTCAAAGCCGTGGAATAAGCCCTGACCAGTCAGACAGGAAACCCGGCCATGCGCCGGGTTTCCTGTTTATGAAGCCAGCCAAAAAGCTGATTTTCAGGTCAATCATCGCAACAGATCAATTCCAAACTGTACTGCTTTAAATGCCAAGATAAGTGGGTTGCACCTAGTGAATTATCTCGCCTAAAACGGTTGCACCCAGTCTTTTCACTTATGGACAGTACAGTTATATCGATTCCTGACCGAACAGTTACAAAGCAACCTATCTAATAGCACAACAATTTCATTCAGCTGTGACTACTGAGCCATCACTGCGCTCGGGATAATTTGCCCATCGATAGCACACATACCCCGCCACAAGCGGAAGGATGACCAGCATGGAACGTACCCTCAGTTCCGCCCCGCTTCAAACTCACAGCGTTGCCAGCGACAAATCGGCCTGGCTGCTCCGCGTTATCGCTACCCTCAGCCTGTGGCAGCGCCGCATCGTCAGCCGTCGTCAACTGGCTCGACTGGATGCCCGCCTGCTCGCTGACGCTGGCATTAGCGAAAATCAGCGTTACGCCGAACTGCAGAAGCCGTTCTGGCGCTGACACACTGCTTTGCTCCATCCCCAAGTTGGGATCTTCTGAGAGCTCCACCGTCTCTGCTGCGGTGGGGCTTTCGTTTTATCTGCAACAGTCATCGCCCGAGCGAGTAGTACAGTTGCCATAAAACCGCCACGGCCCCCGCACAATTCCAACCGGTTGTATCTGCTCACCCACGAGCGCTTGCGAGAACATGAGCTTCCACCCTTGTCTCTCGACAGGAGAACGCCATGGACCGCACTCACGAACAATTCTCGCGCCCTGCACACAACAAGCCCCTGCACTGGCTCGGTTTCTACTCGACGCTGCGTCACTGGCAACGCAACCGCCGCACTCGTCGGCAGCTTGCCTTGCTCAATGAGCAACAACTGGCTGACGCCGGCATCAGCACAGCTGAGCGTGAACAGGAACTGGCCAAGCCGCTCTGGCGCTGAACCAGTAATGGAGCGGGGAAGGCCGTTGGGCTAAGCTGCGGATGCGGGCAGAACCGCGTCCCGCCCTACCGGAGTTACCCCATATGCACCTGAAGAAATCCCTGATTGCAGCGCTTCTTTCATTAGGGCTGGCTGGCACCGCCTGCGCCAGCAGCCTGGTCGCGACCACCGACACTCTGGGCGGCGCCCTGGCCGGCACCGTCGAGGTCACCTCGGACGCGACCAGCTCGTTGCGCGACATGAAACAGCTGCGCGCGGCCCGCGACGATGCCGCCAGCTTCGTCGCCAGCGCTGGCGCGATTCGCAGCGTACGACTCGAAGCGGCCCTGGCGCACATTCGCCGTCATGACGCCGCGCTGGCGACAGCGGATGACCTGGCCCTGGCTCAGGCCATCCTCAGCCTGTGAAAACTTTGCACACGTCTACCGATAAGCTCGCTGCTGACCGACGCTGCATGGCCCCGTAAACTTCGCCTACTTGCCTGGTCGCGGGGAACCGCGCCGGCCTGTCCGCGTCAAATCGTCCGTTCTGCAGTTCTCGGAGCTCCTTATCATGCGTCGTTCATTCGTCATCGCCGTCGCCGCCTGCGCCCTGTTCAGCGGTATCGCTCAGGCGCAAACCGTGGTCGCCACCAGCAACATCGTGGTGCGCGCCCTGGATCGCAGCATCAACTTTACCTCCGACACCACCACCTCGATTCGCGACATGAAAGCCGTGGTACAGGCCCGCGACGACGCCGCCAGCTTCGTCGCCAGCGCCGGTGAAATTCGCGGTGCACAATTGGAAGCTGCGCTGCAGAGCATTCGCCAGCAACTGCCCGAAGCGCAGAGCGCCAGCGACCTGCAACTGGCCGAAGCCATTCTCGCCCTGTGACCCACCTCACCGCCTGGTGCTGCGGCGCGCTGCTGGCGCTGGCCGCTGGCTTCGCCCCGGCGCCGCTGCGTCTGACGCTGGACGACCGCGCGCTAGGCGCAGCCGAACGCCAGGCGAGCCAGGCCCTGCTGGACGAGGCGATGGCCGCATTGCCCCCGCGCTTCGTCCAGCAACTGGACCGAGAAGTGAGGGTCAGCTGGCGCGCCGGACTGCCCTCGGAGATCTACGGCCAGGTCGGTCGCTTCAGCGGCATCGAGCTTAACGCCGAGCTACTGCCGAAGCTGGTCGACGGCTCGGCGGCAGAAAATCGCACCGGTCGCCCGCACGGCACCCAGCGCCAGGAACTACTGGCCACCCTGCTGCATGAACTGACCCACCTCTACGACCGCGCCCGCCTCTGGTCTGCGGCCGAGCGCCGCCACATCAGCCAATGCCGACAGCGCGTCAGCTCCATGGGCCCAGTTGGGCTGCCGGAGGATTGTCGTGGCCAGACCGAGCGCCGCTTCACCCTCAGCGACGACCCGCGCCTGCTCGATCTGGCTGGCTGGCAGCAACGTGTCGGCCAGCGTGGCGCGCGCGATCTGAACAACGGCCAGGTCGCACGCAGCCCGGACAGCTACGAGCTGACCAACGCGCTGGAGTTCGTCGCGGTCAACCTCGAACACTTTCTGCTCGACCCCAGCTATGCCTGCCGCCGCCCCTCGCTGGCGCGCTATTTCCGTGAGCACTTCGACTGGACGCCGCCCAGCGAGAACTGCAGCAACGACTACCCCTACCTCAATGCCGGGCGCGACTTCGCCCTGCAGCCACTGGGGCGCCTCGACCCTGAGCGCGTGTATGAAGTCGACTACCTGCTCGCCGAAGCCAACGATGCCTGGATGAGCCGCTGGGGCCACAGCATGCTGCGCCTGGTGGTCTGCGCACCGGGCCGGCCACGTGGCCCGGACTGCCGCCTGGATCTCGACCACCATCTGGTGCTGTCCTACCGTGCCTTCGTCGGCGACCTGCAACTGTCGAGCTGGGATGGCCTGACCGGCGTCTACCCCTCACGCCTGTTCGTGCTGCCGCTGGAGCAGGTGATTGATGAATACACCAAGGTCGAGCTGCGCAGCCTGGCCTCGGTACCGCTGCGCCTGTCGCGCGACGAGGTCGAGCAACTGGTGGTACGCGCCGCCGAACAGCACTGGAGCTATGACGGCGACTACTACTTCGTCTCCAACAACTGTGCGGTGGAAACCCTCAAGCTACTGCGCAGCGGCACCGGAAATCCGCGCCTGCAGGCGCTGGACAGCATCCTGCCCAATGGCCTGCTGGAATTGATGGATGCACGCGGGCTGGCCGACACCACAGTGCTCGACGAGCCGCGCGAGGCGCTGCGCCTGGGCTATCGCTTCGACTCCTTCCGCGAACGCTACCAGGCCATGTTCACCGTACTGCGCCAGCGCCTGCCGATCCAGCAGGACAGTGTCGAAGCCTGGCTGGAGCAATCGGCACAGGCGCGCAGCCAGTGGTTCGCCGAGGCCGATCTGCGCGCCAGCGCTGCTCTGCTGCTGCTCGAACAGGCTGCCCTGCGCCGGCAGCTGCTGCTGGCTCAGGACGAACTCAAGCGCCGCTACCTGACCGGCCGCGCTGCGGGTGACCCAAGCCTGAACAAGGCCGGCGCCGCGCTGGAGCAGATCCTTGCCAATAGCGGCTTCCTCAGCCGCCCGGCAGAATTGCTCGAGGGCGGTTACGGCTTGCCGCAACAGAAGGAGTGGGAGCGCCTCGAGATCAGCAGCCGTGAGCGTCAGCAGCAACTGCGCCAACTCAGCGACGAGCTCGATGGCGAAGTGCGCAACCTGCTACAACCCGAGCGCCTGGCTGAACTGGAGGCCAATGAGGCCAATCTGGTGACGCTGGGCGAACACCTGCGCGCCCTGCACAAGGCCAGTGGCGGGCTGGAGCTGCCGTAAGGCACATGCTGGCGCAGACCGGAATTGACCGTAGCGTGAGGGTGAGCAGGCACGTCGCAATACAAGCCTGGCCTCGCTCTCCCTTTGCGCCCGCCCTGGTTCTTAGCGCTTGCAGTGTGCTGGCGGCAGCACGTCCTGCGCAGCCTGATTGGTCATGATCTGCAGCTCATTGACGTTGCGCGCGGTGAACACCTTGCCCCCGGTCGCCGCCGCCAGGCAATTCCCGGCACCGGTGCCGAGAATATCGACCACGTTGATCTTCAAGTGCGGTTTGCTGCGCGCCAAGGCCTGGGCTATCGCACAGGGATCCTGGTTGCAACTCTCCTCGCCATCGGACACCACCAGCATCACCGACTCGCGGTTGACCCCATCGAGCATCTGTCCGGCCTTGGCGATGCCATCGGCCAGAGGCGTGCCTTGTACCGGTGTCACGGTGCGCAGGCGTGACAGCAGATCTGCTCGTTGGCCAGGACCGAAGTAGCCGACGCTGCGGGCGCCCGGACAGCTCTCCACCAGCACCAGTCCGGCGTTGGCATCACTGGGCAACTGTTGCACCACGCCAATAGTCGCCTCGCGCGCCGTGGTGATGCGCTTGGGTTCACGGAATACATGGCCCATCGTGTTCGGGGCATTGGTTCCAAGCAGCAGCTGCGTGGCGATATTGGCAACCCCTTGCACCATCGTTGCCTGTTCGATTTCCTTGGGTGTGGCCAGCATGCTGATATCCATGGAACCGGAAGCATCAAAGACAATGACCATCTCCGGCGCCAACTCCTTCGGACGCTCATCGGGGCAAAGGTTCTTGGCATTAGTGATCAACTGCTCCTTGCAGTTCTTCGCCAAGTTCTGCTCGACCTGCTCGCGCAGGGCGGCGTTGTCCTTGAGCAACGGCTCTTCGCGCTGCATCTTCTGCAGGGCCGAACAGTCTCGGGCGATGCCATCGATACGTTTTTTCAGCAGCTCGGCAGGATCCGGCTTGGGCTCGGGTTTTGGTTCAGGCTTGGGCTCGGGAATCGGCGGTGGCAGCGGAATTTCCGGCTCGGGTTCGGGCTCCTCGACCACCGGATCCTCTTCCACTGGCTCCTGCTCGGATGGAACCTCCTCAGGCACGGCCGGCTCTTCGGCCACCGGCGACTCGACCGGCACAGGCGGGGTTTCCGGCTCACGACAGAACAGCCACCACCAGAGCGCCGCCAGTAGGGCCAGCAACAGCAGGGCAAGCAGCAGCCACAACCACCAGCGCCGCTTGCGTGGCGCCTCGCTTACCACGGCTGCTGCACCTGGCGGTAACGCACCAGCTTGCGCGGTAACAGGCGTGATCGGTGGCGCTGGGGGTTGGCCACCGCCCCAGAAGGTCACCAGCGGCTGGCCATTGAGCGAATACAGGGTCGAGGTGTCGGGATAACGGGCCGCTTCACGCAACAGAGCCGCCTGGCGTACACCATCGCCACCCTGCGCATCGAGCTGGCTGGCCAGTTGTTCGATAGAAGCCAGTCGCTCGTCGAGCAGGTGGCGCACCTGCGCCGCCTCCTTCTCATCCAACTGGCTGAACGGTACCGGCTGGCCGCCAAGATCCGAATACCATTCGACGATATCACCCTCGGCCTGCTTCGGCTTGGCGTACAGGGTCGCCGTGCTCGGCGGCAGGTGCCGGCGCAGGATCTGCGTGAGTTCGCCATGACCGGCCAGGGCATCTGCCGCGCTACGGGTTTGGGAGGACAGGCGGGAGATTCGCTTCATGGCGGTCAGCTTCCTGCTTAGGTAGTCAGGGAAAAGCCTGCTGGCGGAACGACCGGCATGCAGGTGTAACGGCAATGATCAACGCAGGCCAAGATCGCTTTCCAGGCTGGAAACCTTGCTACGCAGCTTCTGCAGCTCAACCTGTTTCTGCAGCACGGCCGGATTCTCCTGCTGGTTGATATTTTTCAGGTCGTTCTCCAGCGCAGCAATTTCTGCCTCGATGCGCCGGTTGCCCTTGGCCTTATTCTTGAGTTCACCAAGCAGGGCGTTCAGCGACTTGTTCAAGGAGGCGTACTGCGCCTGCTGGGTCGCCAGATCCTTGCCGACCGACGCTTTCTCCTGCTCGATAGCGGCATAGACATCACGGAACAACTGGTTGGTTTTCTGCTCGTCGAGCAGGATCTTTTCCTTCTCCTCGACACGCTGGGCGTAGACGCCCTGGGTCTTGCAACCGAATTTGGTGGCGAACCCGGCATCGGCATTACGTGGGTCGCATTCCTGCGAACTGACGGCACAACCGGCGAGCATGGCGACGCCAGCCAGTAGGACAAAAGAACGAAGTGGATGCATGGACGTATTCCTTGGAGCCTGATTAGGCTGTCGCTACAGAGTGTGCCGCGCACACCGAAAAGATCGGTAAAGGTGCGCATAGCGCACCCTACCTGTCATGTTGACCGAGAGTTTCCCGGAGTCTGTTCAGGTCGCGAACAGACTCTTAACCGAGCCGGATCGAAGAACGCTGCTGGTACAGCTGGTCGATTTCCGACTCCAGTTGCGCGATCTGCTTCTGCATCTTGCCGATCTCCGCATCCAAGGTATCGGTACGGGCACCATTGTTGCGCTCGGCGGCGGCAACCTTGGTCCACTCCTGCTGCTTGGAGCGTACGTCGGCCAGGGATTTCTTCAGGTAGGCGGTGTTGGCATCGATCTCGGCGAG
This sequence comes from Pseudomonas sp. o96-267, assembly GCF_003935465.1. Taxonomy (NCBI): domain Bacteria; kingdom Pseudomonadati; phylum Pseudomonadota; class Gammaproteobacteria; order Pseudomonadales; family Pseudomonadaceae; genus Pseudomonas; species Pseudomonas sp. o96-267. The sequence goes on from NZ_RHQP01000034.1 coordinate 13,553, forward strand.
CTGCTTCTGCGCCTGGGCGCTCTGCACCTTGTTGGCGGCGATGTCTTGCTTGATCTGCTCGATCTTGCGCTTGTCATCGGCGATCACGCTACGCGCGGTATCGCTGAGCATCTGCAGCTCCTGGTTGTCCTTGCGCACGTCGGCGATGGTCGCATCCAGACGGTCTTCCGCGTTGGCATACTGGCTGCGCTGGTTATCCAGATAGTAGTTGGCGCCCATGCCCACGCCACAGCCAGCCAGACCGGCAGCGACCATGCACTGAGCCTTCTTGCTCGGGTTACCCAGCTGGCAGGCGAGCATGCCGACCACCGCGCCACCGGCACAGGCTTGCCAACCCGACTTGCTGAAGAACTGCGCCGAACTGCTGTTGGCCAGCCGTGGGTCGACCGGCGCCTGATTGGCAGCCGGCGTCGTGCCGGTGGTCTGACAGCCAGTCAATACGAGAGCGAGACCCAGAACGACCCATTTCATCCGCTGATCCAACAACGCTACTGCTTTCATGTCCATGCCCTTCGCTTAAATGGATTTACAGGATTCCAGCCACTGACTGCGCGCCACTTTGCCGCTTTTCATGTAGCTATTCAGATTCTTCCAGTGGGTGTCGAGGTAACTGCGCAGGTTGCTTTTGCTGCGCGCCGCCATTTGTTGAGCCACCACACTGACTTGCGGCTCGACGGTGGCCGAGGTGTAGTTGAGCGCACCACTGACCACCGTGTCGGCATAGTAGTTGAGCATGAAGTCGAGCACCTTGCGATGACCTTCGAGCTGCTCTTTGCGTGCATCGCAGCGGCTCATCTGGTCATCTTCACCTGCTCCACAACTACGCTTGTAGTTGCCTTCCAGAGTATCGAGGAACATACCGTCGTCCTTGAGCTTGGTGCAGAGGAAAGCACCCAATTGCAGTTCGGAGCGGATCGCCTGGTCGCGTTGCTCGTCACGTGCCTGGGTGTTGGCACGCAGATCGCCACGCAGCTTTTCCAGTTGCTGCTTGAGCGCGTCATCCTGCACGCCGCTGGCGATGCTGGCGATTTCCGCGACTGGATCCTTGTTGTCCTTGCTGCCTGTGGCCTTGCTCGCTGCCGGAGTACCGAGTTTCTTCCAGTCCTGCTCGACCTGCTTGATGCGCTCGCGCGAGGTCAGCACCGGCGCCACCAGGGCCAGGCGCACACCGCCGGTCTTGAGCTTGTTCTGCTCGCCAGCGCTGGCGTAGTAAGGCTGTTCCTGACGCAATGCGGTGCGCAGCTCAGCCTGCGGCGTCAGGTAGTTACCGCCACGCACGATATAGCCGCCAGCCTGGCCATGCTGGCGATCGAGCTTGTTCAGGCGGAAGGGTTCGAAGAGCATCTCATCGACGTTGCCCAGAACGTCATGCAGACCCAGCGGATTTGGCTTGAGCAAACCGGTCAGTTGCAGCTTGCCATTGGCCGACTGCGCACCAGCGAACCACGCATAAGCACCGAGCCCACCATCCGGCGTGGGGAAACGAATATCGCGAAACTCGGACTGGGAAACGGCCATGCCGCCACGTGCGGCAAACTCCCACTCGGCCTCGGTCGGCAGGCGCAGGAAGCCCGCTGCGCCATCCTCCTTGGGCAGCTTGGCAGCGGCATTCTTGCGTAGCCACAGGCTGTATTTGTCGGCAAAGGCAGTGGCATCGAACCAGCTGACGCCGACCTGCGGCAGGCGCAGCTTGGTCGAAGGCGTCGGGCAGGTATCGTTCATCACGGCCTGGTATTGCAGCTCGCTCAACTCGTACTTGGCCAGCAGGTAATAGCGCCCCGGTTCCGGTTTCTGCACCGTGAAACTACCGGCGATGTAGCTGGGGCGGGCCTGCTCGATGTAGCCCCACTCGTCGCTGTCCTGACCGAGGGTCACGCCATAGTCACCCATCGGGCTGGCGACTGGAACCTGTACCTTACGCAGCACCAACGAACCCTCGCACGGCATCGGCAGGATCACGTCATCGGCCAGCGGTTTGGGGTTGTAGTACTTCTCCTCCCAAGCAGCCTGGGCCGGCAGACTGCCCAGCGCCAGCAACGTCGCCGCTGCCAGCAAGGCCTGCTCAGAGGTCACGCAGGCTTTCAGCCGGTTGAATATGGATCGCACGAAACCCTCCTACAGCCGCCACGACGATGGCGATCAGCAATGCACTGGCGAAGGCCAGCAAAATATGAATGTTTTCCAACTTGCAGACGAAGCCGTCGTCGGCCAGGTTGGCGCCCAGCGCCGTATTGAATACATGGCTGCCGACCAGGTAGGCAGCGTAGCCCAAAGCAAAAGCCAAACAGGTGAGCAGCGCCGCCTGAACCATCACGTAGGCGCCAGCAGCCGAACGCTGAAAACCAAGCAGACGCAACAGCGCCAGATCCTTGCGCTTGCGGTCGATATTGGCGAGAAAGGCCCCGGCCAGCGAGGCCACGCAACCGATCACCGCGGTCCAGGCGATCACCGCGAAAATCAGGCCGAGCACATGGCTGATGGCCTTGACCGACTCGATCTCACGCGCCCGCGTGCTGCTCTCTATGCGCTCGCCATCAAGCCAACTGGCAATGCTGGCCACATCATCCAGGCCCCGGGCGTAGATGCGCGCACGGGCATAGCGCTCGCGCACCGGCGCCACCTCGCCGGTGAGGAAGCCGAACATCGGCACGGCATAACCATCGCGAAAATTTTCCATCGCCACCAGCAGATCAAGGTGCACCAGCACCGCCGGCCGGGTAAAGGCGCTGTTCTCCAGCACCCCACCCACGGTCACCGTCAGTTCGCCACGCTCGTTGCTGCCATCGAGCTTGCGCAGCACCAGCAGACGCAACGTATCGCCGACCTGCACGCCGAGTCGGCTCGCCGCACTGGCGCTGAGCAGTACCTGCTCCAACGTCGCGGGCGACGGCAAAGCGGCGATCAGCGGATCGCCACTGGCTGTCGGGATGACTTCAGCATTGGCGACAAAATGCTGACTGTCGCGCTGCAGGTCGGCCTGGGTGTTCAGCGAACGGGTCAGCGGGATGACGAAGCCTACGCCGGGCTGGGCACGCAAACGCTCGAACCAGCCGCCGGCCAAGTCATAGTTGCCGAGCATGCGCACTTCGAGGTTGCGCGGGTCGCTGAGCAGCTCATCATTGAGCTGCGAGACCACGCCATGCTTGAGGCCGAACAACAACAGCAGGGGCGCAATCACCGCCACCAGCGAGGCGACGATGCACAGCGACACCTTGCGGTCGTGCCACAGGTCACGCGCTGCCAATTCGATCAGCAAACGCAGACGGGGGCGAGTCTCAGGCCGCCTCATGGAACACCGTGCCGTCGGCGCTGGCATCGACGGCGCTACCCTGCAGCGTGCCGACGATGTTGCGGATCGCACAATCGCGCACCAGATCCCAGTCGTGGGTAACCAACAACGCGGCGATCTGGAAACGCTGGACGATTTCGATGATCAGCTCGAACAAGCGTTGCGCCTGCAGAGGATCGAGCGCTGCGGTCGGCTCGTCGGCCAACAGCAGGTCGGGCTCATGGGCGATCGCGCGGACGAAAGACACACGCTGGCGCTCGCCGATAGACAGCTGCGCCGGCAACTTGCCCAGCAAGGGTTGCAGGCACAGACGAGAGATGGCCTCGTCGACCAACTCGCTCTTGCCAGGTAGACCAAGCATGCGCCGAGGCAACTCGATATTCTGCCGCACACTGAGAAACGGCAGCAGACCGCCACTCTGCAACACGAAGCCCAAACGCTGAGCGCGAATATCAGCCAATTGCGCCTGGCGGTCATCGCGCAGCAGCGCGGCAACATCCAGCCCATCGGCATCTCCCAGACGGAACTGGCCGAGCCCATCGGGACGCAGGATCAGACCAATCATTTCCAGCAGCGTGCTCTTGCCACAACCGCTGGCGCCGGTGATTGCCGCCACCTCGCCACGGCCAAGAATCAGGCGCGGCAAGACGATCTGGTAGTCGCTACCCCGGCGAATGCGCATGTCCTCGATATGCAACATGACCCAAGTCCTAAGGCAAAGCCTCCAGCGGCACCGGGTAAACGTGCTCGCGTGGGTCACTGCCCGGCGCCAGGGATACCCAGCGGTCGGCATCGGCGTTGTAGCGTTGGTAGTACTTGAGCTTGGTGTTCAGGCGCCGAATGAATTTCTCCTGCTCAAGCCCTTCCATGCCTTTCCAGGTTTCCTCGTCGAGGCTGAGCACCTCGCTGAGATAAGGCAGGCCATCAAGGTATTCAGCCATCAGGCCCATGTCGGCGACCTTGATGGTCTTGTCCTTGAGCTGGTTGGGATCCTTGCCCATGGTCGCGGCCACCGAACGCAGGCGCTCGAACATGTCGCTGGGCGAGATCAGGCCTTCGTTAGCAGCATCGGCGATCTGCTTGACCACATCGCTAAGGTCGCTGAGCTGACTCTTGGTCATCAGCACACGCACGTCGGTAGTGGGTACATCCTGACGCACGAAGTCACGGTCACTGATCCACGCCTGAAACACCGGCGGCGCACTGGCACCGGTCTTTTCGCCGAGGTAGGCCAGGCGCATGGCGTGTCCGAGCAGCTCGGCATCCTCGGCCAGGGCGGTATCGCCACCTTTGCCGGATTTCGCCTTGGCGTACTCCGCATCGGCCCCCAGCGCGCTACCGGCCGCCATGTCGCCGCGATAGGCCGCCTTGACCTGTGCAGTGATGGCATCGCCAAGGCTGTCGACCATCTTGCCGAAGCTCTCGACGTTGCCGGCATCCACCGGGTAGTACAGCGGCTTATTGAGGAAAGCGTTGGTCGACAAATCCGTGTACTGCGCCTCGGCCGAGGCATGGTTCTTCGAACCGCTCGGGGTCTTCAGGTGCAGGCTGTAGATCGCCACGCCACGGTACTTGGCCTCCAGGCGCACCTGCTCGGCGTTCAGGCCAGTGGACGACAGCTTGCTGTCACCATCGACTGCGCCCGCATCGGTAACCAGTACGATGTAGCGTGCACCGAACTCATTCCACTTGACCTGATCCAGCGCCTGCATCACGCCGGCGTAGGTGTCTTCGTCGTAACTGCTGCTGGACGCAGTTGCCGGTTTGAGCTCGGCGACCTTGGCCAGGAAGTCTTTACCGTCCTTGACCGTGCTCGGGTCGACGTACATCTTGCTGACGTATTCAAGCTTGGGCACTTCCTTGGTGCTGGAGCGGTAGGCGACTAGACCGAACTTGACCTGATCCAGCAGCTTTTCCTGCTCGACGTGGTCGTAGATACGCTTGACCGCCTCACGGGTACGGTCGATGTACGGCCCCATGGAAATGGTCGAGTCGATGACGAACACCACGGCGGCGCTGAACCCCTTGAGGGTGTTGGCATCGGCCGTGGCGTTCTTGTCCGCGCCCTGCTTGTCGGCCGACTCCGCCGCACTCACCGAAGCGACGTTGAGCAGGCGCACCTGGAAACCCTTCTCGGTGAAGGTTTCCTCGGCTTCCAGCACCGGCAACAGGTAGAAATTCTTCGTCAGATCCACCGCGTAATCCGGCTCGCGGGCAGCCACCGCCGGATCACGGCCATTGGCCTTCATGTTGGCCAGGATCGGCTTGAGCAGTGGCGCCGGGTCGTCCTTGGCAAAGAGCTGTTCGAGGCTGTCCTTGTTGCGGAAGAACAGCAGCGGATCACGGCCGGCCGGGTTGGTCAGGGCCAGGGTCATCTGCATCTTCCACGGTACGGCGCAGTCGCCCTTAATCCAGCCGACGGTCTTGCCATAGCTGTCAGGGCCGACCTTCAGCCACTCGGCGTTGCCTGCCTGCTCACGCTGGTACACGTAAAAGCGGGTGAATGCTGGCTGCGCTTTACCGCCACTAGCGCCAGCGCTATCGCCAAGCTGGCAGGTCGGCGTGGTCAGCACGCGCTGGTAGAGGGTCTTCTTGCCTTCCTGCAGCAGCGGTTTGTCTGCCGCCATCAGTGGCGCTGCTGCGCTCAGCAGCAGGCCGGCAAACAACAGTTTGACGCCCGGGGCGGTGCGCACGGTCATTTCTTCAGCTCCTCCAGCCGCTGGCTGGCGTCCTGATTGTCCGGGTCGTTGTTCACGGCAATCTCGTACCAATACATCGCAGTCTCAGCGTCAGCCGCTTCGATGCAACCACCGCTGGCATAATGCGCCGGGTCGTACTCGCGGGCATAGGCATAGGCAATGGCGGCATCGCCCGACTGCGCCTTGTGCGCATACAGACGCTGCACCACGCCACAGCGCTTGGCATCCTTGGCAACGGCGATCACCTCCAGCACCTGTTCGCTGGACGGATTGGACTTCAGGCAGGCCTGGATGAAAGACAGATCCTCCCTGGCATCAGATAGGGCTTGCGAACTGCACGCGGCCATCGCCCCTACCACTGAAGCCGGCGTGTCGCTTGGCGCGATATCGGTCGACGGCGTGCGCAGCAGGAACCACCAGGCCGCAACCGCCAGGGCCAGGATGAGCAGTATGGTGATCAGGATCAGCGGCAGCTTGCTGCCTTTCTTTGCCACCGGGGTCTGAGGTGATGGAGCAGGCGGCGCTTCGACAACTACCGGCTCAGGCACGGGTACTGAAATCACCTCGGGCTCAGGCGCAGGCGGCTCGGGCAGTACTTCTGGCAAAACCGGCACGATGACCGGCTCGGCCTTGCGCTCAACCTTCTTCTCGTCATGCGTCGAGTTACCTGCTGCCTTGGAGGACAGAATGCTGCCAAGGATGCGCAGCACACCCTTGTCGCTGCCGTCCTCGTTACGCAGTTGCAGCATGTAGGCCATCTGAGGATCAAGCATCAACGGGTCGATCAGCCAGGGGCCGACCTCGCCACTGAGTTTTTCATCAACCAGGTTCAAGCCATCGAGCGTATGCCAGGATGGGCTCGTATCCCATTCGCCGTTTTCACCGAGGTAGCGGCCATCCTGATTGCGCTGCACGGTCAGTTCGAGGGCGTCACTGCCCTCCTGCCAACCATGTACGGTCAGCTCTCCATGACCAGGTTGGCCGCTCTGCGCTGCCTTCAGTTCGATTCTCAACATGACTTATTCCGTCCGATCCGCATGCAGGGTGGCGAGCACCTTGCCCAGCGTCTCGTTCTGCTCCGGTGTGATTTCTCGGCCGGCACTGTGACCGGCGTTGTCTTCAGCGATCTTGGCCAGCGCCACCAGCCAGTCGCCCACATAGTTGCGCGTGTGTTCCAGGGGTTGCGCCGGTAGTTGCGGCAGCTTGCCCGGGACGATAACCGGCGGTGCCTGGAACAGCTTGGCGCCACGCTCGATGCGGCTGTCGGGACGCTGCTCCAGCGGTGACTCGATGAACCCTAGCCAGCCGATGAAATCGCCCAGCACGGTTTTCGCGGTGAGCACCTGACGTCCGGCCAGCTGCTCGCGTTTGGTGCCAATCTGCTCGGTACTGACGATGGCCTGCAGCAGGCGTGTTTGTAGGTCGAGGCGACTAGCGCCGGTGATGAGCTCATCAACCAGAGCCTCGACCGCTGGCTTGGAGAAGCCCAGATAGGTCATCAGACGCATGTCTTCAGGCAGGTGGCGCAGGTGGCTTATCCACTCACGCAGTACGGCCTGGGCGAAACGTGCATCGCTACCGCTGGAGCGCAGCGGTAAGGCATTGCTCGACGAGCGAGGCGCCGACTCGCTGTCGCCGAACAGATCAAAACCATCGTCGTGTCCCAGGTCATCACCCAGGTTGAGCGCACCCCCGCTCACAACACCGCTGCTTCCACTATCGCTCACCAGAGCAGTAGGTTCTTCGTCATCGGCGCGCAGGTACAGACCCCGAACCAGATCGTCAGGCAATTGCATTCTCTGCAACAGTTCACCCAGCAGAATGCGCCGCGGCCAGACCGCGTCGAAGATCTGCTTGGCGATCTTGCGCTTCTTCTCCAGCTCGCCGGCGCCTTCTGCCTGATACCAGTGGCCAAGCCGGTTATCCAGCAGATGCAGTACATCATCGAGCTGTTCACGAATACGCCCCAGCTTGACCTCGCGCAGCGCCACGCCACGCAGGTACTGGCTGATACGGCCCATGCCGCCATCGTTCAGCTCCAGCATCGCGTCCCAGGCCTGCTGCGGCTGGTTGACGTGGCGCTGTACAGTTTCGTCTTCGACGAAGGTACTGCGCATCAGCCCCAACGAATCCTGGGCAGCGGCGTTGATACCGATCTCTTCACCAGCCTGCACGTCGAGGAAGGTCACCTTCATGCGCGGTTTGCGCACCAGGAAGGTGTTATCGAAGGGCTGACCGGCCGTCCACTCCTGCAGCCAGGTGTACTGGCCGAAGCGTTCGAGCATGGTCATCTTCATCATGCCGCCGCTACCCCAACCGAGGCGCAGCAAGTCTTCGCCCTTGTCCAAGTCGCTACCAATGCGCATGTCGAACATGGTGATGGCCCACAGCAGCCCCGGCTTACGCAGAGCACGCTCTTCGGGCTTGGCGCCCTGGGTCTTGTCGATCCAGCGGGTCAGTACCGGACCGACAGCGGTGACGTCGGACTGCTTGTTCGATGGCGTACAGACGATCAGCACGTTCATTTCCTGGCTGTCGGTGTAGCGCTCGAACAAATAGGCAACCTTGCCGCGCAGGATCAGTTGCGCCACCGGGCTGGCTTCGTCGCTGCTCACCGCGCGACGCACGTCGTCCAGCGACTCGACCGACAAGCGGCCGCGATAGCCGGGAAAATCGAGCAGATCGACATGCTCGAACAGCGGCTCGCTAGTAGGCTCAACCAACGGGAACACCAACTCGACGGTGAGTGCGGCCAGTTGCGCCAGGGACAGCTCGACCGACGCACGCAGCTCGCCGTCGATGAATGGGCGCACGCCGATGCGCTTGTCGCTGTCCTTGCCCAGGCGTTCGAGCATGTCGACGTTCATGATGCTGTCGGCCTGCGACAGGCCCTTGTCGGTCTGCCGCACCAGGGCATCGAGCGGAGCGAATACGCGATCGGCGTTACCCAAGCTGCTCAGGGTTCTGGCGAAGCTCTGGTAGGCCTCGCTCAACTCGTTGATCTCACCCCAGAAGATCGAGAACAGCCGGGTGCGATCCTCCACCGCCAGCCAGGGCGCCAGCTCCACGGCCACGGGCCAGTAGTACCCAGCCAGACCACTCAGCGACGCCGGGAAACTGCCTTGCAGGTAGTCCCACAGGGCCACCACGTCGTCCTCGCTGACTCCGGGCACCGGCTTGAGCTGGCGGCGCTGGCCGAGTTCCTTGAGCAGTTGGCGGATGGCCGCTTCGTCGAAGCGATAGGACACCTTCTCGGTGTTGAAGTCGTTGAAAAAGGAGTTGGCCAGCACCTTGGCCACTTCCACTTCGCCGAACAGCTTCAGCTCCAGCGGGAAATCGTCCGGGCCGGGGCGCGCAGTACGGCTGAAACGGGTGACCAGGCCGGTGGCCTCTTTGCCTCCACCCGGCGGATTGACATGGGTGAGGAAGTCCAGACGACTGCCACCGAAATCAGTCTCCAGCTTGCCGTTGGCACCGGCAGCCAGGGTCGAGATCAGGTACGACTTGCCGGCCTGGGACAGACCGAAGAAACCCACGGTCATCGGCAGGCCGGAAACGCCGCCCAGGCGTCGGGCGGTATTGCGCACGCGACGCAGGCTGAGGATCAGGTCGTCCGCTTCGTTATCCAGGCGTGGCGCGCTGCGGCGCACGTCGCCGATCCAGCGGATCGCCTCGCCGGCACCGGCATGAATGGCGGCCCAGTGTCGGGTCAGTTGCTCAGGCGAGTTACTCATTTGCGAAACACGCTCCCGCTGTCGAGCCAATATTGGGATTCACCCAGCCCGGCGTCGGACAGGGTGTTGAGGCGCAGGCGAATGTGCGAGCGGCTGACCGAACCACTGTTGGATTCGGCACCAAGAAATTCGAAGCTCTCGCTGCCTTCAGCCGGATTGCGCGAAGGCTTGATGCCCAGGCGCACCTTGAGCACCAGCCCCTGGGAAGCGACCTGCTCGCGCAGCTTCTGGTTCTCGATGCTGAGGATGTACAGCGGCGCTGCAGACCAGCGTTCGTTGGCCAGTTGGCGGAAGCCCAGGCGCATGGTGCCGCGCATATCGAAGGTCAACTCGGGTAGCTCGTACTCGGGGTCGTCGAGATCGATATCGCGGAAGTAGACGTTACCGTCCTTGATCACGTTGTTATTGTCGATCAGACCGAGGAACTTCAACGTCGAGTAGGGTTTGAACGCCGCCGAACGGAAGAAGAAGTTGGGCAGCCGCAGGCTGCGGCTGAGCAGACAGAGCATGGCGCCGACTGCGGCCGTGGTCTTCGGGTCCTCGATACGGTCGAGCTTGTTGAACGGGTACCAGCCACCGGTGCGGTACTGGTTGAGCGGCAGGATGCGTCCCGGCGGCAACGGCAGCAGCTTGCGAAACAGCGCCTGCACACCGGGCAGACGCGACGGACGCCCAGTGAGCAGGAGCACATCGCAGGGGTAGCTGTGGACAACTTCGCACAGCGCCTGAATGGTCTTGCCGATGTTCATGCGATCGCCGATAAACGCCTCGTGAATGCGCCGCAGACTGACGTTGAGCGTTGTCGCCAGCAGGTCGAACGGCTCGCTGCCGTTACCCAGTTGGCGGCGTACGGCACTGCTGAAATAGTCAAGCACATCGTCGGTGGGACGCTCGTCGCCAAGCAGTTCACCGAAAGTGCCTCTGACCAGGGTGCCGGCATCCAGCGGGTCATATTGTTCGTAGGCCTTGAGCAGGCGCAGACCGATAGGGCTGAACAGTTGCAGAGTCAGTTGCTGGCGCAGCACGGCGTCCTGCACGGCCAGCGGCTCGCTGCCGATCAGCTTGGACAGCAACGCATCAGGGTTGTCGACACCCGCATCACGCAGCGCCGAGCCCAATGCCGGCAGGACGAACTGGCGGATCACGTCGAGCAGGATGTCGTCACCGGCGACCTTGAAACCATCGCGAAAACGCTGCGAGGGGGTGATATAGACGTTGCTGCCCACGCCATCATCGAGCCGATATTCGGTGATCACCAGGTCGGTGGTGCCACCACCGATATCGATCGAAGCGATGGTCAGACGATCCTTGTGCGGCTGATCCGGACGCGCCATGGTGGCAAAGAACTCCTCCGGACGACCGGCGAAGTTGTTCTGCGTTTCGTTGAACAGGTAGACGACCTGGCCGCAGGTGGCCTCGTCCCACTGCACATGCACTTCCGGCAGGAATGGCCAAGCGGTCTCGCGGCTCTTGGCGTCCTTGATGTTGATCGGATCGTCCTCAGGGTGCCAGCCAAGGCTCTTCCACACCAGGCCGATGGCCTGCTCCATGCACTTGGCGAAGATTTCGCGCTCGGGCTTGGGCATCGACGGCGGCACGGTGAGGATGATCGAGCGCAAGTGGCGCGGCACGCGCGAATGGCTCATGCGCAGACGCTGCGACGGGCTGTTTATCTGCATCAATGCCTGGCCGAGCACTTCGCAGAGCATGAAGGTCATCAACGAGCTGCGCGAATAGTGCGGGTGGAACACCGGCATGCGTTCGTCGAAGGGCAGGCTGTAGAGCGCCTGACCTTTCTCGTTGATCAACCCGGCGACTGGCGCAGCAGTGGCGTGCGGCTCGCTTTCGGATTTGACGTAGGCGCAGTTGAAGCGCCAGCCCGGCTCGTAGTTGTCCTCGTCCCACAGGTAACGCTTCGGGCTGGACAGGCCGGTCGAGCCTTCGGTTCCACGCCGGCGACTGGCCAGACGTCCGGCCTCGCGACCAATGCGGGCGATGGTCGGCCACTGGAAGGCCTCGCGACGGCCACTTTGCACCGAAAAGTGATCCTTGCCGAATACCGCCTGAGCGAACTCGATACGGCTTTCGAAAGGTTCCGGATAAACGTGCTCGGGCTGGGTCAGGTCACGCAGTTCCAGCTCATAGCGCTTGCTCAGGCCATCGTTCTCCTGCGGGTGATCCTCGATCAGGATGCCGCAGGTGCGCGAGTTGCCGACATCGAGCACCATGTCCACCGGAATCGCCTTGTGCAGGTCGCTGTCGCGGTTGGACACCACCTTGAGCTCCGGCACCAGCAACGCCGTACCGAGCAGGTGCAGCAAGTTGAGGTAGTGCGCCTGGTGATAGAGCTCCTGACACTCGTGCTCGATGTCATCGAACTGCATGCGTATCGGCGGCAGTTGCGCCTGCTCGGTGAACACTTCGCGTAGCCAGCCATCGACCCAGGCCAGGTCGAGGAACCAGCCCATCTCGTCGGCCTGATGTGCCAGGGCAAATGCCGCGCCGGCTCGCACATCGTCACTGGTCGGCGCCAGATAGGCGGTATCGCTGCGGCTGGCGAATACTTTGGTATCGAAGGCCAGGGTCACCCGGTGAGTATGACCATCTGGATCCTCACCCTCCTTGAGCTCGATGATACGCATACGCGCCCAGTTCGACGGGCCATCGTCGAAACGCCGAGGTGGGCTGAAGCGAAAGAATGGCAAGGGTAGCCAGAGCCCTTTGAGCAGACGCACCGACTGGTCGACCGCTACGCTGTAGGCCGGGCTCACAGGACTGCCCGGGGCTGCCGGATGGAAAAAGCTGTTGCTGCGTTCATCGAACATCAGCCGCGCCAACGGGCCATCGTTGCGCTGGCGCACGAACTCGCCAGGTAGTTCGCGGCGCAGTTCAAGGGTCACGGCGAAATCCAGGAACTGGACACCGCTGCCCATGATCAGGGTGATCTTATCTTCGTAGTCGGTCTTTTCTGGAAACATGATGCGTTTTTCCGCCCTGTTCTCGGGTCGTGGCAGGCCGTTGGAACTGCCTGGAATTTCAAGGGCCTGTTACTCGACGCCCTGCCTCATGGACATGGGGAATTGCTTGTTCTCATAACTACCCGTGCAGTCAGCAGCGCTACGGCTATCCGGGCTGCACACGACTTCCGGCAGCTTGTAGCTGCTGCCATCGTTGCAGGCAGCCTGCCCCTGGTTGTTGATCGCCAGCTTGCCGCCCTGCATCGCGGCATTCACCGCACCAGAGCACTCGACACCATCACCACGTCGCACCTTGACCTGCCCCTTGCCATCCTTGAAGTCATAGTCGAGTTGCATGGGCTTGCCGGTCTGCGCATCCTGAATACCGGCACCCGCTTTCCAGTTACCGTTGAGGAACTCAGTGGAGCCGGTTTCCAGTGCCTGCGGGGGAATGCTCAGGTCTTGTGGTACGTCCCGACCCGGCGGTTGCTTGCGAGGTTCCTGCTGCTCCTGTGGCGGGTCGGCTGGTGGCTCCTCAGCGGCTGCATCTTCAGGCGCGGACGGCGGCGGTTCTTCGCCCGGTGCATCGAGCTCGTCGTGTGCAGCAGCGCCCTCCTCCTGCTCGGCAGCGGGAGACTCTTGTCCGTCCGGCAGTTGACCATCGATAGCAGCACCCGACCCGGCGCCATCGACCGACCCACCACGACCGAACACGCCGATATCACGCTCATGCACCGGCAATCCCGGCAGATCGATGCGATCGAGGCCGAGTGGCAACTCGACCGTTGGCGCACAGGCGCGCAGCAAGAACAACAGCAACAGCAGGAGCAGTGGCAGGAGCAACAGCCACAGCCAGCGCCACCAACGCGACTTCTTCACCACCTCAACCGGCACGGCGGCGGCCAGCGGGGGCGGCGCGAGCGGTGCTACTGGCGCAGCGCTGGGCACAGGCGGACGCAGACACAACAGCGGGTCGTGATCATAGGTTCCCGCGTGATCGGTGAACCCCCAGAAGGTGATGACGGGCTTGCCATCGACCAGGTAGACATGGTCGCTGTCGGGAAAGTGAATGGTTTTTTCCAGCAGGCGACCGAATATCTGCTTTTCCCGGTTCTGCGCGTCAGCACGCATGCTTTCGCTGGTAGCACCCAGTTTGGCGTGCATCACCTCAAGCTGAGCATAGGCATTCGCGCGCTCCTCAACCGTGGCCGCCGACCAGGGGATCACGTCGCCCTCTGCAGGCGCGTACCAATCGATGCGGTCACCGGTTTCGTTGGGCTGCGGAATGGCTAGGCAACTGGAGGCTTCGCGCCCCATCTTCAGGCGAATGGCCTCGCGCAGTTGCAGCGCGGCGCTGTACACCGGCTGACCATCGACACCCAGCGCCTTGAATTCCTGAAGGTTACCCGTGCGGAGCAATGCGCCTGACATGTGCGGTCATCCTTTCCCTGGCCATCTGAAAATAGAAATTACGGCACAATCATTCCAAATGACGTTGGAAGATCGCGTCAGTCAGCAAGGCTAAAAAGCCTTTTGTATTCAAACGTTAGCTGCACTTAATTTTTCGAAATGTGACATAGACATCGCTTCATGGGAATGCTTTTCGGCGCAAAAATCAATCTGCGATTAACTCTGAATCGATCCCTTATGCGTTTATGTTGAGCTACCTAATCTATCTCTTCTTGCCACTCTTCCGGCAATTGCGGATCGACCGTCAACCAGGACAGCCGGCTGCTCACCCAGATATGCCGATCCGCCGGGGCTTGCTCCGGCTTGTCCAGCGTGGCGACGGTTACATCCAGCGTATCCGGGCTGAGCGAAGTGAGCAGCGCCAGATGTGCACCGCAGTCCGCACAGAAATAGCGTGTACAGCTGGCTGATGAGGCGAACGCCTTCGGCGTGCCGCGCAGCCAGTGAAATGCCTGGCGCGGTACCGTGGCCCAGGTAGTGAGAATGCCGCCACTGCTGCGCCGGCAGACCGAGCAATGGCAGTGCGCGATATCCGTCAGCGGCGCATTGATCCGATAGCGCAGTGCACCACACTGGCAGCCGCCCTGATGTTCGACCTTCATCTTGCCTCCGCCTTGCATTGCCCCGCGCCGCTGACCAAGATGGGCGCTCACCACCACCGGGGGTTCCCGTGATAGACCTGTTGCTGGCCTTGTGGCCGCTGTTCGCCATGATAGTCGCCGGCTACTGGCTGCGCCTGCGCGAGTTCCCCAGCGAGGCTTTCTGGCCGGGTGCCGAGCGCCTCAATTACTTCATTCTGTTCCCTGCCCTGCTGTTCTCCAGCCTGGCCCGTGCGCCGCTGAACAATCCGGCCTTGCCGCGTCTGGCATTGGCGGTGCTGCTCGGCCTGGGCATCGCCTGGCTGGCGCTGCTGCTGGTGCGGCGCCTGCGTGGCTGGCCGGCGGGGCGTTTTGGCGCCTTCACTCAGGGCATCCTGCGCTTCAACACCTACCTGGGCCTGGCCGCGGTCGGCAGCCTGTTCGGTCAGGAGGGCCTGACCCTCGCCGCGCTGATGCTGGCCCTCATGGTGCCGACGGTGAACGTGCTGTCGGTGTGGTCGCTGACCGCCGAACGTGGCGTCAGCGCGCGCAGCCTGCTGCTGCCGATCATCAAGAATCCGCTGATCCTCGCCTGTGTCGGCGGCGCGCTGTTCAACCTCACGGGCATCGGCCTGCCGGGCGGCACGGATCGCCTGCTCAGCCTGCTCGCTGCAGCCAGCCTGCCGCTGGGCCTGCTCTGCGTTGGCGCGGCGCTCAAGCCGGCACAGCTTGGCGGTGAAATCCCTGCACTGACCTGGAACAGTGCGCTGCGTCTGCTGGCGATGCCGCTGCTGGCCTGGGGCGTGGCCTGGGCGCTGGCCCTGCCGGCCATGGAGAGCGCCGTGCTGGTGCTGTTCTTCGCCCTGCCCACCGCACCGACCGCCTACGTGCTGACCCGCCAGCTCGGCGGCGATAGCCAGCTAATGGCCGGCATCATTACCCTGCAGACGCTGTTGGCGGCCGGCAGCCTGGTGGCGATCATGATGTTCTTGGCCTGATTGACCAGCACGGGCGCTACTCCACGTAGCTCTCGATCAGCCGCTGATATTCACCGCGTGCCTTGAGCGCCTCGAGCCCGCGATTGAAGCGCTCGATCAACTCGGTAGCACGCGGATGCTGCCGCGAGACGATGAAGTGCAGCGTACTGCTCTGAAACGGCACCCGTGACCGGTGAAACTGCGCCAGATCAGCGCCAGCGCTGTGCAAAGCACTGTCCCCCAGGTTACGGTCGGCAATGAACAGGTCGTCACGTTCGAGCAGCAGCAGCCGTGCGCATTCCTGCAGACCCAGTGGAGAATGACGGCGCAGTACGCCCTGCTCGACCATTTGCTGGATCGCCGCCGGCGGCTGCCAGCCCAGCGGATAGCAGAGTCGCCGGCCGATCATGGTGGGCAGATCGTCGAGCTCGATGTGATCACCGGCCCGGCTGAAGATGTATGGTTCGGCCACATAAATGGGCGCCGAGTAGAGAAACTCCGCCTCGCGCTCGGCAGAACGGACGTAGGGAAAGGTGGCGTCGTACTCAACGCGCTTGGCTTTCAGGTAACCGCGGTTCCAGGGCAGCCAGTCGAGCGTGATTGCCGCCCCCTGCTCGGCCAGCGCCGCCCGCACCACCTGGGTGAGCATGCCCTGACCAGGTAATGCCTTGCCAGTGAACGGCGCATAGTCATCGCCCGTAGCCAGGTGCAGCACCTCCGCTCGCGCCGAGACGCACAACAGCAGACTCAGCAGAGCCGCCCCCCATAATCCCACCATCAATCTCCAGTCACTGGCGCGCAATCGCCTTGCTGCCCCGATCATTGACTCTTGCTCTCACAAGCACGGCTGTCCAGTGCAACCAGGCTATAGGGCGACAATTCATATTGTTCTCTTGATACGAAGCAACGAGCTGGGCAGGGCGCCGTCTATTCTTGTCGCAACACGAACGAGATGCGGCAAGCCGATGAATGACACCAACGCCAACGATCAGCCTGACGTTTTCCCCTATCTGCAGCTGATCCACCAGCACGGCGGCTCGGACCTGTTCTTCAGCGTCGGCGCACCGCCACACATGAAAGTGGAAGGACACAGCCAGCCGGTGGGCCAGCACATCTTGAAGGCCGGCGAAGTGCAACAGCTGGCCTATCAACTGATGACGCAGAAGCAGATCGCCGAGTTCGAGCGCGATCTGGAGATGAATCTGGCGGTCAGCCTGCAGGGCGCCGGACGTTATCGGGTCAACCTCTATTACCAGCGCGGCGAAGTGGCCATGGTGGTGCGCCTGATCAAGAGCCAGATTCCCAGCTTCGAGGCGCTCGGCCTGCCAAAAATGCTGGAAAAGCTGGCCATGCAGGATCGCGGGCTGATCCTGGTCACCGGCGCAGCCGGTTCGGGCAAGTCCACCACCCTGGCGGCGATGCTGGATTTCCGCAATCGCCACAAGAGCGGGCATATCGTCTGCATCGAAGACCCCATCGAATTTCTCCACAGCCACCAGCGCTCGATCATCGACCAGCGGGAAGTCGGCCTCGATACCCACAGCTTCGACGACGCCCTGCGCAACGTGCTGCGCGAGGCGCCGGACGTGATCATGCTGGGCGAGATCCGCGACGCCGCGACCATGCAGCACGCGCTGCATTACGCCGAAACCGGCCACCTGTGCGTGGCCACGCTGCATGCCACCAGCAGCAGCCACGCCATCGAGCGTATCGCCCGCTTCTTTCCCGACGAAGCCCGCAAGCAGGTGCTGGCCGACGTGGCGCACAACCTGCTCGCGGTGATCGGCCAGCGCCTGGTACCGGGCATCGCGCAAAAACGCGTGGTAGCGGTGGAGCTGATGCTGGGCACGCCCTACATCCGCGACCTGATCCAGCGCGATGAGTTGGAGGAGTTGCGCGAAGCCACGGCACGAGCGGCCGAACAAGGTCTGCAAACCTTTGACCAGCACCTGTTCGCCCTGCTCGAAGCCGGCCGTATCAGCCTGGCCGAAGCGCTCAAGTTCGCCGACTCGCGGACCGACCTCAGCCTCAAGTTCAAGCTCGAGCGCGGCTTCTCCGCCGACGACGCCGAACTCAAGGTACTGCGCGACGGTTGACTGGCTTTATCAGCGATTTCGGCCGATGCTCATCTATACAGGCCGAAACCATAATTCCTCATCGGCCGTCTTTCAGGGGGGCCGATTTATGCTGACCCTGCTGCATTTGCTGTCAGCCATTGCCTTGTTGGTCTGGGGCACACACATCGTACGTACCGGCATCCTGCGCGTGTTCGGCTCGCAGTTGCGCAAGGTGCTCAGCCACAATATCGGCCGCCGGCCGCTGGCGTTCGTCGCCGGCATCGGCGTCACGGCGCTGGTGCAGAGCAGCAACGCCACGGCCTTGCTGGTCACCTCCTTCGTCGCCCAGGGCTTGATGGCGTTGGCGCCGGGCCTGGCGATCATGCTCGGTGCTGACGTCGGCACGGCGCTCATGGCCCGCGTGCTGACGCTCAATCTCAGTTGGCTGAGCCCGCTGCTGATCTTTCTCGGGGTGATCTTCTTCCTCTCGCGGCGGCAGACCCGTGCGGGCCAACTCGGCCGTGTGGCCATCGGCCTGGGCCTGATGCTGCTGGCGCTGGAGCTGATCGTCGCCGCCGCCACGCCGATAACCGAAGCGCGCGGCATTCGCGTGCTGTTCGCGTCATTGACCGGCGACCTGCTGCTCGACGCGCTGGTCGGTGCGTTGTTCGCCCTGCTCACCTATTCCAGCCTGGCCGCCGTGCTGCTCACCGCCACCCTGGCCGGTGCCGGGCTGATCAGCCTGCCGGTGGCCATCGGCCTGGTGATCGGTGCCAACATCGGCAGCGGTCTGCTGGCCTTTCTCACCAGCAGCCTGCAGAACCCGGCCGGACGTCGCGTGGCGCTGGGCAGCCTGATCTACAAGCTGATCGGACTGTTGCTGGTGCTGCCGGTACTGCAGCCATTGGCCGACTGGCTGGACAGCCTGAACTGGCGTCCGGCCGAGCTGGTGATCTTCTTCCACCTGCTCTACAACGGTTTGCGCGCCCTGCTGATGCTACCCACCGTCGGCTGGATGGCGCGCTTCTGCAACTGGCTGATGCCGGCCCGTGCCGACGACAGCGGCATCGCTCGCCCGCGCCACCTCGACCCGACGGCGCTGACCACGCCCAGCCTGGCGCTGGCCAACGCCGTGCGCGAAACCCTGCGCGTGGGCGACCTGATCGAGGCAATGCTCGGCCACCTGCTGCCGGTGCTGGAACACAACCAGCCGGCGACGAGCAAGGAGCTGCGCCTGCTCAATGACGACGTCGCCAGCCTGTGCCGGACGGTCAAGCTGTACCTGGCGCAGATCCCGCGCGAGGCGATGAGCGAACACGAGAGCCGGCGCTGGGCCGAGGTGCTCGAGCTGGCGGTGAACCTGGAGCAGGCCGGCGAGCTGATCGAACGCATGCTCGGCAAGATCCAGAACGAGAAGACCGCGCAGCGCCGAGCCTTCTCCGAGAAAGGTCTGGAGGAGCTGACCAGCCTGCATGGGCAGCTGACAGCCAACCTGCGCCTGGGCCTTAACGTGTTCCTCAGCGCCGATCACGCCAGCGCCAGCCAGTTGCTGCGCGAGAAGCGCCGCTTCCGCGCGCAGGAACGGCGCCTGGCGCACGCGCATATCGGCCGCCTGCAGCGCCAGGTGCTGCAGAGCATCGAGACCAGTTCATTGCGTCTGGAGCTGATCGCCGACATGAAGCGCCTCAACTCGCTGTTCTGCTCCAGCGCCTATGTGGTGCTGGAGGGCCAGGAGACCGGCGCGCTCAGGCTCGAGGGTGGCGAATGACTCAGTCGGCGCTGCTCACTCGCTCGGGCGCGGCCGGCTCCACGCCGCGCCAGGCATACCAGGCGAAGAACAGCGCCATCAGCAGATAGCCGTGGACGAAGTCCGGCGCGGCGTACCAGGCCAGTTTCGGTGCGTGCATCAGACCAACGAAGGCCATGCCGGCCGCCACCAGAGCGAAGACGGTGGCCTGGCGGAACTGACGATCGATCACCGCCACGCACATGGCACCGAGCAGGATGGCGCTGAACATGGCGCCCTGCCCCAACGCGCCGATGGCACTGGAAATGCCCTCGACCACCTCAGGCGCGCCCCGATTGAAGCGGGTCATCAGGTAGTTGGCGAAATACGGTAGCATCGCCAGCGCCACTGCCGGGTAGTAACGGGCGTGGTTGCTGTTGAACGCGGTGGCGATCATCGACATGCCGACGAATACCAGGATCGGCGCCACCACCGATACCGGAATCAGCGCGGCGATGAAGGCGATCAGGCCGAACATGGTCGCGAGAATGTACACCGCGCCATTGAGCAAACTGTAACCGCGTCCGGCGCCCATCCACTTCGAACCCACGGTGGCGATGTAAACGGTGGTCGGGAACACGCCGCCGAACAGCGCCCCGAGCGAGGTACCGAGCCCATCCACGGCCTGGCATTCGCGCACGCTGTAGCTGTCACCGGCGGCGCTCATGGCCTCGACGTTGTTCATGGTCTCGATGGCGTTGTACAGGGTGATCGGCAGGATTACCGTCATCAGCGCCAGCAGGCTGGTGAACAGCAGGCCCAGCCCTTCGTACCAGGCCAGGTTGGGCAGTAGCGGGTAGAAACCCAGGTGGGTGAAGGCATCGCTGAACTTGCCGCCGTCAGCCGCGCCGATCAGGTAGGCCAGCGCGGTGCCGACGACGATGGCGAACAGCGAGGCAGGCAGGCGGAACGGCATGCTCACCCGCGCCACCAGGCCGACGATGGTAATGGCCAGTACGAGCAGGCCGATCACCGGAATTTCCAGGGTCTTGAACAGCATTTCCCCAGCGATGAAGGTCAGTGCCACCCCGGCCACCGCGCCGAGCATGGCCGCACGCGGTAGATGACGCTGCACCCAGTTGCCGATCAGGCTGATGGCCGCCTCGATCAGGCCACTGATAAAGCACGCAGCCACCGCCACCTTCCACGCCAGTTCTGCATCTCCGGTAAGGTTCTTCGCCGGCAGCAGCACGCCGAACAGGAAGACGAACATCACCGGTGTACTGATGCCATAGGACAGCGCCGTCACGTCGGCACGGTTCTCCTTGCGCGCCAGTCGCGCGGCACTAAAGGCGTAGTAAAAGTTGCCGACCATCACCGCCACCGCCGCGCCAGGCAACACCTGACCGAACACGATCTCGGCGGGAAAGCCCATGCCCAGCATGCTGATGGCGATGATCACGAAGTTGGCGATGTTGTTCTGGAACAGGGCGAAAAAGGCGTCGGTGTCTTCCTTCTTGTACCAGGGATAGTGCACGCGTGGCGTCGACATGACTGGCTGAGTCCTTGTTGTCTGAATGGTCAGGTCGGCGAGTCTAGCAACCCGTCGCCAGGGCATAAACGAACAAGGCAGCCGAAGCTGCCTTGTTGGAGGTCGAGACGCGCGCTATGTACGCTGCGCGACCAGACGACGGCGCTGCAGCAGCACAACGAGACCGAACAGCAGGAAGCCCGGAATCCACATCAGTTCCTTGATCCAGCGGTCGGTTGGTGCCCGCACACTGAGAATCTGCTGGTCGAACTCGAGGCCTGCATCGGCTGCGATACTGCCGAAGGTGACGCTGTCCACCAGCACCTTGTCGCCTTCTTCGTACAGGTTCAGGCCGAGCTTCTCCAGGCGCGCCTGGCCCGAAGCGCCGTCCGGCACCGGCAGCAGCACGGTGAACTCACGCGGGTCGCCCACGGCGTTCTCGCCAAGAATGCGCAGGCGCAGCGAGCTGCCGTCCTCTACCCCATCGAGCGCTTGCGCCAGCTCGGCCGGCGGCACTTCCTGATAAGGATCGTGCAGCATGTCCATCCAGAAGCCGGGACGGAACAGGGTGAACGCCACCAACAGCAGCAGCACGCTCTCGTACAGGCGGCTGCGTACCAGGAAGAAGCCCTGGGTGCCGGCAGCGAATATCAACATGGCGACGGTCGCCACGATGAAGATCAGCACGCCATGCCAGAAGTCCACGTCGATCAGCAGCAGGTCTGTGTTGAAGATGAACAGGAACGGCAGCGCGGCGGTGCGCAGGCTGTAGAAGAACGCCACGATACCGGTCTTGATCGGGTCGCCCTTGGACACCGCCGCAGCGGCGAACGAGGCCAACCCCACCGGCGGGGTCACGTCGGCCATGATGCCGAAGTAGAAGACGAACAGGTGCACCGCGATCAGCGGCACGATCAAGCCGTTCTGCTGCCCCAGCGCCACCACCACCGGCGCCAGCAGGCTGGACACCACGATGTAGTTGGCGGTGGTCGGCAGGCCCATGCCGAGGATCAGGCTGAACACTGCCACCAGGATCAGCATCAGCAGCAGGTTGCCCATCGACAGCAGTTCGACCAGGTCGGCCAACACCAGGCCAACGCCGGTCTGCGACACCGCACCGACGATGACGCCGGCCGCCGCGGTGGCGATACCGATGCCGATCATGTTGCGGGCGCCAGCGATCAGGCCTTCGCGCAAGTCGACCACGCCATCGATGAAGGTGCCGTGGTCATGGCTGCCATCGCGGCGCATCCAGCTCAGCAGCGGGCGCTGGGTGAGCAGGATGATGATCAGCATCACGCTGCCCCAGAAGGCCGACAGGCCGGGGGACAGGCGCTCGATCATCAGGCACCAGACCAGCACCACCACCGGCAGCAGGAAATGCAGGCCCGAGAGCAGCACCGCGCGGGTCTGCGGCAGTTCTTCCAACGGCGCATTGGGGTCTTCCGGCGGCAGTACCGGCACGCTGGCGGCGACTTTCAGCAGCGCCAGGTAGACCACCGCGAGCAGAACGCCGATCACCGGCAGGGCATATTCGCCGAGCGCCGGCTTGAGCCAGCCGAGGCCGTAGTAGACCGCCAACGACAGGCCACTGATCAGCGCTGCACCGAAGGCGAAGCCGGTCAGGCGACGCAGCCAGGGCTTGGGCTGATGGCCACCAATGGGTTGCAGGCCGAGCTTGAGCGCCTCGAGATGGACGATGTAAAGCAGCGCGATATAGGAAATCGCGGCAGGCAGGAAGGCATGCTTGATGATCTCGACATAGGGCATGCCGATGTATTCGACCATCAGGAAGGCCGCAGCCCCCATTACCGGCGGCATGATCTGGCCGTTGACCGAAGAGGCCACTTCGACCGCGCCGGCCTTCTCCGAGGAGAAGCCGGTGCGTTTCATCATCGGAATGGTGAAGGTGCCGGTGGTCACCACGTTGGCGATCGACGAGCCGGAGATCATCCCGGTCAGGCCGGAAGCCAGCACCGCCGCCTTGGCCGGGCCACCACGGAAGTGGCCGAGCATGCTGAATGCCAGCTGGATGAAGTAATGGCCGGCACCGGCGCGCTCGAGCAACGCACCGAACAACACGAAGAGGAACACGAAGCTGGTGGATACGCCCAGGGCGATACCGAACACGCCCTCGGTGGTGATCCACTGGTGGTTGGCCAGCGCGTTGAAGCTGACCCCGCGGTGCGCCAGCAGGCCAGGCATATAGGGGCCGGCCAGGCTGTAGACGAGAAACACCAGGGCGATGATCGCCAGGGGTGGGCCAAGCGCGCGGCGCGTGGCTTCCAGCAGCAGCGGGATACCGATGCAGGCTGTGACCAGGTCGCCCGTGGTCAGGCTGCCAGGGCGCAGGGCCAACTGCTGGTAGAAGATGAACAGATAAGCGGCACTGGCAGCAGCGACCAGACCTAGGGCTATATCCAGCAGCGGTACGCGATCACGTGGCGATCTCTTGAATGCCGGATAGGCGAGGAAGGCCAGCAGCAGGGCGAACGCCAGGTGAATGGCGCGGGTCTGGGTATCGTTGAGTACACCAACGCCGAAGATGAACGGCAGTGGTGAGGCGATCCACAATTGGAACAGCGACCAGAGCAAGGCAAGGCCGGTGATCACCTGAGCCATCGGGCCGACGGGCATACGCGCGCCGACATCCTGGGCGATCAGTTCCTCGGTGGATAGTTTCTTTTCGGCCATAGGGTAGTACACCTACGTTGTCATTCTGATAAAAACGGCGAGCCCCTCGCTGCCGGAGGGGCTCGGTTTTTGACCCTTTGAAAGGATCTGTAAGCACGCAGTTTACCTATACCAGCCCAACTGCGCCCGCTATCAAAGAGTTTAGAGCCCAGCCTGAGACTCTCCACCCGGCTAGAGCCAGCCTTTTTCCTTGTAGAAACGTAGTGCCCCGTCATGCATTGGAGCCGTTAGCCCCGCTTTGATCATGTCCTCGGCCTGCAGATCGGCAAACGCCGGATGCAGGCGTTTGAAGCGCTCCAGGTTATCGAATACCGACTTGACCAACTGGTAGACGACCTCGGGATCGGTCTTGGCCGAAGTGGCCAGCACCGCTTTACCGCCGATGGATGGGACGGGCTGCTCCACACCAGGATAGACACCCGCCGGGATATCCGCCTTGGTGAAGTAGCTGGCCTGCGCCAGGAGCTTGTCGATATCAGGGCCGCTAACCGGGATCAGGCGGGTTTCGACGGTAGCCATGGCCTCCTGGATGGCGCCACTCGGATGACCGACCACATAGGTGATGGCATCCAGGTTGTTGTCCCCCAGTGCGGCTGCCATCTCGGCAGGCTTGAGTTCAGCGGCGAGGGAGAAGTCGGACTTGCTCCAGCCGTTGGCCTGGATCACTTCATCGAAGGTATCACGACTGCCAGAGCCCGGCACGCCGATATTCACGCGCTTGCCCTTGAGGTCGGCGAAAGTCTCGATACCGCTGTCTGCACGGGCGACGACGGTGAGGATCTCGCTCTGCAGGGAGAAGACCACGCGCAGATCTTCGACAGCCCCATTCTGATCGAAAGGCGGTTGGCCCGTGAGCGCCTTGTTCTGGTGATCGGACTGAATGAACCCGAAGTCATAGTCGCCACTCTTGATCGAGGCAATGTTGCTGACGCTGCCAGCGGAAGACGGCGCATTGCATTTGATGCCGTGCTCGGCAGCACTGCGATTGAGGAACCGACAGATCGACTGTCCGGCCGTGTAATAAACGCCCGTCTGTCCACCGGTGCCAATGGTCACGTAGCGCTCCTGAGCGACCAGGGGACTGCTCAACAAGGTGCTGCCCATGACACATGCCAGGAAACCCATGATTCGATGCTGCTGCATATCAACGTCCTCGTGTTGTTGTTTATTCGAACGGTGGATGGGCTGTCATCACCAGCGCCATCGGTACAACCATTGCGGCCGTCAAGCCGCCTTACGCACTGCAATGACCATGATCTCGACCAGGACATCGGCAGAAGCCAGGCGTGCCTCGACGGTGGCGCGGGCAGGCGCGCAGCCGGCTGGCAGCCAATCACTCCAGACCGCATTCATGGCGGCAAAATCCTTCTCGATGTCTTTCAGCCAGATCTGTGCGCTGAGCATGTGACTTCGATCAGATCCCGCCTCGGTCAGCAGCGCGTCGATCTTTTCCAGCACCTGGGCGGTCTGCCCGACTACATCCTGGCTGCGGTCGCTCGGCACCTGGCCAGAGAGAAAAACCAGATCGGAGAAGATCGTCGCGCCAGAAAGGCGGTCGTTGGTCTGAATACGTTGCACGGACATGGCAAACTCCTGCTGTTGTGAGTGTTCGGGTGTGCTCAGGATGCCAACTGCATACCATCGAGAGCGATCGCCGGTTGTTGCTGGCCTATCAGTTGCGCCAGCACCTCGGCGCTGCCGCACGCCAGGGTGAAGCCCAGGCTGCCGTGGCCGACGTTCAGCCAGAGATTGCCGATGCCGCTTGCACCCAACAGTGGCGTGCCCTCCGGCGTCGCCGGGCGCATTCCCGCCCAAGTCTCGGCAGCCGCGTAATCGCCTGCGCGAGGAAAGCTGGCCTGGGCAAGCTGTCTCAACTCGGCAAGCCGATCAGGGTCTGGCGTGGCATCCCAACTACCGATATCGACCATTGCAGCAACCCGCAAACGCTCGCCCAGACGGGCGTAGACCACCTTGTGGTCGTAATCGGTGACGTTGGTCTCCGGGCCCGCTGCGCGGTCGGCCAGCGACAAGGTGAGGCTGTAGCCCTTGAGCGGGTATATCGGCAGTCGCACCCCCAGCGGGCGGAGCAATGCCACGCTACCGACCCCAGCAGCGACCACCACATGATCGACCTCCAGCTCCCCGTCATCCAGCGCCACGGCTCTCACCCTGCCGTGCTCAAGAGGTATCGCAGTGACCCGCCGCCCGGCATGCAGGCGGAATGAGGGGTTGCTGCGCAGCTTGCGCAGCAGTTGTCGGCAAAACTGATGACAATCACCGACTTCGTCACCCGCCGCGAAGACGCCGCCCTGGAATCGGCCGGCCAACCCTTCGAGGGCGGGCTCCAGCTCAAGGCATTGATCAGCATCGAGCAGGCGTTGATGCGCCGATTCACCGACTGCGCTGCGCGCCTTGTTCCAGCTCGCAGCGTTGCGGTAGATCACCAGCTTGCCATTGGCGCGCCAGGAGAAATCATCCAGCGCCTCATGCTCACGCCAGCCCTGCAATACCGACTGGCTGTACAAGGCCAGGCGCAGCAGGTGCGCGCCATTGCGCTGGTTCACCGAGCGACGGCAAGCCAGCAAAAAGCGCAGGCACCATTGCCACTGATGCGGGCTCAGGCTGGGGCGAAAACGCAGCGGAGCATTACCCTGCAGCATCCACGACAGCGCCTGCAGCGGCACACCGGCATCGGCCAACGGTGAGACATAGCGATAACTGAGCTGACCACCGTTGGCGAAGCTGGTCTCCAGCGCCACTTCCTCACGCTGCTCGATCAGATCCACTCGATACCCTTGACGGAGCAGCGCGTAGGCCGTGCTCAGCCCTATCACCCCACCACCGATAACCGCGACCCGCATGATCCATCCCCCGCATCTGAATGAAATCAGGGTATGGAGGGGCGAAACGAGCGGCCAATGAAAAGATGGCGGCAGCCCATAACCCTAGGTTATGTTCCCTCGACCATGCGGGAACACGGATTGCTCATGCGCCTACGCCACGTCGAACTGTTTCAGGCAGTCCTGCAGACCGGGAGTCTCACCGCAGCGGCAGAGCTGCTGCACATCTCCCAGCCGGCTGCCAGCAAGATTCTTCAGCATGCCGAACAGCAACTGGGGTTTGCCCTGTTCAGCCGTGTACGCGGCAAGCTGCTGCCAACTGCAGAAGCGCGAATACTGCAGCGACAGGCCGAACGCCTCGCTGCCGAACTGCAGAATCTGCGGCGCCTGTCCGATAGCCTGCGCCGCGGCGAGGAACGAGCGCTGCGCCTGATCTGCACACCCACCCTGGCGCAAACCCTGCTGCCTGACGTGGTATGCGGCTGGCGCGCCGAATTTCCGCACACCCGATGCGACCTCTCGACCCAGCACACCAGCGAGATCATTCAGGCCCTGTTGCTGCGCGAGGCCGATCTCGGCCTGACGCTGCAACGCGTGGAGCACCCGGACCTGCACACTGAAGTGCTGACACAGGGAAGGATGATGGCCATCGCCCCACCGGGTTGGTGGAGTGACCAGGAATGCGCGACGCCCATGCGCCTGCAGAACATGGCAGGGCTGAGCCTGATCGGCCTGGACACACGAGACGCCTTGGGCGGCCTGCTACGCGGGCACATCCAGGAGCTGGACCCACCAGCCCGCATCGACATTTCGGTACAGACCTACCAGCTGGCCCGCATGCTGGTGGCTGCCGGGCAGGGGCTGGCCCTGGTCGACCCGTTCACGGCCTTGTCAGGCAATCGCGGAGACGTTCAGGCCCGCCCGCTGGAACCCGTCATACCCGTGCCCCTGTACCTGTTGCGGCGTTGCGACGAGACGCCTTCTGCCGCTCAGCAAGCCCTGCTGAAACGCCTGCAGACGCTGGCCATCGACCTGCTCGACGAGCAGCGCTGAGGCAAACCCCGGGGCAAAAGAAAACCGCGGCCAGGGCCGCGGTTTCGTCTATCGCCGGATGCCGGCTTACAGCCAGCCGCGTTCTTTGTAGTAACGCTCGGCGCCCTCGTGCAGCGGGGCAGTCAGACCAACCTTGATCATGTCCTCTTCCTTCAGGTCAGCGAAGGCCGGGTGCAGACGCTTGAAGCGATCGATGTTGTCGAATACCGACTTGACCAGCTGGTAGACCACTTCCGGGTCAGCCTTGGCGCTGGTGGACAGCACGGCCTTGCCGCCGATGGACGGAGTCGGCTGATCGTTGCCCTTGTACAGACCGCCAGGGATGTCGGCCTTGGTGTAGTAGGTCTTCTCGGCCAGCAGCTTGTCGATCTCGGCGCCGGTCACCGGAACCAGAACGGCGTCGGTGGTGGTGGTGGCTTCCTGGATCGCGCCGTTGGGATGACCGACGAAGTAGGTCATGGCGTCGATATTGTTGTCGCCCAGAGCACTGGCCTGTTCAGCCGGCTTCAGCTCGGCAGCCAGGGCAAAGGCGGAACGATCCCAGCCTTTGACGGCCATGATCTCTTCCAGAGTGTCACGCTGGCCGGAACCCGGGTTGCCGACGTTGACGCGCTTGCCCTTGAGGTCGTCGAAGCTGGTGATGTTGGCGCTACGACGGGCGAGGACGGTGAACACTTCGCTCTGCAGCGAGAACACCGCGCGGATGTCGCTCATTGCACCTTCGGCTTCGAACGGCGCAGCGCCGTTGAGGGCCTTGTACTGGTGGTCGGACTGCATGATGCCGAAGTTGAATTCGCCGCTGCGAATGCCATTGACGTTGGCCACGCCGCCGCCGCTGGCTGGCGCGTTGCACTTGATACCGTGCTCAGCCGAGCCACGGTTGAGGAAACGGCAGATGGACTGGCCGGCAACGTAATAGACGCCTGTCTGGCCGCCGGTGCCGATGGTGACGAATTTTTCTTCAGCCTGTGCCATACCACTCAGGGCAGTGCCCGCGAGTGCAGCGGACAGGACCCATGCCAAGGATTTGCCTTTCATGGGAAATCTCCTTTTTTCTGTTGTTTTGAGCGAGCGTGCCTTGTGAGCGACGTCCGGGAGGGAAGTCTAACCGCTCACGACGAATATGCACGCCTTGTTGGCCAATCGGTCGTAACCGCTTATGTGAGGCGCGGGCTATCGCCCATTCCCGGCATTGGGCAGAATCGGCCAATGCCCAACGCCCTTCACGAATCCGCGCAGGCCTCGGTCAGCGCCAGCCTGACCCAGGCCGTGCTGCATGCAGCCAGCCGCCTTGGCCTCGACCGTCAGGCGCTGCTCAGTGCCTGTGGCCTGACTGACGGGCACCTGGCCGACCCCGACGCGCGCATCCCGTTCAGCGTCCAGCAGACCCTCTGGCGCGAGCTGGACTTACACCTGCCGCATCCAGAACCCGGCCTGCTGCTCGGGCGTAACCTGACTCCCGGCCCCTTCAGCGTGCTCAGCTATCTGCTGCAGAGCAGTGCTACTCTGGGTGATGGACTGAACGCCGCACTGCGCTATCAACGTCTCGGCGGCGAGGGCGGCGAGCTGCATATCGAGACGCGCGACGACAGCCTGTTGCTGCTATACCGCCCGCTGCATCCACAGCATCCGGCGACCCGCATCCGTGTACTGGCGATGCTGGCCTGCTGGGTGCAGATGACCACGCCGCTGCTCGACGACTTCCATTTGCTCGGCGCGCAATTTCGTCACGATGCACCGGACGACCTCGGGCCCTATCAGGATGTATTCGCCTGCCCCCTGCAGTTCGCCAGCAGCGATTACGCCATCGCCCTGCCCCGCGCGCTGTGCCAGAAGCCACTGATCCAGGCCAACCTGCCGCTGCAGCAACTGCTGCGTCAACATGCCGAGACCCTGCTCGCCCGCCTGCCCAGTGCCAGCCTGAGCGCGCGGGTCATCGGCCAGCTCGGCGAACAACTGGCGCATGGCGAGCCCGACCGCGCCGAACTGGCCCGCGCGCTGAATCTGAGCGAACGCACCCTGCAGCGAAGGTTGGCCGAAGAGGGTTGCAGCTACCAGCAACTGCTGGCCGACACGCGTCGCCAACTGGCCGAACAACACCTGCGCGACGGCCGCCTGCCAGCGGCGGAAATCGCCCTGCTGCTGGGCTACTCCGAGCCCAGCGTGTTCTTCCGTGCCTTCCGCCAATGGACCGGCCTGACGCCTGGCGAGTACCGCACCCAGCACGGCGCTGGCTGAGTCGCAGGCTCGTTCGCCAACACGGCTATGCGCGAGCCATGTGGCCCCATCATGGCCAGGCAGCCCGGACCGTAAACGGTCGCCACGGTATCAGCGCATCACCTGCGTCGATGATGACTATGCCTGCGCCTGGCGTGCGCAGCCTGAACCGGAGAGGTTAGAGTAGCCGGCCACGCAACGAGGAGACTCCCTATGAGCCGACTGGCCTCCATCAAGCTCTCCACCCTCGACCTGGCGCCGATTCGCGACGATGGCGATGCCGCTCAAGCCCTGCATAATTCGCTGGCGCTGGCTCGCCACGTCGAGGGCCTCGGCTTCGAAAGATTCTGGGTGGCCGAGCACCACAACATGGACGGCATCGCCAGCTCCGCCACCTCCGTGCTGCTCGGCTACCTGGCCGCCGGCACCTCGAAGATCCGCCTTGGTTCTGGCGGGGTGATGCTGCCCAACCATGCGCCACTGGTGATCGCCGAGCAGTTCGGCACCCTGGCCACGCTCTACCCCGGGCGGATCGAGCTGGGCCTGGGTCGCGCGCCCGGCGCCGATCAGTACACCGCCAATGCCCTGCGCCGCAGCCGTGATGGCAGCGCCGACGACTTCCCCAATGACGTCGAAGAGCTGCAGGCCTACCTCGGCCCACGCCAGGAAGGACAGCGGGTGATCGCCATGCCTGGCGCAGGGACCAACGTGCCGATCTGGCTGCTCGGCTCCAGCCTGTTCAGCGCTCAGCTAGCCGGCATGAAAGGCTTGCCCTATGCCTTCGCCTCGCACTTCGCACCACGCTACATGCACGAGGCGGTGCGCACCTACCGCAACCACTTCCGCCCCTCGGCAGTGCTGGACAAACCCTACGTGATGCTCGGCGTACCGTTGCTGGCAGCCGACAGCGACGAGCAGGCGCAATACCTGGCCACCTCCGCGTTCCAGCGCATCCTTGCGCTGATCCGTGGTCAGAGCCTGGTGCAGCGCAAACCGGTGCCAAGCATGGACGGCCTATGGCTGCCGCACGAGCGCCAGGCAGTCGGCGAGTTCTTCGGCCTGGCTACCATCGGCGGACCGCAGACCGTGCGTCAACGCCTGGAACAGTTGCTGGAGCAGACCGAAGCGGACGAGCTGATCTTCACCTGCGACATGTACGACTTCGCCGACCGCCTGCACGCCTTCGATATCCTCGCCGAGCTGAAGAACGGTTGAGGGCGAACTTTGTGTGCGTTACCGCCCTCTGAATCAGAACAGGCCGCCAGACCGGTGGCCCCGTTCATACGATGGGAGACGCACATGAAGAAGACAGCTTCAGCCCACTGGCAAGGTGGTATCAAGGACGGCAAAGGCACCATCTCCACTGAAAGTGGTGCCCTCAAGGAATCGCCTTATGGCTTCAACACCCGCTTCGAGGACAAGCCCGGCACCAACCCCGAAGAGCTGATCGGCGCCGCTCATGCAGGCTGCTTTTCCATGGCACTGTCCAAGGAACTGGGCGACGCTGGTATGACTGCCGAGAGCATCGACACCAAGGCGCAAGTGACCCTGGAGAAGGTGGAAGGCGGCTTCGAAATCAGTACCGTGCACCTGACGCTGCGCGCGAAAATTCCAGGTGCAGATCGCGCTGCATTCGAGAAAGCGGTGGAAGCGGCCAAGACCGGCTGCCCAGTCTCCAAGGTACTGAAGGCCACGATCACCCTGGAAGGCATACTCGAAGCCTGACCTCGCAGCGGCGGCGCACCCGATGATCAGCGGCGTGCGCCGTGCGCAACAGCCCCGGCCTAGATGGCTGTCCCACAACGCATTACCTCACCCCGCGCCAGCACATTGCGCTGCTCGTCATACAGCCACGCCTGCGCCTTCATCAGCTGCTGGCGTGCCTCGACGCGGTAGCGTTGGCCGGCCGCAAAGTCGTCGTAACGCAGGCGAATCTCGCAGGTCATGCGCAATGGCTCGCTCTGCATACCTATCGAGCCACCGCTACGCACCTCGAACTGAAAGCGCGTTTCCAATTCATGCTTGCCGGGCGTCAGCTGGAAGTAGCGGCCATCCGGCCAGCGCTTGCCGTCCAGGCGATCGGCCATCAGCAAGGTATCGGCGCTGGAATACAGTTCGACCCAGGCCTGCTGCGGGTCCGGCTTGGGCAGGGGAGAAGCACAGGCCCCGAGCATCATCAGGGCGGGAGCGAGAAACAGGGCGCGCATGGCGACCTCCACGGTAGGGTTCAGGTACCAGCCTACATCGGGAGGCAGGCAAAACCGAGGCGAAACGGGCGTATTCGAACCAGTGGGGCTGGAGACAACCCATGCGATCAGCTAGCGTGACGACATGCCCAACGCCTTCCCTAAAGACCTGCTGCGCCGCTACGCGGTTCCCCTGCTCGCCCTGCTGCTGGGCGGCTGCTCGACCCTCGATTACTACGCCCATCTTGGCCAGGGCCAATGGCAATTGCTGCAGGCGCGCCAGCCAGTCGAACGGCTGCTAAGCAACCCTGCCACAGACCCCGACCTGGCCAGGCGCCTGACGCTGAGCCAGCAGGCGCGGGACTTTGCCAGCGCGCAGCTGCAACTGCCCGAGAACCGCAGCTATCGCCTGTACGCCGACCTGGAGCGTCCCTTCGTGGTGTGGAATGTATTCGCCACGCCGGAGTTTTCCCTCGACCCCGAGCTGCATTGCTTCCCCATCGCCGGTTGCGTCGCCTACCGCGGCTACTACCAGCAGGGTCGAGCCCGCGGTGCTGCCGCGCTGCTGCGCCAAGAGGGCCTGGATACCTACATCGGCGGCGTCGAGGCCTACTCAACCCTAGGCTGGTTCGATGACCCACTGCTCAACACCATGCTGCGCTGGAGTGACGAGCGCTTCATCGCGGTGATCTTCCATGAGTTAGCGCACCAGCAGTACTACCTGCCAGGCGATACGGCCTTCAACGAGTCCTTCGCCACCTTCGTCGAGCGCGAGGGGCTGCGTCAGTGGCATTCGGCCCGCAATGAAACACCGCCGGCCAGCGATGATCGCCAACGCCAGCAGTTCATCGAGCTGGTGCTGGCCAGCCGCGAGCGCCTGCAACAGCTCTACGCCAGCGACCTGCCGGAGTCAGCCATGCGCATCGCCAAACAGGCCGAGTTCGAGCGCCTGCGCCGCGACTATCGCGCCTTGCGCCAGCGCGAATGGGGCGGCCAGGGTCGCTATGACGCCTGGATCGAGAGCCCGTTGAACAACGCCAAGCTGCTGCCCTTTGGCCTCTACGATCAATGGGTGCCAGCTTTCGCCGCACTGTTCGCCCGGGAGGACCGAGACTGGCGCGCGTTCTATGCCGCAGTGGCAGCACTCGGTCGGTTGCCGCAGGCAGATCGTCGGGCCGCGTTGGAAAGCCTGATGCAAGACGACTAGAACTGATTGGCACATTGCCAGTCCAACCTACTCAGGTTTTCGCCCAACACCGGAGGTACAAGCGATGCAACGACTGATTCCCGCCCTGGCCCTGATGCTACTCGCTGGCGGCGCACTGGCCGCGCCCAAGCCCTGCGAAGAACTCAAGCAGGAAATCGAAGTGAAGATTCAGGCCAACAACGTGCCCAGCTACACCCTGGAAATCGTGCCCAACGCCGAAGTTCAGGATCAGAGCATGGTCGTCGGCAGCTGCGACGGTGGCACCAAGAAGATCGTCTATCAGCGCAACGGCTGATACACCCCTGTAGGAGCGAGCTTGCTCGCGAAGCTTTTGCTTTTATTCGCGAGCAGAGTTCGCTCCTACAGTTTCAGCAGATGAAGGCCTGACGCATTTCCTCCAGCGTTTCGAAGTGGAAGTCCGGCGCCTCGCCGAGCAACTCCTCACGACTACCGAATCCGTAACCGACCGCCACCGCCTGCAAGTCATTGCTGCGCGCGCCAATCAGGTCATGCTTGCGGTCGCCGATCATCAGCGCCGAGCCGGGCGCCAGTCGTTCCGACTCCAACAGATGCGCCAGCAGCTCCACCTTGTTGGTGCGGGTGCCATCCAGCTCACTGCCATAGATGCGCTTGAAATAGCGGTCGAAGCCGAAGTGCCGGGCGATTTCCTCGGCGAATACCGTCGGTTTGCTGGTCGCGATATACAGCGTGCGGCCCTGCGCTATCAGCGCCTCGAGCAGCGTCTCTACGCCATCGAACACCCGGTTTTCATACAGCCCGGTCACCCGGAAGCGCTCGCGGTAGTGATTGACCGCCTGCCAGCCGGTGGCCTCATCCAGCGCGTAGGTGGCCATGAAGCACTGCAACAAGGGCGGGCCGATGAAATGCTCCAGCGCGGTCAGGTCCGGCTCGTCGATGCCCAGCTTAGCCAGCGCATACTGCACCGAACGGGTGATGCCCTCACGCGGGTCGGTCAGGGTGCCGTCGAGGTCGAAGAGAATGGTGGAGTGATGCATGGCGGGCGCCTATTCGCAATCGAAACAGCCGCGAAGGATACCCGCCTTTTACCGCTGGCTCACGCCTCAGCGGCCTGCGCGTGATAGCCCCAACGCAGCCCGAGGCGAGTGAATGGCCACAGCAGCACCAGTTGCAGCAGGCTGAAGAGCAGCATCAATACGAGGCTGTTTCCCAGGCCAAGCCAAAGCAGCGCCAGCAGTACAATGCCGCAAAGCAGTGCACTGCCTATCCACAATGACAGAGTGATCGCCACCGCCGCTGCCAGCCGTCCACCCTTAAATCCTCGCACCTGCGCTGGCAGTGCCGCACGTGCGGTGAAGAACGCGACCAGCAGATACAGCCCGGCATTCACCAGGTTGACCAGTGCCTCCCAGCCCTGCAGCTCGTACCCGTAGGCCATGCCGCTCAGCAGCTGGGTGGTCATTCCGGCCAGTTGCAGGGAAGCCACCACGACGGCCAGCGCGAAGCACCAGGCCAGTGTCGCCCCCGGCACCTGCAAATCGTCAGCGACGACTTCGGCCTGGTGTCGAAACAGGTGCAGCAGCAGCCAGAGCGGTAGCAGCACCTCAAGGCAAAAGGTCAACAAACCGACGCCCCACCAGCCGAAGCCCATCAGCAGGCGCCCACTGCCGTAGGTATCCGTCTGTTCATACAACCACATGTACAAATGCCCCGAGGCGTACCCCAGCCCCCAGCTCAGCAACAGATACAGCACCCCATAGCTCACCAACAGCACTGCCGGCTGCCGGTAACTCGCCACGCTGTGGCGCTCCATATAGACATTAGCCAGCCAGTAGACACCCAGCCCGGCCATCAGCAAATGGGTTAGCCAGTAGCTGGCGACGTAACGCAGCCAGAACATGGCATCGGTGGCGACATCGTTCATCAGCCACCCGATCAGCGTGACCGCGATGCTGACCACGCTTATCAGCAGCGCCACACCCACCAGATGCAGCGGCAACACCGGCAGTTGCCTTGCGCCCAATGTCGGTGCGAGCGGTTCGGGAGCGAAGGGATTGGGTTCGGTCATGGGGCGATCCTTGTCGTCGAAACAGTCCGTTGGAGGTAGTCGGAGAATAACTACCTTGTTGACGCTGGAAAGTGCAAAAGCCCATTTGCGTGCTGCAGTCGATGCAGACGCCAGGCTACTCATCCGCCTTACTAGCGCGTGCTTATCAGTCCAGCAAACTACGAAACATCACATGGCAATCCACCAATCCATGCCGGGCGTGGCGGTAGGCCTTGGGCAAGGTGCCGACTATCGCGAAGCCGTGTTTCTGCCACAGAGCCACCGCGACCTCGTTGGTGGCCACTACGCTGTTGAACTGCATGGCGCTGAAACCCAGCTCGCGCGCCACCTGCAGCGAATGAGTGCAGAGCCGGCTGGCGATGCCGCGGCCACGGGCGGCCGGGGCGGTCATATAGCCGCAGTTGCATACGTGATCACCCGGCCCAGCGGCATTGGCTTTGATGTAGTAGGTGCCGAGAATCTGCCCGTCCTGTTCGGCAACGAAGGTCGCGCGGGGCAGTTCGACCCAGGTTTTCCAGGCCGTTTCGCGATCCATGTTCGGGTCGAAGGCGTAGGTTTCCTGCGCCTGCACCACGTCACGGATGATCGGCCAGACCTGGTCGAAATCGGCTGCCTCGATGGGCCGGATGATCAGTTCATCGCTCACTGGTCGTAGCCTTCAGCCAAGTGCAGGTCCTTGAGCTTCACGTAGTTGCCGGCCGTGTAGCTGAAGAAGTTGCGTTCCTTGTCGGTCAGCGGGCGGGCCTGTTTCACCGGGCTGCCGACGTACAGGTAGCCGCTTTCCAGGCGTTTGCCCGGCGGCACCAGTGAGCCTGCGCCGATGATCACCTCGTCCTCGACCACCGCGCCGTCCATGACGATGCTGCCCATGCCGACCAGAATGCGGTTGCCCAGGGTGCAGCCATGCAGGGTGACCTTGTGCCCGACGGTCACTTCATCACCGATGATCAGCGGGTAGCCCTCGGGGTTGAACGGCCCGGCGTGGGTGATGTGCAGCACGCTACCGTCCTGCACGCTGGTGCGCGCACCGATGCGGATGCGGTGCATGTCGCCGCGGATCACGGTCATCGGCCATACCGAGCTGTCCTCGCCCAGTTCGACGTCGCCGATGACCACGGCGCTGGCATCGACGAAAGCCCTTTCGCCAAGCTGTGGAGTGGCTTGTTGGTAAGTACGAATCGCCACGATAGAAATCTCCTGGGCTGCGGGAAAGCTTGATTCTAATTAAGATCACCCCCATGTCGGTTGCTATCGCGCCAGAATTATTACTGCTCTGCGCCGCAACCCCACATTCATTCGCCACAGGTGCCTCGTCGTGACCGCGAACAATCCCCTGCTGCAAGACTTCGACCTGCCGCCCTATTCGCAGATCAAACCGGAACACGTCGAGCCCGCCGTCGACCAGATTCTGGCGGACAGCCGCACCGCCATCGCCAAACTGCTCGAGGCGCAGCAGGCCAATCCGAGCTGGGATGGTCTGGTGCTGGCGCTGGACGAGCTGGGCGCGCGCCTGGGTCGGGCCTGGAGCCCGGTGAGCCACCTCAACGCCGTATGCAACAGCGCCGAGTTGCGTGCGGCCTACGAGGCCTGCCTGCCCAAGCTGTCGGAATACTGGACCGAAATGGGCCAGAACAAGCCGCTGTTCGAGGCCTATGACGCGCTGGCCAAGAGCCCGGCAGCCGAAGGCTTCGACGTGGCGCAGCAGACCATTCTCGAACACGCCCTGCGTGACTTCCGCCTGAGCGGCATCGATCTGCCGGCCGAGCAGCAGAAGCGCTATGGCGAAATCCAGATGCGTCTGTCCGAGCTGACCAGCAAATTCTCCAACCAGTTGCTCGACGCTACCCAGGCCTGGACCAAGCACATCACCGACGAGACGCGCCTGAACGGCCTGACCGACTCGGCCAAGGCGCAGATGAAGCAGGCCGCCGAGGCCAAGAGCCTGGACGGCTGGCTGATCACCCTGGAATTCCCCAGCTACTACGCGGTGATGACCTACGCCGACGACCGCGCCCTGCGCGAAGAGGTCTACGCCGCCTACTGCACCCGCGCCTCCGACCAGGGGCCGAACGCCGGGCAGAACGATAACGGCCCGCTGATGGCCGAGATTCTCGACCTGCGTCAGGAACTGGCACGCCTGCTCGGCTTCGCCAACTACAGCGAACTGAGCCTGGCCAGCAAGATGGCCGAGAACACCGATCAGGTGCTGAGCTTCCTGCGCGATCTGGCGGTACGCAGCAAGCCCTTCGCCGAGCAGGATCTGAGCGAGCTGAAAGCCTTCGCCACCGAGCAGGGCCTGGATGACCTGCAAAGCTGGGACGTCGGCTACTACAGCGAGCGCCTGCGCCAGCAGCGCTACAGCATCTCCCAGGAAGAAGTGCGCGCCTGGTTCCCGGTGGACAAGGTGCTCACCGGCCTGTTCGCCATCGTGCAGAAGCTCTACGGCATCGAGATTCATGAGCTGAAAGGCTTCGACACCTGGCACCCGGATGTGCGCCTGTTCGAGATTCAGGAGAATGGCCAGCACGTCGGCCGCTTCTTCTTCGATCTCTACGCCCGCGCCAACAAGCGCGGCGGCGCCTGGATGGACGGCGCACGCGACAAACGCCGCACCGCCGACGGCCAACTGATCGCCCCGGTAGCCAACCTGGTGTGCAACTTCACCCCGCCGGTCGGTGGTAAACCGGCGCTGCTGACCCACGACGAGGTCACCACCCTGTTCCACGAGTTCGGCCATGGCCTGCATCACCTGCTGACCCGCGTCGAGCACGCCGGCGCCTCGGGCATCAACGGCGTGGCCTGGGACGCGGTCGAGCTGCCGAGCCAGTTCATGGAGAACTGGTGCTGGGAGCCGGAAGGCCTGGCGCTGATCTCTGGCCACTATGAAACCGGCGAGGCGCTGCCACAGGCCATGCTGGACAAGATGCTGGCGGCGAAGAACTTCCAGTCCGGGCTGATGATGGTGCGCCAGCTGGAGTTCTCGCTGTTCGACTTCGAGCTGCACGCAACCCACGGCGACGGCCGCAGCGCGCTGGACGTGATCGAGGCGATCCGCAGCGAAGTCTCGGTGCTGCGTCCACCGGCCTACAACCGCTTCGCCAACGGCTTCGCACACATCTTCGCCGGTGGCTATGCGGCCGGCTACTACAGCTACAAGTGGGCCGAAGTGCTCAGCGCCGATGCCTTCTCGAAATTCGAGGAAGAAGGCGTGTTCAACGCCGATACCGGCCGCGCCTTCCGCGAAGCGATCCTCGCCCGTGGCGGCTCGCAGGCGCCGATGGTGCTGTTCGTCGACTTCCGTGGCCGCGAGCCGAGCATCGACGCCCTGCTGCGCCACCTCGGCCTGAGCCAGGAGGCCGCATGAGCGACGCCCCGGTGAACAGCACGCCAAAACGCTTCATCGCCGGCGCCGTGTGCCCGGCGTGCAGCGAGACCGACAGCATCAAGATGTGGAACGTCGACGGCGTGCCGCACCGTGAATGCGTCAAGTGCGGCTATGCCGACACTCTCGACGCACGCGGCAACTCGGTGCCCAAGGAGATCCCCACGCGGGTCAACGTCAGCGGCCTGAAGCCCAAGGCGGCCGACCCCAACGTGCAGGCGGTGCAGTTCTTTCCCAATCCGAAGCTGAAGAAGCCGAGCGAGCCCAGCTAGTCCGGGCATTCTCGGGTGGGTTAGCGGCGCCGAGCGCCAATGGTGCAGGCGAGTTGCACCCACCTGACTTTACTCACGAAAAAAACTCCCCGGGAGTCGCACCAAACTGGCGGCGAAAAGCAGCGATAAACGCCGATAGCGAGTCATAGCCGCAGGCCAGCGCCACATCGGTGACACGCTCGCCCTGCTCCAGCGGGGTGAGCGCATCGAGCAGCCGCTGGCGCTGGCGCCACACGCGAAAGCTCAGGCCCGTTTCACGCAGGAACAACCGGCTCAGGGTCTTTTCCGACACTCCCAGGCGCTCGCCCCATTCGGCCAGCCCCAGCTGACGCAGCGTCGCATCCTCCAGCCCCTGACACACCTCGCGCAGCCGCGTGTCTTGCGGCAACGGCAGCATCAGCGCCACGTCCGGTGCAGCGCGCAGCTCGTCCAGCAACAC
The DNA here is from genome assembly GCF_003935465.1 of Pseudomonas sp. o96-267. Classification (NCBI taxonomy): domain Bacteria; kingdom Pseudomonadati; phylum Pseudomonadota; class Gammaproteobacteria; order Pseudomonadales; family Pseudomonadaceae; genus Pseudomonas; species Pseudomonas sp. o96-267. The sequence goes on from NZ_RHQP01000034.1 coordinate 52,908, forward strand.
CGCAGCCAGCCTGCCAGGTGCACCCTGCTCGTCATACTCGGCCGGTAACGCACTGAAGCCGCGAATCAGCTCGCGCAGTAGCGGGCTGACCGCCAGCACTCGACATTCGGCCGGCCCCCAGGGCACCGCGCTGCCGTCGATGTACAGACTGCGCATCTCGGTACGCGGCGAGCTGAATACCTGATGCTCGACACCTGCCGGTACCCACACCGCGCGCTGTGGCGGAGCGACGAAGCGCGCGCCAAGAGTCTGCACCTCGAGTACCCCGGCGATAGCGTAGGACAGTTGCACCCAGGGGTGCGTATGGCGAAAGGTCAGGGCGCGGTTGGTCAGCGATTCGGTGCGGCCATAGAGTGGCCTAGGCAGGCTCGGCAGCTCGGGCAGGCTGCGATGCAGGGTGGCGGGCTGTCTGTTTGTCGACACTTGCTGGCTCTTTAGCGTTAGCCGGAAATTTTCGATGACGATAGTCTGGCGGCCTCCTGTATCGCAAGTCCGAGATTCGCCATGTTCCTGCGCCGCCTGCTGCCCGACAATTTCACCCTGACCCTGCTCGCCGTGGTACTCGCCGCCACGCTGCTGCCTGCCAGCGGCCAGATCGCCACGATCTTCGAGTGGATCACCAACCTGGCCATCGCCCTGCTGTTCTTCATGCACGGCGCCAAGCTGTCGCGCCAGGCGATTCTTGCCGGCGCCGGACACTGGCGTTTGCACTTGCTAGTGTTCGCCTGCACCTTCATCCTCTTCCCGCTGCTCGGCCTGGCACTCAAGCCGGCTCTGGAGCCGCTGCTGGGCAAAGAACTGTACCTGGGCATGCTCTACCTGTGCGCCCTGCCGGCCACCGTGCAATCGGCCATCGCCTTCACCTCGCTGGCGCGCGGCAACATCCCGGCGGCGATCTGCAGCGCTGCAGCCTCCAGCCTGCTGGGTATCTTCCTCACCCCGCTGCTGGTGGCCTTCCTGATGGGCGTGCACGGCGACAACGGCTCGACCCTCGATGCCATCGGCAAAATCAGTCTGCAGTTGCTGCTGCCCTTCGTTCTCGGCCAGATCGCTCAGCGCTGGATCGGCGGTTGGGTCAACCAGAACAAGAGCTGGCTGAAATACGTCGACCAGAGCTCGATCCTGCTGGTGGTTTACACCGCCTTCAGCGCCGCCGTTATTGGCGGCCTGTGGCAGCAGGTACCGCTGACCACCCTGCTGCTGGTGATTGCCGCCTGCTGCGTGTTGTTGGCACTGGCCCTGGTGCTGACCCACCTGCTGGGCAAATGGTTGGGCTTCAGCCTGGAGGACCGCATCACCATTCTCTTCTGCGGCTCGAAGAAAAGCCTGGCCACCGGCGTGCCGATGGCCCAGGTGCTATTCGCCGGTAGCGCCATCGGCGTACTGATCCTGCCGCTGATGCTGTTCCACCAGATCCAGCTGATGGTCTGCGCGGTGCTGGCGCAGCGTTATGCCAAGCGCGAGGAAGCGCCGCAGATCGCGACCGTTTGATCGACACCGCGACAGAAGGGACTTGCTTGCGCTTCAAATAACTGTATTTTTATACAGTATATTTTGGAGTCCGAGCATGTCCATCAGCCTGCCGCCACGTGGCCGTGGTACCGCCAGCAATCCGCACAACCGTTATGCGCCGACCCGTTCGGAGCAGGAAGACGACGGCTGGTATCAGGACGAGACCCCACAGAGCCGCGCCACCGAAGTGCGCAAGGAGCAGGCGAAGACGGCGATCACCCGCAACAACTCACCGGATGTCGGCTTCGACCGTTCGGTGAACCCCTACCGTGGCTGTGAGCACGTTATCGTTGACAAAGAAATGTATGGCCAGAGTGTCTAGCTATCCTTGATATTGCTGGCTATAGACCCATCCAAATGGACATCAGATGCCACGCAAGCCTTTCTCCAAGTCTGCACTTGAGTCGCGAGAACGACCGACCCTCCAGCGAAAGCTCCCAGAAAACACCCCCCAAGCGATTCAAGAAAGAAGCACTGCTAGGGGACAAGTCGATGTTTCAGCTCAAGGGTTGCTTGTCCGAAACAAGACTACTGGCACAAGGGAATACGTCCGTGACTTCACAGATCTTGTCACTGAGTATCCGCACCATAAATTAATTGTCCAGCAGTTACTTATAGGTGCGCAGCTCCATTCCGCAAAGAGATTGATCACATATCAATCCCATCAAGACATCTATTACTCAATTCAAGAGTTTGTGCTGTTTCTTAATAGCGCTGAGCCGATCAATAAATCAGTCAAAGGTGTTGCTGATGTCGATGGGCAGGTATGCGTGAATTTTAGGTCATTTCTAATTCGTTCGTATCCAGGTCGCACCGTAAATAGAAAAAGATACGGCGCATTAAAAAATATCTTCCTTTCGTTGAAGAATAAATATAAAGGGCAGAGCTGGGTCGGCAAAGGGTTTGAATGGCCGACTGGACCGGGGATGAACGAGCAAGTAACAGAAGGATACAGCAGGGAGATTCATAATAAGCTTGTGGAGGGATGCCTGATCGATATTAAGTTTATTATGAAGTGGATGGAGAGTTACAACGGTGTAGTGGAAGGCGGGAAGCCAATTCTGGCATACGATCTTTCATTAGAAAACCTGATGTTTGATCTGGTTGTAAAAGAGCAAACTAAAAGATCCAACGGGTCAATCAAGGCGACACACATTAAAGGGTTTGAGTGGGTTATACGCTCCACTGGAGATGTTAAAGAATACATACGGGCAAATGGAATAAGTATAGAGAAGTTTCTGGGCATTTACCGAGCCCGCGCCCATGAACTGGCGGCTAAAGGTCGCCCTGTAGTTGGTACTGAGGTCAGTGAACGGGGAATGGTGTATGGCTGTGATCGAGAAGAATCTGGGCGAATTGCAACTGCAAATGTAGGAAGACTTTATCCAGATTGGCCTATGCAAGTGAGCTTCGAGGAAGCTGGACATCTCTTTTCCACAGAGTGGAGTAAAAACACCGCTCACGGAACAAACAAAAAATATTCTACGCTGGAAAAAAAATTACGGTCGGCCTTGATGTATATGAGGGTTGGGCCAGAGCACCTACCCTATGAAGTAGGTCAAATGGCATACATCAGCAGAGTAGCCTTCACAATGGGAACTATATTCCCATTCTTTCTCTTCGTGATGTTGCAGACGGGCTGGAACTTTGAGGTTGTGGTATCGATAAGCGATAACCTAGACGACCATATTGAGGAGGACCTTTTGGATGATGACTATGTGATTATTTATGGGTACAAGGGACGGTCAGACAAAAGCCAAATGCATAGATCAAACAAGCGAGATAAGTTTGGCACGTATCAGATCTTGCGCTTTGTTGCCGCTGAAGTAACCAAGCATTTGTCGTCGCCTCATTATTTAAAGGGTAAATTATTTCAGTGTGTCATTTCGAAGAATCTGTGGAATAAGTTTGGTCGCTTATGCACGCCGGTGACCACTACGAATTTTGGGCACGCATCAACGGAGTTTCTACATCGCCACCGCATAAAATTGGATACGGATACCAAATCCCCCAGAATTGAAACGAAACGTCTTCGAACTACTTACGAAACTCGACGGAGAGAACAGGGTTTAGATATAGACGAAGTTTCGGCAATGATGGGGCATTCGGATATCGATACCACAGTGAATCATTATGATAGTGACTGGGGGTCGGCAGAAATATTAAATGAGCGTCTAAGGAAGATTCAGAGAAAGCATGAAGAAGATTTTAGGCGTTACTCAGCAAATCTTCTTACAGATGTGTCTTTGGTTGAGCTGCGTGAAGCCACTCTACGCTGCGGTAGTAAAGAAGAACTACGATCAGTTGTTGCACCATTAGTCGGTAGGCTGAATTCTTCTGAAGATTCGGTAATACAGTTGCTTTCTCCGGAAGGTCAGACATTCATTGCAAGTTGTCTAAATTCAAGACGACCAGATTGGCCAGGCGCTGAAAGTTTTCTTAGAACGGATACGCCTTGCAACTACTTCAATCGTTGCCCGTTATGCTCACAGTGTGTGATCTTCAAAGAAGCATTACCTTTTATTGCAAGAAGAATTTCCGACCTTGACGGTCTGAGGGAGCGGTTAAATCCCTTAGAATGGGAGAAAAGCTATCGCGCTGAGTATTTAGCGTGGAAGGGGGTTCTAGAGGGCTGGGGGGATCCGATTGAGGTTGCTGAGGCAATAGATCGATCGGAACATAACGGTTTTGCACTGCCATTGACAATGATAGGGCTCTCATGACAACTCCAACACGTGACCAAATAAAAGCCGTTTTAGAAGAAATAAGGAATGGACTGGGTTGTCACGAGGAAGAGTCAGAGCCTATCGCTACTGAAGAAGATGATGAGGTTCTGAGTGGCGACTCTTCACTTGGGATCATTTGCGATAGTGTAAATTTACTCAATCTTTCCAGAATTGATAAGAACGAGTGGAGTTATATTAGGGTAAGTCCTAGAAGCTCTTTCGGCGATCCGGTTTGGGATTTTGGGGATTACCCCTCCCCTTATAGGTCTCCCATACGTATCAATTTTGACTATGTGAATATGTATGGCGTGAATGTTTGTGGAGTAGGACACGAACATTGGGTGAATATTGCTAGGGCGCTACTATTTTACCGTGTACCGCATTTCGGAATTCGTGGTCGTATTAATGCTTATACATCTCTTGAGACAGATAAAACAAAAGTATTAAGACTCGTAGGGTTGTTTCATGCCGAAGGTCTATATTTAGGTTCAGAAAATTCACCAGATTTTAGGACGGTGAATGATTTGGCCAAGTCGAGTGTGGAGCACTATATAGAGTCGCTGCCCACATCTGGGATTAAGTGGGAATTCTGTTACTTAATGTCCTTCTGGCAGGGCGTGTCATCGATGGGTATGCTTCCGCCAGAGTACTCACTATACGATTCATACGTAACTAAAGAGCTTGTCGCCAAATATAGAAGAGAATACGACGAGTCCTGTCGACCTTTCGAACCCATTCCGCTCGATGACTATGCAGAAATATTTAGATACTGTGTGGGGTTTGTTGAAAACTATAGCGATGACGTCCTTTGGCTGTATAAAAATTTTGCGCCAACCATAGTAGGCGCTTTTGAGAACCCCGAAAAGCTTGCCGCGATAAATTTTGGCGTGTCAACGGCGTCCGTTGAGGGAGTTAAAAGATTTAGGGATTATAAACCTAAGTTACTAGATAGCGGTATTCCCTGGTGGGGAATAGAAATCAAGGAAAGAACGCATGAGAATGATGAGGGGGAGTATATAAATCAAACTGCTGTGATTAGCGTTGTTGTCTCTCTGATCGATGCGTGTATCGTGCTTCTTCTATGCCTTACTGGGATGCGCCGATCAGAGGTCATTGGACTTAAGGTGGGGCGGCGGCAAAAACTGAGTGCAACACCTGACCTTTCCGGTACGGTGCTGCCCCTATGTCTTATACCGAACTCAGCG
>NZ_RHQP01000035.1:0-56980 GCF_003935465.1 Pseudomonas sp. o96-267
TAAAAACACAAACGCCACGAATCAATCGAGGCGTTTGTATTGAACCGGTTCAGTTCAGAACGTTTTCACACAGTCTGCTCGGGCGCCGTTTTCGTTTCTGGCTCGCCTCAAACCTTGAAGCGCGCCACCAGATTGTTCAAATCGACCGCCAGGCGCGACAGTTCCTGACTCGCCGCACTGGTCTGATTGGCCCCCGCCGAGGTCTGCATCGACAGGTCGCGAATGTTGACCAGGTTGCGATCCACCTCGCGGGCCACTTGTGCCTGCTCCTCCGACGCACTGGCGATCACCAGGTTGCGCTCGTTGATCGAGGAAATCGCCTGGGTGATCTGCTCCAGCGCAACACCGGCAGCCTGGGCCACCTCCAACGTGGAACGGGCTCGGCCGTTGCTGCTCTGCATGGCGCTGACGGCGCGATCCGTACCGCTCTGGATGCCGCCGATCATCTGCTCGATTTCCTGGGTGGATTGCTGCGTACGGTGCGCCAGCGCCCTCACCTCGTCGGCAACCACGGCGAAACCGCGCCCGGCGTCGCCGGCCCGCGCGGCCTCGATAGCAGCGTTGAGCGCCAGCAGGTTGGTTTGCTCGGCGATGGAGCGAATCACATCGAGCACCTTGCTGATCTCGTGCACACGCTCAGCCAATTGCTCGACCTCGCCTGAAGTGGTGGTGACATCAGCTGCCAGTTGACCAATGGAGTCGACGGTCTGGCGCACCTGCTCACGTCCTTGCTGCGCAGTGACGTTCGATTCGCGCGAGGCCTCGGACGTGCTGACGGCGTTGCGCGCCACCTCCTCGACCGCTGCTGTCATCTCGTTCACCGCAGTAGCGGCCTGCTCGATCTCGGTGTTCTGCTGGTGCAGGCCCCGAGTGGAATCCTCGGTCACTGCATGCAGCTCCTCGGAGGCCGAAGCCAGTTGGTTGGACGAGTCGGAAATGCTTTGAATAGTGGTACGCAGGCTCTGCTGCATGCTTTTCAGCGCATTGAGCAACTGTGCAGGCTCGTCACGACCTTCGACGTGGATGTTCTGGGTCAGATCACCCGACGCCACCACCTCGGCCAGACGCACCGCTTCCGTCAGCGGCGCGACGATGCTGCGGGTCAGCAACAGCGCCAAAACCACGGTGGCCAGCGCCGCCAACACCATCATCACCACCACCCAGGTACGCGCCGAATCGAACACCCGCCCGGCTTCGCGAGCCGCCTCTGTAGCGCCCTTACGGTTCAGCTCAGAAAGATCTCTGAGAGATCGCGTCATGTCATCGGCATGCTGATTGAGCGTGCCACGGGTCACGGCGATGGCATCGTCGAAGTTACCTTGGCGAACGAAGGCGACAATCTTGCCCTGCTCCTGCAAGTAGGCCACTTCGGCACGGCGAAAACCTTCGTAAAGACCACGCTCTTCGCTACCGGAAATGAGCTTTTCGTATGAGGAGTCAGCCGCACTCAACTCGGTACGCAGTTCATCAGCGAGGCGCAGGTTCCTCTGCAGCTCATCAGGCTCACGGTTGAGCATCAACCGCAGGGTGATGGCACGCAGACGCAAGATGTCCTGATTTACATCGGCGAGCCCCATCACGCTAGGCAGCCAGTCCTGATCGACGGCCTCGGACTGCTTGCGCATCTCGGTCATCTGGAACAGTGAAAATGCCCCGAGCAATAACACCAGCAAAGCCACCAGGCCGAACCCCAAAGCAGCCCGTGGAGCGATTGAAAGATTACGCAGCGACATGTCGTGAAACTCCTATTGCGCGCAGAATTCGAGTCATCCCTGGCCATACCTGGCTAGGAATCGGGTGAGATTGCGCCGATCCCGTGTTGCTTATCGGCTTTATTTCCGCGCACTTTATAAGGACAAGCGAAAAATCTAGCGCCGCAGCGCCTTGGCCATCGCCTGGTCGACATGCTGACGCCATTCATCATCGCGCCACCGCTCCTCCCGTCGCGCCTGCCAGTCATCGATGCGCTGCACGTCCTCACACTGGCGAAACCCGTCATCCCAACCCTGCGTGTAGAGTGGCTCGGCCATATAACGCGGTACGTCCTTGTCGAATTGACCCAGCGGTCCGACTGCCGAACGCCCACTGCTGCAGCCGGCCTCGAAACCGTCGACGAAGGCCGGCGGATAATTGGCCGCCAGCATCTGTTCGCGCAGGCTTTGGCAACCGAACAGGTTCAGTAGTGCAAGCACGCAGACCAGCAAGCGTGTGAGGCGCATGGCGTCATGCTCCTTCGATCACACCCAGCAGGCGATCCTTGAGCGCACACATCGCCCAGGGGCTGGTGCTGCAGGCGCCAGAGGCCAGGGCCGAACGCAACGCTGGAATATCGGCGTCACGCAGATAACGTTCGGCGTCGCCCATACGCTCCTCGCCACCGAAGCCGCCGCCGGCCATTTCTGCCAGGGCCTGTTCCTTGCTCCAGTTCTGATAGATGACGCGATACAGCGCGGCGATCAACCCGGTGCGATTTTGCCCATGCTTACAGTGAATCAGCACCGTGCCGCGCCCCTGTGCCTGGCGGATGCTGCGCAGCACCTCGATGACGTCGGTGTCATCGATACGGTCCGTGCGCAGCGGCAGATGAACCTGCTGGACGCGCGGGTCGACCAGCCATTGATCGTCGCCATGCTGATAGAAGTTGATCACCGTAGTAACACCGAGTGCCTGCAGTTGCGGCCAGTCTTTCGCCGTCGGCAGCGCACTGCGGTACAGATCGGGGGCCATGCGATAGAGGTTGATACGGGTATCCAAGGGTTGTGCCCAGTTGGCCGGGCGTACGCCCTGCACGGGTGCCGGCGAAGTCGTCGCACCCCAGGCCATGCTCAGTGGCAGCGCCAGCAATGCACCCGCGAATACCAGTGCGGCCAGCGTCAGGCGCAGGCCCTGTACGAGTTTGTTCATCGGCAGGTTTCTCCCCAGACGGTTTCTTGAAACGGACGTTGCGCCAGCGGAGCGCGGTAAAGTAGCCAGCGATAGGTCAGCACGCAGATCACCCAGTCGATCAGCAGCGTCCACAGGTTGTGCGAAAGAAAGTGCGCGCCCTGCAACATGCGCCCCAGAGAAAACAGCGAGCCCAGCCCCAACGCGACGCCCAGCGCGATGCGCGCAGCGCGTGGGCGGCGATCGCGCAGCGCGAAAAACAGCGCTAGCAGTGAGAACCCGGCCGAGGCATGTCCGCCTGGCCAGCAACGCCCGGGGTTGGCTGTTGGCGCGCGTTCAGCGAGCAGCGGTGTGAACTGCTCCTGGCCACCGAACTCGCTCAGGCTCCAGGGGCAATGCATGCCGGTCAGCGTCTTCAGCGGCGTAACCACCGAGGTCGACAGCCCCAATGCCAGCACCAGATAACCGAGCTGACGGCGCCAGGCACGCAAGCGCGTCGGCAGCAGGCTGAGCGCAAAGCCGGCGATGGCCAGCACACCCAGCACGATCACCGCCTGCTTGGCGCGGTCATGCAGGATGTCTTCGAGCCAAAAGCTGCTACGGCCGATGAACCCCTGGCCGGGCTCGTAGAACAGATGAGCGAGGGCGAAATCCACAGGGCTGGGGTCGACCAGCAGTAGCAACGCCATCAGCAGCAGTGGAATACCCAGCGCCAGACGAAAATCGAAATAACGAGACGGCATGGTCGTTCCTTAGCGCTGGCTGAGCTGCTGGCTCGCTTGATCATCGGGCTGCCAGGCGATCAGTCGCTTGCCGAAGGCATGACTGGCGCCTTGGTAGTACGCGATGTCGCGACGCAGTAACGGATCGCTGCCATCCACCCGCCATTCATGGCTCAGGCCCAAGGCATCGTCGTGGAGGCGCATGCCCTGCCGTGGGCTGAGAATCGCCAGGTTCTGCCCGTCGAACAGGCCCAGATGCTGGTAATTGCCGAGCAGCGCTCGACCGGGTGCATGGTCGGCGCGCAGCAGGTTGCGGCCGAAGAAGGTGGAGACGTAGTCCAGGTTGAGCAGCCCGAGCAGTGTCGGCGCCACGTCGATCTGGCTGGCCACGTCGGCGTACTCGGCAGGCTCGATGTGTTTTGGCGAGTAGACGAACAGCGGGATATGGTAGTTGGCTACGGGCAGGTCCTCCTGCCCGGCACTGCCTGCCGTGTGGTCAGCGACGAAGACGAACAGCGTGTTGTCGAACCAGGGCTTGCTACGCGCTTCGGCGAGGAACTGACCGATGGCGTAGTCGGTGTATTTCACCGCCCCTTCACGCCCGTCACCGGAGGCAATGTCGATGCGCCCGTCCGGATAGGTGTAGGGCCGGTGGTTGGAGGTGGTCATCAGTTGCAGGAAAAACGGTTTGCCGGCCGCATGGTCGCTATCGGCCACCTTCAGCGCCTGATGGTAAAGGTCCTCGTCGGCCATGCCCCAGGCGTTCTGGAAGCTCATCTCGGCCTCGTCGACGCTGCTCTGATCGACGATGCGGTAGCCGTTACCGCCGAAGAAGGCGTTCATGTTGTCGAAGTAGCCGCGACCGCCATAGACGAAGACGCTGTCGTAACCCTGCGCGCCAAGCTGCTGGCCGAGGCTGGCATAGCCGGATTCGCGGCCGATGCGTTTGACGATGGAGCGCCCCGGTGTCGGCGGCACCGACAGGGTGAGCGCCTCCAGCCCACGGTCAGTACGCGTCCCCGTGGCGTAGAAATTAGTGAAGGTCAGGCTGTGCTTGCGCAGCTCGTCGAGATTCGGGGTCAGACCACGCTTGTCACCAAAACTGCCCAGGTACTTGGCGCTGAGGCTTTCGATGGTGACCAGCACCACATTGAGCTTGCGCGGCTGCCCGGGGTTGTCGATCACCCGGCGAATGTCCTGCGGATCGCTACCAATGAAGCGGGCGTTGGGCTCGGCCACCTCTGCGCGCAGTTGCTCGGCCACCGCGGCATCAGGCAGGGTGGCGTAGAACTGCTGGTAATCCAGCTCGTTGTTACGAAACGCGGCGAAGAACTGGTACGGGCCGTTGCTTGCGAGCTCGCGCTGGTAGGTGTTGCCGCCCAGCCCACGCGGTGCGTCCTGCCCCACCAGGCCGCTGCACAAGCCCGCCAGCAGCGCCAGCATCAGTAGTGCGTAGGCCGCCTGCAGCCGGGGCAGACGCGGCGCCTGCAAGGCTGCGCGCAGTGGCCGCCGTAGCGCCAGGGTCAGGCCGATGGCCAGTGCCGCGAGCAGCGCCAGCAAGGGATAGATCGGGTAGGACTCTAGGATGTTGTCCACCACCTCCTTGGAATAGACGAGGTAGTCCACGGCGATGAAGTTGAAGCGCACGCCGAACTCGTCCCAGAACAGCCATTCGGCCACCGCAGTAAAGAACATCGCGAACAGGCTGATGGCCACCAGGGCGACCAGCAGGCGCTGATGCCAACGACGCTGCCATAACCAGGCCGGGCACAGCAGCAGGTAAAGCGCTAGCGGTACGGCGGCGTAGACCAAAAAGCTCAGGTCGTAGACCAGCCCCACCCCATACAACCCGAGCAGCGCCGGCAAGGTCACGCCGGCATCGCTCAGGTGGCTGAGCAGCAGCGCGCTACGGGTGAGGAAGAAAACCGCCAGCCAGGCCAGCAGAATGATCGACAGATAACGAAGTTGCGCGTATTGAAGCCGAGGCATCGTATGATCCTTGCAGGATGAACGTGCCGCAGTCTGCTAGGCGAGCCGTGAGCCTCTCGTCAAAGCCGTGTGAAAAAATCGTCAAACCCAGGAATTACTCGCGATGCGCATTCTGGTCATCGAAGACAACCGAGACATCCTCGCCAACGTGCTCGACTACCTGCAGCTCAAGGGCTTTTCCGTCGACTGCGCGCAGGACGGCCTCAGCGGTCTGCACCTGGCCAGCAGCGGTCATTACGATCTGATCGTGCTGGACATCATGCTGCCCGGCATCGACGGTTATCAGGTATGCAAGCGCCTGCGCGAGGACGGGCGCAGCGAGGTGCCGATCCTCATGCTGACCGCGCGCGATGCCCTGGATGATCGCCTGCAGGGGCTCAATGCCGGTGCCGATGACTACCTGATAAAGCCCTTCGCGCTGTCTGAGCTGGTGGCGCGCATCGAGGCGATCCTGCGCCGCAGCCGTGGCAGCCGCAAACGCCAGCTGCAAGTCGCCGACCTCAGCTACGACCTCGACACCCTGCATGTCAGCCGCGCCGGCCAGCCGCTCAAGCTCAACCCGCTGGGCCTCAAACTGCTGGCCATCCTCATGCAGCGCAGCCCAGCGGTAGTGCGCCGCGAGGCGCTGGAAGAATCGCTGTGGGGCGACGACTGCCCGGACAGCGACAGCCTGCGCAGCCACATCCACCAACTGCGCCAAGTGCTCGACAAGCCCTTCCCCACGCCCTTACTCCACACCATCCATGGCGTCGGCTATCGCCTGGCGGAGAGCGCAGATGCCGTCTAAACAGCCTTTCGAACGGCGGATTCTGATCGCCTTCGTATTGATGACGGCCATGGTCAGCGGTCTATTCTCGCTAAGCATCGTCGGCGTGGTGCACTTCATCGAAGAGCACCTGGTTTCCCAGGAAATGAGCCGCGAGCTGGGCGAAACGCTCAACGAAGACATTCGTCAGGGTCGCCCCCCGCGCCTGGACAGCAGCACGCAGTTCTTCTCCTCCTACCACGATCAATACCTGATTCCCGAGCAGTACACCGGCCTGCAGGAAGGCTTCAACGAAGTGGTCAGCGGCGACGAGGCGTTCTACGTCTACGTGCAGAGAATCAACGGCGAAACCTACATGCTGGTGCAGGAACAGCAGGAGTTCGAAGCCCGCGAGAATGCCCTGTTCAACGTGGTGCTGGCCGGTTTCCTGCTGACGGTGGTGGCCGCCTGGGGCCTGGGGCTGATGATGGCGCGCAAGGTCATGGCGCCAATCAGCCGTCTGGCCCAGCAGGTGCGCCATCGCGACCAGTTGCACCCGCTGGCGCCGCCCTTGGCACCGGATTACCCCGATGATGAGATCGGCCAGTTGGCCGCTGCCTTCGACAGCACCCTGGGCCAGGTGCGTCAGTCCCTGGAGCGCGAGCGGTTGTTCACCAGCGATGTCAGCCACGAACTGCGTACACCGCTGATGGTTATCGCCACCTCCTGCGAGCTGCTCGCCGAGGCGCCCCTGGGGCCGCGCGAGAAGGACCAGGTGGCGCGCATCGCTCGCGCCAGCGAGGAAATGCGCGAGCTGGTGCAGACCTTCCTGCAACTGGCGCGGGACAAGAGCAACGAGGCAGCCTTCGGCGGCGACCGTACGCTCGCCAGCATCGCCCATGAGCAAGCAAGCCGCTGGGGCGCCTTGATGAAGGAGAAGGGTCTGGACTTCCAATTGATCGTGGAAGGTCAGGACGACGGCCGTTACAACGCCACCTTTCTCGGCACGGTGATGGCCAACCTGCTGCGCAATGCCCTGCACTACACCGAGAGCGGCGGTGTGCGTCTGACCCTCGAACAGGGCGCCTTCCGTATCGAAGACAGCGGTGCCGGCATTCCTGCCGAACAGCACGAGCGCATCTTCCAGACCTTCGTTCGCGGTTCCCAGGCACGTGGCGAAGGGTTAGGCCTGGGACTGTCGCTGGTCAAACGCATCTGCGCCAAACAGGGCTGGCAGGTCAGCCTGCAGAGCGAACCGGGTCATACACGCTTCCGGGTGACACTGAACAACGGCGCTTGACGAAATTTTCACGCCCCTTTGACATGAACTTGATGCCTGGTTCTTTAGGGTAACGAACGTATCCATCAAGGGACGTTCCTCATGCCCAAGCCTAGCCCCATCGAGCTGGATTTTTCCCGCAAGTACGATTTCGATCACGCTCAGCAATACCTGCACAAGCACCAGGACGGCCTTTCCCGGCGCCTGTCGCACTGGCGCGACGTGCAGGTAGCGCGCCGTGCATTGCAGATGGCCGATGAGCCGAACCTGGTACTCGACCTGCCCTGCGGTGCCGGACGCTTCTGGCCGATGCTCTGCGAGCAGCCGAACCGAGTGATCTTCGCCGCCGACAACTCTGCCGACATGATCGCCACCGCGCGCGCGGCGCAGGCACCTGAGGTGGTGGCGCGGGTCAACAGCTTTCGCACCTCCGCCTTCGATATCGACCTGGGCGCCAACGCGGTGGACTGCATCTTCTGCATCCGCCTGCTGCATCACATCGAATCGGCCGAACACCGCCTGGCCATTCTCCGCGAGTTTCATCGCGTCAGCCGCGATACGGTGATCGTCTCGCTGTGGGTCGACGGCAACTACAAAGCCTGGAAACGCCGCCGTCTGGAGGCCAGCAGAATGGCTCAAGGTCGCGCGGCGGAAAACCAGAATCGCTTCGTCGTCGCTCGGAGCACGATAGAACGTGAATTCCACCAGGCCGGCTTCAGCATTCTCGGCCACCTTGACTTCCTGCCCGGCTATGCTATGTGGCGCACCTACGTCCTGCGCAAGGAGGCCTGAGATGGGCATTCTCAGCGAACAGGCACTAGCCGCCCTACCCTCGACCGAATTCGACCGCTGGTGGCACAGCCCCGGCGAATGGGTCGAACCCGCCAATCAACGCCGCGGCGGCGAAAGTGGCGTGTGCCTGCTACAACACTGGGACACAAACCGACCGCGACTGTATTGCAAGCGCCAGAGCGGGCATCTCTACCGCTCACTACGTCATCCGTTGGGACGACCGACCATCCTGCGCGAGCTGCAGGCCTACCGAGCCCTCGCCCGCCTCGGCATCCGTACACCGAATATCGTCTACTGCTCGGCGCGCAAACAAAGTGGACAGTGGCAGGCGCTGCTGGTCACAGAAGCCTTGCCAGGTTTCATCAGCCTGGAACAGTGGTACGAAGAGGCCCATGCCCCCAAGCTCAACCAGGCCATGCTGCAACGCCTGGCGGTCACCCTGGCGCGCCTGCACCTGGGTGGATGGCAGCATGGCTGCTGCTACGCCAAGCATCTGTTCGTCAAAGTGCGCAGCGATGGGGAGGTGGACATTGCCCTGCTGGATCTGGAGAAAAGCCGCCGGCATTGGCGTATTGCCAGCGCTTCGCGGCGTGATCTCGGCCAATTGCAACGCCACGGCGGCAGCATGCCCGAAGCTGACATGCTCTACCTGCGCCAGGCTTACCAGCGAGCCTTGAACGATCCATGGGGTGGGCTGCAGCCATGAACGACGGCTCCGATCTTGATGCCCTGTCATTCAAGGGCCGCCGCGGCCTGACGCGCATCTTCGACGCCACCGGTTATTCGCTCGCTGGGCTGCGCGCTGCCTACCAGGGTGAAGCCGCGTTCCGTCAGCTGGTGTGGTTGAACCTGGTGCTGATACCGCTGGCCTGCCTGGTCGATGTCAGCCGCGCGGAGCGGGCGCTGCTGGTGCTGGTGCCTTTGCTGGCGCTGGTGGTGGAGCTGCTCAATTCCGCCATCGAGGCAGTGGTCGACCGTATCTCGCTGAACCTGCACCCGCTGTCCAAACAGGCCAAGGACATGGGCAGCGCAGCTCAAATGGTCGCGCTGCTGATGATCGCCCTGACCTGGGCGATCATCCTGCTTTGATCAACGCACCATGAAGCGCTGTTCAGCCAGCTTGCGATCGCCCTGATAGACGATGAAATGCCATTCGCCGGGTACCACTTCGTGGTGTTCGGTGAACTCGAAGGCCATCACGTCCTGCGGTGCACCAACCACCAGTTTCTGCTGCACTTCGAACTTGTCATGACGCTGACCATCCGCGGTGACCACACCAGGCGTGAGGTACAGCAATGTCAGCGGGGTATCGCCCTCGCGCTTGCCGGCCAGGCTGTAGCGCATGCCGAACTTGGTGCCGAGCTTGGCGGGGATTTGCTCGGTGCGCTCGATATCCTGATTGCTGCGGGTCAGCACCCGCTCGCCGGGCTGAAAGTCCTGATACTGGCTGCTGAAGATGCCGTATTCCACCGGTCCTTCGACGCGGACATCAGCCTGGCTCAGCCCGGCCCAGGCGACTAGTCCGGCCATCATGGCCATTCGGGTGTAATGCATGGTGCGCTCCTCGTTGAGATGAGCGCGAGCCTATGACGCCCGAATGACAGCCTGATGACAGATAGGCTAGCGATCCAGCTCGGCCTGCACCTTGCGCGGAAGAATGGAAAGGAAGTTGTCGCGCGCCACCTTGTGCGCCACGTCCTCGGGCAAGGCATCGAGGAAGGGATCGAAGCCCTTCATGTACTCGCCCAGGTTGCCGAAGCGGCCGACTACGTCCGAACCCAGCATGAAGCGCTCCGGGTAACTGCTGACCAGGTGCACCCACTTCGCGTCCGGTTTACCGTTTTCGTCCAACAGGTAGGGACGCAGCATAGTCCAGGACAGATCGATATACAGGTTGGGGTATTGGCCGAGCATGCGCTCGACCGTGTCCAGGAGGAAGTCGAGTTTCTCCTGATGACGATGAATCTCGGCACTGGTGCCGGCATGCGCCCAGATGAAACGCACATGCGGATGGTTGCGCAGCGGCGCCTCGATCTCTTCCAGGAACAGCGGCTCACGTTCACGCTTGGAGGTGATGTTCGAATGCAGCATCACCGGCAAGTCATATTCGGCAGCCAGGTGGAACACCCGCGCCAGCGCCTCGTTGTTGGCGCGCGGCGCACTGCCATGGATCAGCGCGGTGAGGTCGTCGTGACGGGTGAATACCTCGCCGATGCCCTGCCACAAACCTGGGTCCAGCTCAAGCATACGGCGGATATGCGCATCGGCATTCTTGTCGTTGGGGTTGAAGCCGGAAAGAAACGGATGGAAGCGTTTGCGTTGCTCGGCCGGCAAGCGCTTGTAAGCGGCGGCAATGAATACGTCGGTGGCACTGTACCAATAGGCATTGGCGTCATCACCGGCGTAGTAGCGTGGACGCTTGGGCTCGTCCTCGTCCCACTTCTTGGCCACCGGAATGCCGGAGAACATCACATGATCGACGTTGTTCTCCGCCATTTTTTCCAGCAACTCATCCATGCCGGCGCTTTCCTGGAAGAAGTCGACATAGTGCAGATGGGCATCGCTGTAGCGATATTCGCGGGCCTGGGCGCTGCAGGCAATCACGGCGCTGAGCGCAAGTATCCATGGCATCGTTCGAGATGTGAGCAAGGCGAGTCCTCCTGACGGTACGAGCAGCATAGACCGCCGGTCCGCTACGCAAGTTCTACGAAGGCTTACTGGTCTTGCGCACGCAAATGCACTCATCTGGAGCTCGGACATGAAACACGCACCAAATCAGAACATTATTAGCTAACTAACAGCCTGGGACGGGCGTGGATGTGTCAGTCGATGATGGCACCTCGCTTGCAGTGTCTGCACTCAGACCAGCCAGGGGAATCACCATGTTGCAGTTGCTGCGCAAGCCAGCCCGCAAGGCCAAGGACGAGGCCGCATTGGACGCTCTGTTCCAACAGCACGACCTCACAACTCGACTCCCGGAGGACTACCAGTGGATGGTGCGCCTGAACGATTTCAGCGCCAGCCTCCAGCAGCGTATTCGCGCCAGTCTCGGCGCTGCCGTCGGCATCGCCGCGCACGCGCCGCAACTGGCGCGCATCGCCGCGGCCAATCAACAAAGCGGACAGACCCTGGCGCAATCCTCGGAACTGATCGCCAGCGCCAGCGAGCAGGTCACCACTACCCTGGATGCCGAACTGGTGCCTGGTGCCGGCGAAGTCGCGCGCCTGTCCGCCGAGGTTTCCGCCACCCTCCATCAGTGCCAGGAAAGTGGCCAGGCGGTGCTGCGTCAGGTTGAAGTAATCGACGCCAGCGAGGCGCAACTGGCTCAGGTGATCCAGCAACTGGCCGGGCAACTCGATGAAGTGAGCAAGGTCATCGGCGTGATCGCCAGCATCTCCCAACAGACCAATCTGCTGGCCTTGAACGCCGCCATCGAAGCCGCTCGCGCCGGCGAGCATGGCCGCGGCTTTGCCGTGGTCGCTGAAGAAGTGCGGCGCCTAGCGGGCCACACCACCGATGCCACTGGCCAGGTCAGCGGCATCATCGAGCGTTTTCGCGAGGGCATGCAGCAGCTTGGCGATGCCGGTCAGCATATGACCCCGGCCGTGGCCGACGGCCGCACCGGCATCATTGCCGTCAGCGCTGGGCTGGACAGCACGCGCCAGGCCATGGATCGTCTCGACGCTCAGGTCGGCCAGATCGCCGCAGGCACCGAGCAGATAGGCCAGGCGGTGCGCTCAATCAATGGCGATGTGCAGAACATCGCCCAGGTCGCCGGTGAACTGCTCGGCAAGGCAGGCCAGGTGCTGCATCACAGCCAGGCGGTGCGCGAGGATGGTGATCGCCTGCTCGCCGGGCTCGGCGACTTCCGCCTGGAGATCCACGCAGCCGTACGCGCCAGCATCGAGCAACTGGCCACACGCCCCGAGTTGGCCGGCGATGTGGCAACAGCCGAACGCCTGCTTGTCGATACGCTGGCACGCGAAAGCCGTTTCGAGCTGTTCTATCTGGTAGATAGCCGCGGCGTGCAGATTTCCGAGAATATCTTCGCCGCAGATGTGGCGCACAGTGAGGGAGCCAGCTGTCGCGGCCGCGACTGGAGCCAGCGCCCCTGGTTCCGTGCCGTGGCCGAACGGATGGAGAGTCATATCACCCAGGTCTATCGCTCCTCGGCGACCGATGATTTCTGCTTCACCGTGTCGGTGCCTATCGTCGACAGCCAGGGGCGCCTGCTGCGAGTGCTGGGCGCCGATGTGCGCTTGTCGGCACTGGTGTGAACAGAGCTGCCTGAGCCAGGTCTGTTGACGCTTCGCCGCGACTGCGCCGGGAGCCCTTTCTCGCCGCAACGCGGCTTGCGCCGGAGCGCCAACAGCGCCTAGGCTGGCGGAAATTGCCGTCACGCCTACAAGGAAGCGCCATGATCCGCATTCACAACTGCAAGGGCCTGTAGCAGCAGATCGAAATCGGCTCGCACCAGCTCCTCGGCGATGTTTCGACCGAGCTCGGTGGTGAGAACGCCGGCCCCGATCCGCACGACCTGTTCGACGCCTCGCTCGGCACCTGCAAAGCCATGACCCTGCTGCTCTATGCACGCCAGCGCGGCCTGCCGCTGGAAGGCATCGACGTCAGCGTCGAACGTGACGACAGCGAAGAACGCCAAGGCAACTACCACCTGATCGTCGAGCTGTCGCTCAAGGGCCCACTGGACGATGCCCAGCGCCAGCAACTGCTGCGCGTCGCCGACAAGTGCCCGATCCACAAGCTGATGACCACTACAGACATCCAGGTCGAAACCCGCCTGGCGGGAGTCACGGCATGAGCGAACTGCAACTGATTCGCCCGCGCGCAGAAGACATCTCCGGGCAACCGATCCTGCGCCCCCTACCCTCGGCCCGCTTTCGCAGCATCGGTCCCTTCGTGTTCTTCGATCATATGCTCGAGCACGCCTACCCCGCTGGCAGCGGCATGAATATCGCCCAGCACCCGCATATCGGTCTGTCCACCCTCACTTACCTGTTCGAAGGTCAGTTGCAGCACAAGGACAGCCTGGGCTCGGATCAGGTGGTGGGCCCTGGCGATGTCAGCTGGATGACCGCAGGGCGCGCCGTCGCCCATGTCGAGCGTACGCCGCCTGCACAACTAGGTCAGGACAAACGAGCGCATGGCCTGCAGGTCTGGCTGGCGCTGCCAGAGGCCGACGAGCAGTGCGAGCCGAGCTATAGCCATCACCCGGCCGAGTCGCTGCCGCGCAGCGATGCCATGGGCGTACAGATCACCTTGATCGCCGGCAACGGCTTCTGCCTCGAATCGCCAGTGCCGGTTCGTTCACCGACCCTGTATGCCGAGCTGCGCCTGACCGCCGGTGCCAATCTGCTGATACCCGCCGAGCACAGCGAACGCGCGCTGTACCTGATCGACGGCGAAGCGGAACTCGATGGCGAAGCGCTGCCCAGACACACCATGGCCGTGATCCCGGCTGGTGAAACACCCGTCCTCAGTGCCTGCGGCGAATGCCACCTGGCACTGATCGGCGGCGAGCCCATTGGCCCACGACGGATTAACTGGAACTTCGTCGCCACCACCCCGGAGCTGATCGACCAGGCGCGCCAACGCTGGGCCGCTGGCGACTGGCCGCAGGTGCCAGGCGAAACCACGCGCATCGAGCTGCCGCGCTAACTCCATCCCGTGCAGGCGCACAACGGCGCCTATCACCGCAAAGGACTGCCCTCTTGCCTATGTATCGCACCCTCGCGTGCCTGCTGCTTTTGTCTACGCAGGCCCTGGCCGATCTACCCCATTTCGAACCTGAGCGAAGTCCTCGATCAACAGGGAAACTGGCTGCTGATTCGTTACGCCTCGCGCAAGGGACCATTGGAGCGCTGGGTATCACTCGACGAGGCCTACGGCCAAACTCGGCCATGACGCCTCTCCCTATGAATATGCTGTAACGCCTTCGCAGTTTTTTGTTACCTGTGCGTGATCCAGAAGCGCAGTTGCCGGGTATAAGCTGCATGCGGATTTCTCAGGCCAACGGATGACCCATGGCAGATCGCAACTTCGATTACGAAAGCACCCTGGAAGCCTGCGCACGCGGCGACGAACGTGCCTTCCAGGCGCTCTATCGGCAGGAGGCTGGGCAGTTGCTCGGCCTGGCCATCAGCATGCTGGGCCGACGCGACATTGCCGAGGACTGTCTGCACGACGCTTTCGTGCGCATCTGGCAACACGCTGCGCGTTTCAGACGCGAGCTCGGTAGCGGCCGCGCCTGGGTACACAGCATCCTGCGCTACCGTGTACTCAATGCGCTGCGCAGTGGTGGCAGGTACGCCGAAGTCGACGATGAATTCATCGAACGCGTGCTGGACGACAGCCCGCAAGCCGAAGCGCAGGCGCTGGAGCAATCCGAACAGCGCCTGCTGCGTCGCTGCCTGCAGCGCCTGGAAAAACCGCGACGTCACCCGATCCTGCTGGCGTTCTACCGTGGTCTGACCCACGAGCAGATCGCCAGTCGCCTGAGCACACCGCTGGGCACCATCAAAGGCCGTATCCGCGCCGGCCTGCGCGCGCTGCAGGAGTGTCTGCAAGCATGATTCCGCAAGATCCCGAAGAACGCCGTGCCTTGATTGGCGAGTACCTGCTCGGTCTGCTCGACGAGCAGGACGCCGCCGAGGTTCAGCAGTTGCTTGAATCGGATGAAAGTGCTGCCCGTATGGCCCTGGAATGGGAACGGCACTTTCTCGACCTGAGCGACCAGCTACCGGCACAAGCCCCCTCGCCGGCACTCTGGGCCCGTATTCGACAGAGCCTGGGCCTGCACGATGCGCCACGCGCCAGCCCGCTGAGCAACTGGTGGAACAGCCTGCTGACCTGGCGCCTGACTGCAGCTGCGCTGGCTATGGCGCTGCTGGTCGCCGTGCTGATGCCGCTGTTGCGTACCCCGGATATCACCGGCGAACGCTACACCGTGGTGTTGCAAGAGCCGGGCGAGGCCGCCAAGCCAGGTTGGGTGATCCAGGTCGGCAGTGACGGCACGCTCTCGCTTGATCCGCTGGTCGCCGATCAGGTTCCTGACGGTCGCGCACTGCAGTTCTGGACGCTGATCGACCCGGCCGACGGTCCGCGCTCGCTGGGCCTGGTCGAAGCCGGCCAACCGCTGCGTCTGCCTGCCGAGCAAATCGGCGCCGTACAGGCCGGCCAGTTGTTCGAACTGACTCTCGAACCGGCAGGCGGCTCGCCCTACAACCGCCCCAGCGGCCCGGTGCTATACATCGGTCGCGCCGTGCTGGCCAGCGCCAACTGAGCAGGTTGCCGGCCGCCTGGCCGGCAGCTTTCCTCCCCCGATTACCCTGCGAAAAAATATTTTCATCCGCCGACATCCAACCCCGTTCCTCGCGGGTATAGCTCACAGGTGTTTCGTCGAGGCACCTGCGAAGCCGGCCAGCTGGCTTCGTCTCGATGCTGAAACCTTTATGAGGAACAACCATGAAACGCATCACTACCCTTTGCACCGCCAGCCTGCTGACCCTGAGCGCAGGTGCCGCCAGCGCCACCGAACTGCTCGCACTGGGCGCCGACGGCAAGCTGTTCAAGGTCGATGTCGCCAGCCTCAAGGTCACCGGCAGCATGGCTGTCAGCGGCGCCAGCGACCTGCGCGGCCTGGACGTACGTCCGGCCAGCGGTCAGCTCTACGCCCTCAGCGGCACCGATCAGCTCTACACCCTGGATGCAGCCAGCGGTAAGGCGACCGCAGGCAGCAAGCTGCAAACCGCATTGGCTGGCAGCGGCCAGGCCGTGGTCGACTTCAACCCGGTGGCCGACCGCCTGCGCCTGCTCGGCCCGGACGGCACCAGCCTGCGGGTAAACGTCGATACGGGTGAAGTCGCCGTAGACGGCAAGGTCGCCTACGCCACCGACGGCCCCTATGCCGGCAAGCAACCCAAGGTGGTCGCCGGCGCCTACACCAACGCCTATGCCGGTACCCAGAGCACCGCGCTGTACAACATCGACCTGGCCAGCGGCAGCCTGATGCTGCAGAACCCGCCGAACGATGGCGTGCAGCAGGAAGTCGGCAAGGTCGCCGACGGCCTCAAAGCGGCCGCGATGGATATCGCCAGCGACGGCAAGGGTGGCAACACGGCCTACGTGCTGACCGGCAAGACCCTGCACAAGCTGGATCTGGACAGCGGCAAGCCCACCACCCTGGGCGACGTCGCGGATCTGCCGGACGGCATCATCGACATCGCCGTGCTGCCAGCGAAGTAAGATGAAAAAAGGCTGCGCCCATTGGGCGCCGCCTTTCGTTCAACGCGCGGCAAAGCCGCGGTCACTGCTCGGCGAACACCTCATCGAACAGATCGTTCATCGCCTTGAATGCCCGCGCAGCGACCACCGGGTGGTATTCGTTGCGGCCTGGCACGTTGGCCTTGGGATTGGTGAACGAGTGCACGGCGCCGCCGTAGCTCACCAACTGCCAATCCACCTTGGCAGCCTTCATTTCCGAGACGAAGCCGTCCACCTGCTCCTGCGGCACGGCTGGGTCGTCCGCACCATGCAGTACCAGCACCGGCGCCTTGATGTTCTTGGCATCGGCCGGATTGGGTGTATCCAGGTTGCCGTGGAAGGAGACGAAGCCCTTCAGCGGCGCGCCCGAACGGGCCAGCTCCAGTACCGTGCCACCACCGAAGCAGAAGCCGATGGCGCCCAGCTTGCTCAGGTCCAGTGCTACCTCGCGGCCCTGCGCCTTGAGCACCTCGACAGCGGCCTGCGCACGCTTGCGCATCAGCGCACGATCGGCGCGCACAGCACCCGCTGCAGCACCAGCCTCCTCGGCATTGCTGGGACGAATGGACTTGCCGTACATGTCGGCGAGAAATACCACGTACTTGTCGCCCGCTGCGCGCGCCGCCTTGGCCACGGTGTCCTGGTTGACGCCCATCCAGTTGGGAACGGCTAACAAACCGGGGCGCGGGGTTGTCACCGAGTCGTCATAAACCAGCACGCCTTCGAAAGCCTCGCCCTCGATCTCATAGGAAATCGGCTTGGTCACGACGGCCGCATCGGCAAGACCGGCGAATGCCGCGCACAACAGGGGAACCAGTGTCTTCTTCTGCATGATGAGGCCTGCCCTTGGCAATGGTAGGCCCCTAACAATAGCCCCGCAGACGGCAATGGCCAAATCGGCAACGCTCAGGAGTTAGACAGAACGTTTCAAGCGGCGGGCAGCTCGGCCCAGCGCTCCTTGATCTGCAGAATCTCGGGCAGACAAGCGATGAACAGCTCGACCAGGCGCGGATCGAAATGACGACCGCTCTGCTCACGCAGGAAGTCGACCGCAGCCTCCACAGTCCATGCCTGCTTGTAAGGGCGCACGCTGGTCAGCGCATCGAACACATCGGCAATGGCGACGATGCGGCCCTCAAGAGGGATGTCTTCGCCACTCAGGCCATTTGGGTAACCGCTGCCATCCCACTTCTCATGGTGCGACAGCGCGATCAGTTGCGCCGTGCGCAGCAGTCCCGAACTGTGTTCGCCGATGATTCGCGCACCAATCTCCACATGCTGGCGCATCACTTGCCACTCCTGCTCGTCGAGCTTGCCCGGTTTGCGCAGCACGGCATCGGGTATGCCAATCTTGCCGACATCATGCATGGGTGCCGCATTGAGCAATTCCTCGGCAGCGCTCTCGCTGAAGCCGGCGGCCAACGCCAGCACCTTGGAGAAATGGCTCATGCGGATAACGTGCAAGCCAGTCTCGTTGTCCTTGTATTCAGCGGCCATGCCCAGGCGCTGGACGATCTGCAGGCGAGTCTGCTTCAGCTCATCGACCCGCACCAGTGACAGGTGCGTACGCACACGCGCACGCACGATAGGCGGGCTAACCGGCTTGGTGATGTAATCCACCGCACCGACCTCGAAGCCACGCGCTTCATCGTCGACATCGCCGAGGGCGGTAACGAAGATCACCGGAATCGTATTCAGTAACGGATTGGCCTTGAGCTGTTCGCACACCTCATAGCCAGTCATGCCCGGCATCATCACGTCGAGCAGAATCAGGTCGGGCCGCTCACGCTCGGCCATTTCCAGGGCGCGCGGCCCTTCCTTGGCGAACAGCAGGCGATAGTCCTCCTGCAGGATATGGCGCAGCACCTGCAGGTTAGTGGGTTCGTCGTCGACCAACAGCAATAGCGGGCGAGTATCGGCAGCCGGGGTCATGATGCAGTCGCGTCCTCATCTTGCAGTCGCAGCAACAGTCGATCGAGCACCTGCAGGGCCTGATCGAAATCAAAGTCATCCAGCGCCTGGCGTAAGTCGTTCAAGGCCGCGCTGTAGGCCGTACTCTCGGTGGTCTGCGCCATGGCAGCAAGGACTTCATCGTCCAGACCGCCTCGCTGCAGCGCCTGTCGCAGCTGACTTGCCTGTTCACGCAGCGAGCGTGCGTCAACAGCTGAACTTTCGCTCGTAGACGCCGTATCCGGCACCTGCGGCACTACGTCCTTGACCGTCAGAAGGGCCTGCTCAAGCTCCGCAATCAATGCGGGCAACCCCTGCTCGTCCTGTGCCTGAAACGCCCGCTCGACCAACTGCCCCAAACTGGCAAGGCTGCTCATGGCCAGGTTTGCGGCGGCACCATGTAGGCGATGCGCAAGCGCCTCGCCCTCTTGCCAGTCGCGTGCCGCCAGCAGTCGACTGAGGCGCACCGCCAGATCATGCTGTTCGCCAATGAACGTATTGATCGCCTGAGCCATACGCAGCGGCCCGCCCCACAGGCTGCTGCCGCGAACCCAGTCGAACAGGCCGTCGTCGGCGACACGAGTGGCACTGACCACTGCGCCGGGCACATCGGTCAGACCCAGCAGACGGGCAACTTCCCAAAGCAGTGCGTTGAGATCCAAAGGCTTCGAGGCGAAACCATTCATCCCCGAGTCCAACGCTGCCTGACGGTCCTGATCAAGTACGCTGGCGGTCAGAGCAATGATCGGAATCGGCTCTCGCGCCTCGGCGGCCTCCAGCTGGCGGATTCGTCGCGACGCCTCCAGGCCGTCAACACCCGGCATCTGCACATCCATCAGGATCAGATCGAAACGCTGCTGGGTGAACGCCTGTAGTGCGCCTTCACCATCGGCGACGCAGTGTACGCGATGGCCGAAATGCTCCAGGGTCAGTTGCAACAATTCGAGGTTCTGCGGCACGTCATCGGCCGCCAGAATCTTCAGCTGCCCCAGTTCAGGCAGCACGGCGCGTTGCTGCGACGCCAAGCGCTTGCCGGCGCGCAGCGGTAGCTCGACGCTGAAGCAACTGCCCTGCCCTTCGGTGCTTTCGACCCGCAAGCGCCCCCCCATCAACTCGACCAATTGCCGAGAGATGGTGGTACCGAGGCCGGTACCACCGAAACGTCGACTCATCGACGCATCGGCCTGGGCAAACGGCTCGAAGATCTTCTCCAGGCGGTCGGCTGCGATACCAATGCCGGTGTCTTTCACCGCCAGACGCATCGCGCCCGGCTCACCCGTCACTTTCAGGCGAACCTCGCCGTGCAGGGTGAACTTGACCGCATTACCGAGCAGGTTGGTCAGCACTTGTTGCAATCGCAGTGGGTCCCCGCAGAAGAACTCGTTGGTCGTTGCCGGGTAATCCAGATGCAGTTGCAGGCCTTTGCTTTCGGCCGTCAGGCGCTGCGTTGCGAGCACCTGCTCGCACAGTTCGCGCAGGGAGAAATCCAGTTGCTCCAGCTCGATGGCGCCCCGGTCGAGCTTGGCCGTGTCGAGGATGTCATTGAGCAAGCCCAGCAGCGAACGCGACGAATGCTGCACGGTATTCAGATGGCGACGCTGTTCACTGGAAAGCGGGGTTTCCAGCAGGAGGTCGGTAAAACCGATGATG
Source organism: Pseudomonas sp. o96-267 (assembly GCF_003935465.1). Lineage (NCBI taxonomy): Bacteria > Pseudomonadati > Pseudomonadota > Gammaproteobacteria > Pseudomonadales > Pseudomonadaceae > Pseudomonas > Pseudomonas sp. o96-267. The sequence goes on from NZ_RHQP01000035.1 coordinate 20,291, forward strand.
GCATTCATCGGCGTACGAATTTCATGACTCATGTTGGCCAGGAAGCTGCTGCGCGCGGCAGCGGCGGTCTCGGCGCGATCGCGGGCAGCCCGCAGATCCTGTTCCATGACGCGGCGCGGGGTCAGGTCGGTTGCCAACTTGACGACCTTGAACGGCTTGCCGTCGGTGTCGAGGATCGGGTTGTAGCTGGCCTGAATCCAGACATCCCGTCCGCCCTTACCAAAGCGGTGGTATTCGCCTGCACGAAAATGACCCGCACGCAGATCCATCCAACCCTGGCGATAGGCATCGCTTGCTACCAGCTCAGGAGCGCAGAACATACCGTGATGGCGCCCTACCACTTCCTCCTTTTCATAACCAAACAACGCCAACGCATTGTCATTGACCTCTAGGATATTGCCGTCGAGGTCGAACTCGATCAGTGCCATCGCCTTGCTGATCGCGGTGACCTTGCCCTCGTACTCTGCATTGCGCCGTTTGGTTTCGGTCTGGTCGAGCAACACGCCGTCGATCCAGCGCGGCATGCCATTCTCGTCGCAAACCGGGCTACCACTTTCCCATATCCAGTGCTCGGTTCCGCTACGATCAAATAGACGATATTCGACGGTATAGTTGCACCCTTGCTCAATGGCCTGAACGACCTCGTCAACGACCCGCTGGTAGTCGTCCGGGTGATACATATCGGCAATCGAACAGCGGCGACTGATGAAGTCGTCCGCGCTCCACCCCGTGAGGGTCTGCACCGCATCGCTGATAAATATCATGGTCCAGTCCCGGTCCAACATGCAGCGAAACGACACACCAGGAATGTTGCTGATCAACGAGCGGTACTGCTGCTCGCTGTCACGCAGGGCTCTCTCCATGGCCTGTCTTTCGCTGATGTCGGCGACGAATACCACGAACAGCGGCCGGCTGCCTGAATGGGTAACGCCAACGCTGATGCGCACAGGTTTTTCTTCACCCTCTCGAGTCAGGCACACCAGCTCCTGCTCGCCCGCCGGCATCGTCAGGCGTCCGGTTCTGTGGTAGCTCTCCAGCAGTGCCTCCACCTGTTCGACATGGCTGGCAGGCATCAGCGAGCGCATGTGCATGTCCACCAGCTCGTGCGGTGACCAGCCGAATAGGCGCGAAACCGCACGATTGGCCGAGCACAGGGTGCCGGTATGGTCGACGGTGATGATGGCGTCCAGAGCCGTATCGAAGATCGAGCGCAAATGCTGCTCGCTGGCCTTGAGCTGATGACTCATGCGGCGATAACGCAGCAGCGTGTTGGCCGCCACGACGAAGATCGTCAGAGCAACGGTCAGCAGCGTTATGGCAATGGCGATATAACCACTGTCGACTACTGCCATCGGAACCTCGGACTCCGGGGTGCCGACGAAACGCGCCGCAGCCATGCCGGTGTAGTGCATGCCACTGATCGCCAGCCCCATCACCAGGGCGCTGAGCGCAAGCGCCCAGAGCGTCGGCAAACGCCCCTCCAGACCGAAGCGCACCCACAACGCCAGAATGGCCAGGGCAACGGCAACCACGATGGACAGGGCGAACATCCAGGGGTCATAGCGCAGCAGCGGCGCCATCTGCATCGCCGCCATACCGCTGTAGTGCATGGTACCTATACCGGCCCCGACCAGCACACCCCCAACACAGAGTTGCAGCAGGCTCAAGTCGCGCCGCGCCAGCAGAGTAAGTGAGACCCACGAAGCAGCCAGGCTCGGCAGCATCGATAACAGCGTGATGCCCGGATCGAATCGCACTGCCGCACACAGTTCGAAGGCGAGCATGCCGAGCACATGCATGGACCAGATGCCGCCGCCGAGGGCGAGTGAGCCGGTGAAAATGGTGATCTGCCGGGCGACCGGATGCGAATTGACGCGCGCTTCGCCGGCCAACTGCAGCGCCATGCCGGCGGCGAATACGGCAATGGCCAGCGACAACAGTACCAACTGCGGGTCGTAACGACTGAGCACGAGGACACCGGGATCCGCGCCCATGATGAAAAAAAGCTCGAGAATCGACATACAACCCCAGGACGCGACAGACCGCCAGCTAATTGCCAGCATCTGAAACGACGGGGCCTCGCTTGTCAATTAAAGCCGATCAATCACACCCATAGAAAAGCCCGCCGAAGCGGGCTTGTCCTATTGCCAGATAGATCAGGCGGAGAGCTCCACCAGCAGCTTGTTCAGGCGCTGCACGTAAGTGGCCGGATCCTTCAGGCTGTCGCCTGCGGCCAAAGCGGCCTGGTCGAAGAGGATGTGCGAGAGATCGGTGAAGCGATCCTCGTCCGGCTCGGCATCCAGGCGCTCGATCAGCGGGTGCGCAGGGTTGAACTCGAAGATCGGCTTGGCATCCGGCACCTTCTGCCCGCTGGCCTCGAGAATCTGGCGCATCTGCAGGCCCAGATCCTGTTCACCAATGGCAAGAATCGCCGGGGAATCGGTGAGACGGTGCGAGACGCGCACCTCGGCGACCTGCTCACCCAGCGCACCTTTCAGACGCTCGATCAGCCCTTCCTTGGCCTTGGCCACTTCTTCCTGAGCCTTCTTGTCCTCTTCCGAGTCCAGCGTGCCCAGATCCAGGTCGCCACGCGCCACGTCGACGAACTGCTTGCCGTCGAACTCAGTCAGGTAGCTCATCAGCCACTCGTCGATACGGTCGGTGAGCAGCAACACCTCGATCCCCTTCTTGCGGAACACTTCCAGGTGCGGGCTGCTCTTGATCTGCGCGTAGGATTCGCCAGTGAGGTAGTAGATCTTGTCCTGGCCTTCCTTGACGCGACCGAGGTAATCGGCCAGCGACACCGACTGCTCGTCGCCCTCGCCGGCAGTGGAGGCGAAACGCAGCAGGCCGGCGATCTTCTCCTTGTTGGCGAAGTCTTCCGCCGGACCTTCCTTGAGTACCTGACCGAACGCCTTCCAGAAGGTCTTGTAGTCGTCCGGCTTGTCCTTGGCGAGTTTCTCCAGCATGTCCAGCACGCGCTTGGTCAGCGCCGACTTCATCGAGTCGATGACCGGACCGGACTGCAGAATTTCGCGGGAAACGTTCAGCGACAGGTCGTTGGAATCGACCACGCCCTTGATGAAGCGCAGGTACAGGGGCAGGAACTGGTCGGCCTGATCCATGATGAATACGCGCTGCACGTAGAGCTTGAGGCCCTTGGGCGCTTCGCGGTGGTACAGATCGAACGGTGCGCGAGCCGGCACATAGAGCAGCGAGGTGTACTCCAGCTTGCCTTCTACCTTGTTGTGGCTCCAGCTCAGCGGGTTCTCGAAATCGTGGCCAACGTGCTTGTAAAACTCTTGATATTCCTCGTCCTTGACCTCGGTACGTGGACGGGTCCACAGGGCGCTGGCACGGTTGACGGTTTCCCACTCCACTTCCGCGGGTTTGTCTTCACCGTGGTGCTCCTTCGGCAGTTCGATGGGCAGCGCGATATGGTCGGAGTACTTCTTGACGATGTTGCGCAGGCGCCAACCATCGGCGAACTCTTCCTCACCGCTCTTGAGGTGCAGAACGATACGCGTACCGCGCTCGGCCTTGTCGATGGTGGCAACCTCGAACTCACCCTCGCCTTTGCTCGACCAGTGCACGCCTTCGCTGGCCGGAGTACCGGCGCGGCGGCTGAACACCTCGACCTGATCGGCGACGATGAATGCCGAGTAGAAGCCCACACCGAACTGGCCGATCAGGTGCGAATCCTTCTTCTGGTCACCAGAGAGGTTCTTCAGGAAGTCTGCCGTGCCGGATTTGGCGATGGTACCCAGGTGCGCGATGACTTCCTCGCGGTTCATGCCGATACCGTTGTCTTCGAGGGTAACGGTCTTGGCATCCTTGTCGAAGGACAGACGGATCTTCAGATCGGCGCCACCTTCGAGCAGTTCGGGCTTGGCCAGCGCCTCGAAACGCAGCTTGTCAGCGGCGTCGGAAGCGTTGGAAATCAACTCGCGCAGGAAAATTTCCTTGTTCGAGTACAGGGAATGGATCATCAGATGAAGCAGCTGCTTCACCTCGGTCTGGAAGCCCAGGGTTTCTTTTTGAGTTTCCACACTCATGGTCTTCTAACTCCACATGCAGGACTATGCCGCGCGAGCGGCGGATGTCCTGCAGATTGGGGCAGCGCGATCAATTTCAAGGGCTTAGGGTTCCAGCAACTGCAAACGGCCGATTTCTTCCGGCTTGAAACTGAAACTGGCCTGCCCGCCGCCACTGCCCATCTGCTGAATGAGGCGAATGCTGCCATCGGCGTCGACGCCGACGAAGCGCCCCTCGACCGTACCGCCACTGGCGCGACTCAGGCGCATGCTGAGGTTGCGATACTGTTCCGGATTGCGCTGCAGGCGCGCGAGACTGAAGCGTTGCCGGCGGTCGACCGGGCGACTCAGGCGCTCCTCGATCGGGGCCGCCTCGCGCTGCGGCGTAGCCTGAGCGGTGGCAGTGGCAGGCAATGCCGGGAAGCGATCACCTTCCACCGCCCAGCCCTGCTCGGCACGCTTGTGCAGGCGCACCGGCAGACGCTCGCTACGCCCGGCAATCTGCGCTTCGACCTGCAGCTCCAGGCTGTCACCCTCGAAGGTGAACACCGGCAGCTTCAGCTCGCTCACCTTGCGCGTGGCGAAGCGCCGCTGCAGATAGTCCTGCAGCACATGGGCAATGGTGTCACGGGAATCGAAACGCGCATCGACCTGGCCATCGACATAGCGCAGGCGATCACGGTACAGCTCGACCCGGCCACTGAGGCTGGTTTTGAAGCGCGGCGGCAAGACCAGATGGAAATCGCCGACCAGTCGGTTCGGCTCCTGCGGCTGCAGGTCCAGATGCAGGGTGTAGCCACGACTCAGACGACGCGCCTCGGGCAGATCTTGCTCCGGTAACAGCCAGCTCAGCTCTACCTCTGGCAGGCTACCGCTGTCCTGGGGCAGCACGTCGATACGTACAGGACCCTCGACTGGCTGCGGCAGGCGGATACTCAGTTCACGCAGGGCGAAGAAATCCAGGCCCTCGCGCAGCACCAACACACCATCGATCAGTTCACCCTGCTGCGGGCGAAAGGGCTGGCCGTTTAGCTCACCGTCCAGATTAATGGCAAGCTCGGCCGGCGCCTGCACTTCGGGCTTGAGCCAGTCCAGGCGGACGATCGCCGCCAGACGTTCGGCATCCTTACTGGCCAGCAACGTGAGACCTACCACGAGGGGAATTACACCAAGCCCGATCAGAGTGACCGCACTGCGCGCTCGCTGCCAGTGGCGCACGATGTAAATCAGGGTAATCGGCGGGATCAGGCTGCCCCAGCCCCACAACAGGCTGGTGGCGAACGCCCGCATGACCAGCCATATCAGACCAGCCAGCATCAGCAGCAGGCCACCAATTATCAGCAACGCATCCATCTACAGGGTCCTTGTCATGATTTCGCTGCGCTGCCGATCCGTTCCAACTGCCGGGCAAGTCTCAAGCGCTCAGGGCTCATCGACCTTGAAGTGGGCACGGGCGGTGGCAATCGGTTCGGTCTGCTTGGTCTGCCAGGCGGTAATCGCCACGTTGGCCACCCGACGCCCCTGCCGCCAGACCTGGCACTGCGCATAGGTGTCACGATAATGGCCGGCGCGCAGGTAATCTATCGAGAAGTCGATGATTTTGGGCAAATGTGGAATGCCCATGAACATCAATAGATGAAGCATGGCCGCATGCTCCATGAAACCGGCGATTACGCCACCATGCAGCGCCGGTAGTACCGGGTTGCCGATGCAATCGCGATTGGCTGGCAGGCGAAAGACCATGTCGTCGCCCAGGCGCAGGCACTCGATACCCAGCAGTTTGGCGTAAGGGATCAGACTGATCAGCGGGTCGTAGTCGTTCTGCTGGTGCGCACGCGCCACCAGTTGTTCCAGGCTCAACTCGCTCACGCTCCACCGCCTTGCTGAATATTCTGTTTCAGCTCAGCGCCACCCTGCGCGGCCTTGCCCATGCGCATGAAGGTGCCAACCACGTGGGCAATCGGTTGCTGCGGGTCGTCCTGATAGGCGTAGCCGCGGGTGAAGATGATGTTGGGGGTAACGCGATAACACTCGGCGAAACCGAACACATCCTTGCCGGGCTCGGCCGGGTGCATGTAGTCGATGCGCAGATCAAGAGTCGGACAGATCTCGAACTCCGGCAGTACGCAGACCGTGGAGATACCACAGGTGGTGTCCATCAGCGTAGTGATGGCACCACCATGGATCACACCGGTGTCCGGATTGCCAACGATATGCGGTGTGTAGGGCAAGCACAGCGTCAGTCCCTTGCCGTCGGCCGACTCGACACGCATGCCCAGCACCTGACAATGACGCAACGCGGACAAAAACCGCTGTGCCCGCTCCTGAATCGACTGTTCGCTCATCACCCTGCCGCTCTGCTATGGCAAAAACAGCGAATGATAGCGCCTTGTGCCTGGACTCACACCAGTCCCTGTGCCGCTCTCATCGCCTTGGGAACTTATTGGCACTACCGACATTCAAAGTGACTGTGTGTTCTGGGGTCAACCCAGCCACTTATAACTCTCACACATGGAGTGATGACCGTGAACAAACCTCTGACTTATGCCCTGCTGCTTGCCACTGCCCTGGGTCTCGCCGCCTGCGAGAAGACCCCGGAAGACAAGATGGAGTCGGCCAAGGAGTCAGTCTCCGAAGCGATGGAGAACCTGGGCGATGCAGCCAAAGACACCGGCGATGCCATCGAGCAGAAGACCAACGAAGCCTTGGGTAATGAACCTACCACTGGCGAAAAAATTGAGGATGCGGCCAGCGATGCGGCCGACGCCATCGAGGACGCCGGCGACGAAGCCAAAGACGCTGTCGACGGTCAGTAACCTAAGCTGAAAACCAAGAAGGCCCGCAATGCGGGCCTTCTTTCATTTCAGCGCCGGACTGATCATCAGCAGCAGGCTACAGGCCAGGCCCACCACCCATACCAGGCTGCGCTGCCAGTGCAGATCCCACCAGTAGAACAGCATATACAGCACGCGACTGATGACGAAAGTGACGGCCAGAATGTCGATCAAAAAGCCGTAAGTCTGCGTGGTATGAGCCATCAGCACACCAACCGCGAACAGCGGGAACGCCTCGATGCTATTCAAATGCGCGGCCAGAGCACGCGCGCCGAAACCCGTTAGCCGCGCCTGCTGGGCGCGCGGGTGATGGTTGTCATAGCGACCACCGCCCTCCTCGGCCATGGCCTTGGCCACCGGGGCCTTGGCGATGAAGATCAACAAGGCGCTGATGAAGACGCACCAGAACGGCAGGCTCATTCACTCTTCTCCTTGGCCACCTCGGCGGCCGGCGTTGGCGTATAGACCATCACTTCCAAGACATCGGAATGGAATTCTCGGCGATATAGCACCACGACAACGCCGGCAGTCACCAGCATGAAGAACCATGGATTGATGAACCAGGACAGGGTTGCCATACCGAAATAATAGGCGCGCAAACCGAAGTTGAACTGGTTGGCCGCCATCGAAATCACCCGCGCCGTGCGCTCGGCGAAAGCCTTGCGCTCCTGCTCGGTGACATGCCGCTCGCCCAGCATTGGCGCCGAACCCACCAGCACCGCTGCGAAGTTGTATTGGCGCATGCACCAACTGAAGGTGAAGAAGGCATAGACGAAGATGATGCCCAGGCACAGCAACTTGATCTCAGATAGACCACGACTGGCTTGCTGCACGAAGGGAATGTCGGCCAGCAGCGACAGTGCACGGTCAGAAGCGCCCAGTACGGTGAGAATACCGGCCAGGATAATCAGCGTGCTGGAGGCGAAGAACGAGGCATTACGCTCGAGGTTACCGATCACGTTGGCGTCGGCAATGCGATTGTCACGTAGAAGCATGCGGCGCATCCAGTCCTCACGGTACAGATGCAGCACACTGGCGAGGCAGGGAGTGGTTTGCGCTTTTACCGAGGCATAACGGGTGTAGCCGCCCCAGCACAGAACGAACCACAGCGCGGCTAGAAAATGAGGCAAATACGGATAGCTGTTGAGCATGCCAACTCCTTGTAAGACTGCGAAGGATTATAGCCAGGCTGCCTCTTTCCTTGTTCGACAAAAAAGGCCGCCTCGTGGGCAGCCTTATTTTGTTTCGAGCGTGCCTTACGCAGCAGTAGCGCTCTGACGCAGGCTCAGGATGCGATCCAGTGCCACCACCAGAACCAGCGTCACCGCCACCGGCAGCAGCCAGCCCAGGCTCTGGCCGGCCAAAGGCAACTGCCCGAACCACGCGGGGACCTTGTCCGCCCAGGGAGTCGCGGCAACACCGTCGGCAACGCCGAAGACCAGCGTAACGGCCATCACCGGAACGAAAACCAGCGACTGGGAGATCCACAGGCGGTTGGCCAGGCTCAGCGCAACCAGAACGATAGCCAGCGGATAAAGCCCTACCAGAACCGGAATCGAGAAACTGATCAGTTGAGTCAGGCCCTGATTGGCCACCACCAGACTGAACAGGCCGAAGACGATCACCACGCTACGGTAGGAAACCGGCAACAGCTTGCTGAAGAACTCACCACACGCAGTCAGCAGGCCAACCGCAGTGGTCAGGCAGGCCAGGGTGATAACCACTGCCAGCAGCAGGCTGCCGGTAGTACCGAAGGTGTGCTGCACGTAAGTGGTCAGCACCTGCACGCCGTTCTGCGCATCACCCGCGATGCCCTGGCTGGTAGCGCCGAGGTAGAACAGCGCCAGATAAACCAGCGACAAACCGGTGGCGGCGATGACGCCAGCGATCACCGAGTAACGTGTGACGAGGCCGGCGTCGCTAACACCACGGTCACGAATGGCGCTGGCGATCACGATGCCAAACACCAGTGCGCCCAGGGTATCCATGGTCAGATACCCCTGCAAGAAGCCCTGCACCAACGGCGCATCACGGTAGCTGTCAGCTACAGCGCCAATCTCGCCAGCCGGCGCGAACAGCGCAGCACCGCCCAACACCAGCAGCGCAGCCAACAGGACCGGCGTGATGAATTTACCGATACGGTCGACCAGTTGACCGGGATTGAGCGAGAGGAACAACACAGCCGCGAAATATACCAGGGTATAGATCAGCAGTGGCGCACCGTCGTTGCCGGTGAACGGCGCGATACCCATCTCAAAGGACACCACGGCGGTGCGCGGCGTAGCGAACAGCGGGCCGATGGCCAGATACACCGCTACCGCAAGGATTGCACCCGCCACTTTACCTAGTGGCGCGGTGAGCAGATCCATACCGCCGCCCACGCGGGCCAGGGCCACCACAGTCAACAGCGGCAGGCCGACACCAGTCAGCAGAAAACCGATGGCGGCAGGAAGCAGGTTCTCCCCCGCAGCCAGACCGGCACTAGGCGGGAAGATGATATTGCCTGCGCCGAGAAACAACGCAAATGTCATGAAGCCGAGGGCAAGGAGGTCCGAGCCTTTCAAACGAGTCATAAAGGGAAATACCACAGACAGGAAATCGAAGAGTTGCGGGGGTTTCCTTGAGGGATCGGGGAAACGTCGCCCGAGCGTTTGGCTCGAACCACTGCAGGTATCGCCAGGCGCTTGTGGCGCCACGGACACGATAAAGCGCGCATACTAACGAAAAGCGCCCATCAACAGCACAGTTGGCGGACGAGCTGTCGAACTGGCGTAACTGACTGTCGCATCGGCAAAAACTAACCCAATCATCCGTCGCCTGGGGTCAGACCATAACGCCACAGAAGAAACGCACTAAAACAGAAAAGGCCACCCGAAGGTGGCCTTTTGCGTGCAGTCAGCGAAGGCTTAGGCCTTCTTGACTTCCCAACCGGTCAGCTCGGCCAGGGCCTTGCCGATGTCAGCCAGGGAACGCACGGTTTTCACACCAGCGTCCTGCAGTGCAGCGAATTTCTCGTCTGCAGTGCCCTTGCCGCCGGAGATGATGGCGCCAGCGTGGCCCATGCGCTTGCCGGGAGGAGCGGTCACACCAGCGATGTAGGAAACTACAGGCTTGGTGACGTTGGCCTTGATGTAGGCAGCCGCTTCTTCTTCAGCCGAACCGCCGATCTCACCGATCATGACGATCGCTTCGGTCTTCGGGTCTTCCTGGAACAGCTTCAGGATATCGATGAAGTTGGAGCCCGGGATGGGGTCACCGCCGATGCCCACGCAGGTGGACTGGCCGAAACCGGCGTCGGTGGTCTGCTTCACGGCTTCATAGGTCAGGGTGCCCGAACGGGACACGATGCCGACTTTGCCTGGCAGGTGGATGTGACCCGGCATGATGCCGATCTTGCACTCGCCGGGAGTGATCACGCCCGGGCAGTTCGGGCCGATCAGGGTAATGCCCAGCTCGTCGCAGATGACTTTGGCATCCAGCATGTCCAGGGTAGGAATGCCTTCGGTGATGCAGACGATCAGCTTGATGCCGCCGAATGCAGCTTCCAGGATCGAGTCTTTGCAGAACGGAGCCGGAACGTAGATGACCGAAGCGTCAGCGCCAGTGGCTTCAACGGCTTCTTTCACGGTGTTGAACACCGGCAGGCCCAGGTGAGTGGTGCCGCCCTTGCCCGGAGTCACGCCGCCAACCATCTTGGTGCCGTAGGCGATGGCTTGTTCGGAGTGGAAAGTACCCTGCGAGCCGGTGAAGCCCTGGCAGATGACTTTGGTGTCTTTATTGATCAGGACGCTCATTACTTGCCCTCCGCAGCTTTGACGACTTGCTGAGCAGCGTCGGTCAGGCTGGTTGCCGCGATGATGTTCAGGCCGCTTTCAGCCAGGACCTTGGCGCCCAGCTCAGCGTTGTTACCTTCCAGGCGGACGACCACCGGGATTTTCACGCCGACTTCTTTCACTGCGCCGATGATGCCTTCGGCAATCATGTCGCAACGAACGATGCCGCCGAAGATGTTCACCAGAACGGCAGCAACGTTGCTGTCGGACAGGATGATCTTGAAGGCTTCGGTCACGCGCTCTTTGGTTGCGCCGCCACCTACGTCGAGGAAGTTGGCTGGCTTACCGCCGTGCAGGTTGACGATGTCCATGGTACCCATGGCCAGACCGGCACCGTTGACCATGCAGCCGATGTTGCCTTCCAGGGCCACGTAGTTCAGCTCGAAGCTGGCAGCGTGGGCTTCACGAGGATCGTCTTGCGACGGGTCGTGGAAGGTCTTCAGCTTCGGCTGACGGTACATGGCGTTAGCGTCGATGTTGATCTTCGCGTCCAGGCAGTGCAGGTCGCCGTCGGCCTTGATGACCAGCGGGTTGACTTCCAGCAGAGCCAGATCGTGATCTTTGAACAGTTTGGCCAGACCTACGAAGATCTTGGCGAACTGAGCGACTTGCTTGCCTTCCAGGCCCAGCTGGAAAGCCAGCTCGCGACCCTGGTACGGCTGAGCGCCGACCAGCGGGTCAACGGTGGCCTTGAGGATCTTCTCAGGAGTTTCGTGGGCCACTTTCTCGATGTCCACGCCACCTTCGGTGGAAGCCATGAACACGATGCGACGGCTGGAGCGGTCCACTACAGCGCCCAGGTACAGTTCCTTGGCGATGTCGGTGCAGGATTCGACCAGGATTTTGCTGACCGGCTGACCGTTGGCGTCAGTCTGGTAGGTCACCAGACGCTTGCCCAGCCAGTTGGCGGCGAAGGCCTTGGCGTCTTCTTTGCTCTTGACCAGCTTTACGCCACCGGCTTTACCGCGGCCACCAGCGTGGACCTGAGCTTTGACGACCCACTCGCTGCCGCCGATTTTTTCGCAGGCTTCTGCGGCTTCTTCCGGGGTGTCTACCGCGAAACCCTTGGATACGGGCAGGCCGTATTCAGCGAACAGCTGCTTACCCTGATACTCGTGAAGATTCATGCTTGTCTACCGTCTTCGTTTAGGTATTGCGCATTCGGCGCTGTACTTGTGATACCGCGCCACCTGTGACTGCCGAAGCAGTCCGTCGGGGGCTTGCGCTGCGAGTTGGACTCGACGCGGGCCACCCGACGTGGTTCTGCTTGCAAACACCACCGTAGCGATGAGGCGATTACACGACGCCCCGCCTACCACGGCGGCTTACAACAACTCGAGTGGCCGAACGAGTCGGCCACTAACGCTTAGCGTTTCTTGCGATTGGCGATGTGAATCGCGCCGCCGTTCACTGCCAGGGCCGCTTCGTGCAGCGCCTCGGACAGGGTCGGGTGGGAGAAGACCATCATGCCCAGGTCTTCGGCGCTGGTGCCGAATTCCATGCCGATTGCGCCTTGCTGTACCAGCTCGGCAGCGCTTGGGCCGATCACATGAACACCCAGCACGCGGTCGGTGTTGGCGTCAGCGATGACCTTGACGAAACCGCCAGTGTCGTTGGCCGCCATGGCGCGACCGCTGGCAGCGAACGGGAAGGTACCGACGTTGACTGCAACGCCTTCGGCCTTCAGTTGCTGCTCGGTCTTACCGACCCATGCGATTTCCGGGTGGGTGTAGATCACGGACGGGATCAGGTCGTAGTTCATCTGCGCCTTGTGGCCAGCGATGCGCTCAGCAACCATCACGCCCTCTTCCGAGGCTTTGTGCGCGAGCATCGCGCCACGGACCACGTCACCGATGGCGTAGACGCCCGGAACGCTGGTTTCGCACTGGTCGTTGACGAAGATGAAGCCGCGCTCGTCCAGGTCAACGCCGCTGTCAGCAGCCAGCAGATCGGTGGTCACCGGACGACGGCCTACAGCCACGATCAGCTTGTCGAAGGTCATTTTCTGCTCGCCATTGGCGTCAGTGAAACTCACCACAACCTGCTTCTTCTTGACGTCCGAACCGGTCACGCGAGCACCCAGGCGGATGTCCAGGCCCTGCTTGGTCAGGGTCTTCTGGGCTTCCTTGGCGATCTGCTCGTCGGCAGCCGCGAGGAACTTGTCCATGGCTTCCAGAACGGTGACTTCAGCACCCAGGCGAGCCCATACCGAGCCCAGCTCCAGACCGATTACGCCAGCGCCGATGACGCCCAGCTTCTTCGGTACGCTCTGGAATTCCAGGGCACCAGTGGAGTCGACGATCACGTCCTGATCGACCGGAGCCGGCGGGATCTCGACCGGCTTGGAGCCGGAGGCGATGATCACGTGAGCAGCTTCAACCACCTGGCTTTTGCCATCGGTGCCAGTGACTTCGACCTGTTTGCCAGCCAGCAGCTTGCCGTGACCTTCGAGCAGGGTCACGCCGTTGGCCTTGAACAGACCGGCAACACCACCGGTGAGGTTCTTGATGATGGTGTTCTTGCGCGCCACCATGGCCGGGACGTCGATGGTCACGCCTTTGGCTTCGATACCATGCACGGCGAAGCCGTCTTTCGCTTCGTGGTACTTCCAGGAGCTGTCCAGCAGCGCCTTGGACGGAATGCAACCGACGTTCAGGCAAGTGCCGCCGAGAGCGACCTTGCCGTCGCTGCCCTGGTACTTCTCGATGCAGGCAGTCTTCAGGCCGAGTTGCGCTGCTTTGATGGCGGCTACATAGCCACCAGGGCCGGCACCGATGACTACCACGTCGAATTTCTGGGTCATAACGTATTCCTTCTCGAATAAACCGGACGGCCCTGAGAACAGGGCCGCCGTGGAGGAGACTGGCTTTTAGATTTCCAGCAGCAGGCGAGCCGGGTCTTCAAGCAAGTTCTTGATGGTTACCAGGAAGGTCACGGCTTCCTTACCATCGATCAGGCGGTGGTCGTAAGACAGCGCCAGGTACATCATCGGACGGATCACCACCTGGCCGTTGATCGCCATCGGGCGCTGAACGATGTTGTGCATACCCAGGATCGCAGCCTGCGGCGGGTTGACGATCGGGGTCGACATCATCGAACCGAAGGTACCACCGTTGGTGATGGTGAAGGTGCCGCCGGTCATTTCTTCGATCGACAGCTTGCCGTCTTTGGCTTTCTTACCGAAGGTGGCGATGCCACTCTCGATTTCAGCCAGGCTCATTTGCTCGGCGTTACGCAATACCGGCACCACCAGGCCACGGTCGCTGGACACGGCAACACCGATGTCGGCGTAGCCGTGATAAACGATGTCGTTGCCGTCGATCGAGGCGTTGACTGCCGGGAAACGCTTCAGCGCTTCGGTAGCTGCCTTGACGAAGAACGACATGAAGCCCAGACGCACGCCGTTGTGGGACTTCTCGAACAGGTCCTTGTACTTCGAACGCAGGGCCATGACTTCGGTCATGTCCACTTCGTTGAAGGTAGTCAGCATCGCCATGGTGGACTGGGCTTCGACCAGACGCTCGGCGATCTTGGCGCGCAGACGGGTCATCGGCACACGCTTCTCGGTGCGGTCGCCAGTGGCGACGACAGCAGCGGCAGCGGCCGGAGCAGCAGCCGGCTTGGCAGCAGCGGCCGGGGCGTTCTTCTTGGCTTCGACGGCAGCGACCACGTCTTCCTTGGTCACACGGCCACCTTTACCGGTGCCGGCAATGCTGTTCGGGTCGATACCGTTCTCTTCGGCCAGCTTGCGTGCAGCCGGCGAGAGGATGGCGTCGTCACCAGCAGCGGCAGCCGGAGCAGCAGCCTGGGCCGGAGCAGCGGCAGCGGCCGGTGCGGCAGCCGGAGCGGCGGCGGCAGCGCCACCTTCGGTCAGCTTGCCCAGCAGCTCGTTGGAGAGAACGGTGTCGCCGTCGTTCTTGATGATTTCAGCCAGGACACCATCGGCCTCGGCCAGTACTTCGATCACGACCTTGTCGGTTTCGATGTCGACGATCAGCTCATCGCGCTTGACCGCTTCGCCCGGCTTCTTGTGCCAGGTGGCCACGGTGCCGTCGGCAACCGATTCCGGGAAGGTTGGGGCTTTGATCTCGATAGCCATTGTATGCGTTTCCTTAAATTCGGTTTACCGGCTGGGGGCACTCGCCACCTGCGGGATGAAGGCGTTAAACAGTAAAGGCGTCCTGCAGCAGTTTTTCCTGCTGCTCGGCGTGCATCGACGCATAACCACAAGCTGGCGCAGCCGAGGCATCACGACCGGCGTACTCCAGGAGCAGCGACTTCTTGTGTGCAGTAGCGACGCGACGCATGTGGTGCTGGCTGCAGTACCAAGCGCCCTGGTTCATCGGCTCTTCCTGACACCAGACGATGTGCTTGAGGTTCTTGTAAGGCGCCAGTGCTTCGGCCAGATCGTCTTCCGGGAACGGATAGAGCTGCTCGAGACGCACGATAGCGATGTCTTCGCGGCCCTCGGCACGACGCTTCTCCAGCAGGTCGTAGTAGACCTTGCCGCTGCACAGGACCAGACGCTCGACCTTTTTCGGGTCCAGCGAATCGATCTCGCCGATCACGGTCTGGAACGAGCCTTCGGCCAGATCTTCCAGAGTCGAGATGGCCAGCTTGTGGCGCAGCAGCGACTTCGGCGTCAGCACCACCAGCGGCTTGCGCAGCGGACGGATCACCTGGCGACGCAGCATGTGGTAGACCTGCGCTGGGGTGGTCGGTACGCAGACCTGCATGTTGTGCTCGGCGCACAGTTGCAGGTAACGCTCCAGACGCGCCGAGCTGTGCTCAGGCCCCTGCCCTTCATAACCGTGCGGCAGCAGAACGGTCAGACCGCACAGACGGCCCCACTTGGTCTCGCCACTGGAGATGAACTGGTCGAATACAACCTGGGCGCCGTTGGCGAAGTCGCCGAACTGGGCTTCCCAGATCACCAACGCACTTGGCGTGGTGGTGGCATAGCCGTATTCGAAAGCCAGCACCGCTTCCTCGGAGAGGTAGGAGTCGTACAGTTCGAACTTCGGCTGGCCGTCGTACAGGTTCTTCAGCGGAACGTAGGTCGCGGCATCCTTCTGGTTGTGCAGCACCGCGTGACGGTGCGAGAAGGTACCGCGGCCGATGTCCTGACCGGTCATGCGGATCGGGTGACCTTCAACCAGCAGCGTGGCGTAGGCCATGGTTTCGGCGAAGCCCCAGTTGATCGGCAAACCGCCCGCGCCCATCTTCTGACGGTCTTCGAGGATCTTCGCCACCTGACGCTGAACCAGGAAACCTTCCGGGATTTCCAGCAGCTTGGCGGACAGGTCCTGCAGGGTCTTCAGATCGAAACGGGTGTCATGACGCGCGGTCCAGGCATGGCCCAGGTAAGGACGCCAGTCGACGAACAGCTCCTTGTTCGGCTCCTTGACCAGGCTCTTGACCACGTGCTGGCCGTTGTCCAGCGCCGTACGGTACTCGTCGATCTTGGCCTGCACGTCGTCGCTGGTCTGTGCGCCGGCTGCGATCAGGGCATCAGCGTACAGTTCACGGGTGGTGCGCTGCTTGGCGATCTGCTGGTACATCAGCGGCTGGGTGCCATTCGGCTCGTCGGCCTCGTTGTGGCCGCGGCGACGGTAGCAGACCAGGTCGATGACCACGTCACGCTTGTACTGCATGCGGTAGTCGACAGCCAGCTGCGTCACGAACAACACGGCTTCCGGATCATCGCCATTCACATGGAAGATCGGCGCCTGGATCATCTTGGCCACGTCGGTCGCGTACTCGGTGGAGCGTGCGTCCAACGGGTTACTGATGGTGAAGCCGACCTGGTTGTTGATCACGATGTGGATGGTGCCGCCAGTCTTGTAGCCGCGGGTCTGCGACATCTGGAAGGTTTCCATGACCACACCCTGACCGGCGAAAGCCGCGTCACCGTGGATGGAAATAGGCAGTACCTTATCGCCAGTGGCGTCACTGCGACGATCCTGACGAGCACGCACCGAACCCTCGACCACCGGAGAGACGATCTCCAGGTGCGAAGGGTTGAACGCCAGCGCCAGGTGCACTTCGCCACCAGCGGTCATGACGTTGGAGGAGAAGCCCTGGTGGTACTTCACGTCACCGGACGACAGACCTTCGGTCTTCTTGCCTTCGAACTCGTCGAACAGGTCGCGCGGGTTCTTGCCGAAGGTGTTGACCAGAACGTTCAGACGGCCGCGGTGGGCCATACCGATGACCACTTCCTTGGTGCCGTAAGAGCCGGAACGCTGGATGATTTCGTCCAGCAGCGGGATCAGGCTCTCGCCACCCTCCAGACCGAAACGCTTGGTGCCCGGGTACTTGGTGCCCAGGTACTTTTCCAGACCTTCGGCAGCAGTGACGCGCTCAAGCACATGCGCCTGCACTTCGGCGGAAAACTGCGGACGACCGCGCACGCTTTCCAGGCGCTGGGCGAACCAGTTGCGCTGACCGGAGTCGACGATGTGGGTGAACTCAGCACCGATGGTGCGACAATATGTCTGCTGCAGCGCATCGCGAATTTCGCGTAGCGTTGCCTCTTCCTTGCCGATGTACAGCTCGCCAGTGCGGAATGTGGTGTCCAGATCCGCGTCGGTCAGGCCGTAGTGATTGATCGACAGGTCAGACGGCGCAGTGCGCACCCACAGACCCAGAGGGTCAAGCTGGGCGGCCTGATGGCCACGCATGCGGTAGGCCTGGATCAAGCGCAGCACTTCCACCTGCTTCTTTTCGTGCTCGCTGCTGACGGCCCCGGCGGAAACCGGCTGGGCACGACGCGAATTCTTGGCGAGCAGGACGAAATGATCGCGAATGGTCGAATGCGATACGTCCGTTGCAGCGCTGCCGTCGGTCGGCAACTTCTGGAAGTAAGTGCGCCACTCTTCTGGCACAGCGTTGGGATCGTGCAGGTAGAGCTCGTAGAGCTCTTCCACGTAGGCAGCGTTGCCACCGGATAGGTGGGCACTGTCCCACATGCGCTGCATCACGCTTTCTTGCATGCTTGGTCACCCTCGGTAAGGGGACACCACCGGCGTGAATACCGCATAGCCTTAATCAAAGTCATGATGCTGCGACTCGGATGAAGCCACTTGGGTTCCCGCAGATAGTCCGGGTACCAGCCCGGATGCCCCTGCTGGTCGTCATATTTTTCGAGTATGAGCCGCGGCTTTGTGGGCTGCGGCTCTGGCTTTACTGCGAGGCCGACCGAAGCCGGACTCGCAGGTGTTACAGGTATAGCAACTTGCGAATCAGGTACCGCTCTGCAGCAGCATGTTACGCACGTGACCGATTGCCTTGGTCGGGTTCAGACCCTTGGGGCACACGTTCACGCAGTTCATGATGCCGCGGCAACGGAATACGCTGAACGGATCGTCCAGCGAAGCCAGACGCTCGGCGGTCTTGGTGTCACGGCTGTCGGCCAGGAAGCGATAGGCCTGCAGCAGTGCAGCGGGACCGAGGAACTTGTCCGGGTTCCACCAGAACGACGGGCAGCTGGTCGAGCAGCATGCGCACAGAATGCACTCGTACAGACCGTCGAGCTTCTCGCGCTCTTCCGGAGTCTGCAGTCGCTCGATGGCCGGAGCCGGCGTATCGTTCTGCAGGAACGGCTGCACCTTCTCGTACTGCTTGTAGAAGATGCTCATATCGACGACCAGGTCACGAATGACCGGCAGGCCCGGCAACGGACGAATCACCAGCTTGCCGCCCTTGAGGCCAGCAGCGGAGATCGGCGTAATGCACGCGAGGCCGTTCTTGCCGTTGATGTTCATGCCGTCGGAGCCACAGACGCCTTCACGGCAGGAACGACGGTAGGAGAAGCCCTCGTCCTGTTCCTTGATCAGCGCCAGCACGTCGAGGACCATGATGTCCTTGCCGCCGGTGTCGACCTGGAAGTCCTGCATGAACGGAGCAGCATCCTTCTCCGGGTTGTAGCGATAAACACTGACTTGCAACATATCAGTCACCCTTAATAAGTCCGAACCTTGGGTTCAAATGCCGGAACGGTCTTCGGCGCGAAGTTCACGTCACGCTTGGCTACGCGCTTCTCGCCCGGGAAGTAGAGCGAATGGCACAGCCAGTTCTGATCGTCGCGCTCCTCGAAGTCTTCACGAGCGTGGGCGCCACGGGACTCTTTACGAGCCTCGGCCGCGACCGCGGTCGCGTCAGCAACTTCGAGCAGGTTTTGCAGTTCCAGCGCTTCGATACGCGCAGTGTTGAACGCCTGGCTCTTGTCCGCGATTTTGACTTTCGCGATGCGCTCACGCAGGTCGGCCAGTTGTTGGATGCCCTTCTGCATGTATTCGCCAGTACGGAATACACCGAAGTAGTTTTGCATGCACTGTTGCAGCTCTTTACGCAGCGGGGCGACGTCTTCGCCAGTGCTGCGCTCGTTGACGCCGGCCAGACGCGACAGCGACTGCTCGATGTCGGTTTCGCTGGCACCACGGACTTCCACGCCTTCTTTCAGCGCTTTTTCCAGGTGCAGGCCAGCGGCGCGGCCGAATACCACCAGGTCGAGCAGCGAGTTGCCGCCCAGACGGTTGGCACCGTGCACCGACACGCACGCCACTTCACCTACAGCGAACAGACCTTCGATGATCTTGTCGTTGCCGTTGGCGTCCTGAGTGATTGCCTGACCATGAATGTTGGTCGGCACGCCGCCCATCATGTAGTGGCAGGTCGGGATGACCGGTACCGGAGCGACGACTGGGTCGACGTGGGCGAAGGTCTTGGACAGTTCGCAGATACCCGGCAGGCGGCTGTGCAGCACTTCCTCGCCCAGGTGATCGAGCTTCAGCAGTACGTGGTCCTTGTCCGGGCCACAGCCGTTGCCGGCGATGACTTCCTTGACCATGGAGCGAGCAACCACGTCGCGACCAGCCAGGTCTTTGGCGTTCGGCGCATAACGCTCCATGAAGCGCTCGCCATGGGCGTTGATCAGGTAACCACCTTCACCACGGCAGCCTTCGGTAACCAGTACACCAGCGCCGGCGATACCGGTCGGGTGGAACTGCCACATTTCGATGTCCTGCACCGGCACGCCGGCACGCAGGGCCATGCCCACGCCGTCACCGGTGTTGATCAGGGCGTTGGTGGTGGAGGCGTAGATACGGCCAGCACCGCCAGTGGCCAGAACCACGGCCTTGGAGCGAATGTAGACAGTTTCGCCAGTTTCGATGCAGATGGCGATGACGCCGACGATGGCGCCGTCCTGGTTCTTCACCAGATCGACTGCGTACCACTCGTTGAGGAACGAGGTGCCAGCTTTCAGGTTGGCCTGGTACAGGGTGTGCAGCAGAGCGTGACCGGTACGGTCAGCAGCAGCGCAGGTACGGGCAGCCTGAGTCGGGTTATCCGGCCCCTTGGACTGACCACCGAACGGACGCTGATAGATGCGGCCCTGCTCGGTACGGGAGAACGGCAGCCCCATGTGCTCGAGCTCGAACACCGCTTCCGGGCCGACGGAGCACATGTATTCGATAGCGTCCTGGTCACCTATATAGTCGGAACCCTTGACGGTATCGTACATGTGCCAGCGCCAGTCATCGTTCGGGTCGGCCGAAGCGATGGCGCAGGTGATGCCACCCTGAGCGGAAACGGTGTGCGAACGAGTCGGGAACACCTTGGTGACCACGGCAGTCTTGTGACCGCCCTGAGCCAGTTGCAGCGCGGCACGCATGCCAGCGCCGCCGCCACCAACGATGATGGCGTCATAGGAAAGAGTACGGATGCTAGCCATGAATCAGAAACCCCACAGAATCTGCACGCCCCAGACGAACATCGTGAACATGGCGATGCCACACACGGCCTGGAACAGGAAACGCACACCAGTCGCCCACTTGCCCAACGCCATCGGCGTCAGGTAGTCGGTGGAAATGGTCCACATGCCAACCCAGGCGTGCACGCTCAGTGCAACGAGGGCCAGCAGGCTGAAGATGCGCATTGCGGTATGCGAGAACAGGCCATGCCATTCGGCGTAGCCCATACCTGGATTACAGATCACATAGCCCAGCAGAAACAGCGTGTAAGCCGCGAGAACGACCGCAGAAACGCGCTGAGCCATCCAGTCATAGAGGCCCGAACGCGAGAAATTCGTGACATTAGTTACCATATCCACACCCCCAGCAGCACGATCACTACCACCGCCACAACGACGACGATTTTCGAGCCCAGCTTGCCGCCTTCCAGCGTCTCACCGATGCCCATGTCCATGATCAAGTGGCGCACACCGGCCACCAGGTGGTACAGCAGAGCGGACAACAGACCCCAGATCACGAACTTGGCCAGCGGGCTGGTCAGGCATTCTTTCACCTGGGCGAAGCCCTCTTCGGAGGTCAGCGACTTGTCGAGGCCAAACAGCAGAATGGCGATACCGACAAAGAGGATGACACCGGAGATACGGTGAAGAATGGACGTGTAAGCGGTGATCGGAAGCTTGATAGTCCGAAGGTCTAGGTTTACAGGTCGTTGGCTATTCACGGCTTTTTTATCACACTGAGAGCCCCTAACGATCAGGGCAAAGTTGTTGGGAAGTGCACTGGCAAGGTACCCATCACCCAATGAGTGACAACCGCCATGACACGGCCCTAAAGCCTGTGGCGGTCGGCCGCAGAGTATAGACAGTTAGCAGACTAATGACAATGCAATGCCCTACCCCAAAAAGCGCATTGCAGCCTTTAAACAAATGGCGTAAATAGCGGCCTTTTTTCGCTGAAAATACCGTTCAAACCCTTCTACTGCCTGGGTTCTCGCAAATTGACTTTCGGATTTATCCCACTATAGTGGTGCGGGCCCTGCGTGGGGGGCTGTCTGATGATTTCAAGCATAACTAGGAGGCCACATATGGCTGACAAAAAAGCGCAGTTGATCATCGAGGGCAATGCCCCCGTCGAACTGCCCGTTCTGACCGGCACTGTTGGTCCCGATGTAATCGATGTGCGGAGCCTGACCGCCACGGGTCGGTTCACATTTGATCCTGGTTTCATGTCGACCGCCTCTTGCGAGTCGAAGATCACCTATATCGACGGCGACCAAGGGATCCTGCTGCACCGCGGCTACCCCATCGAGCAGCTCGCCGAGCAATCCGACTACCTGGAAACCTGCTATCTGCTGCTCAATGGCGAACTGCCGAGCAAGGAAGAAAAGGCCCAGTTCGTCAGCACCATCAAGAACCACACCATGGTTCATGAGCAACTGAAGACCTTCTTCAACGGCTTCCGCCGCGATGCCCACCCGATGGCCATCATGTGCGGCGTAGTTGGCGCCCTGTCCGCTTTCTATCACGACTCGCTGGACATCAATAACCCGCAGCACCGCGAAGTGTCGGCCATGCGCCTGGTGGCCAAGATGCCGACCATTGCCGCCATGACCTACAAGTACTCCATGGGCCAGCCCATGATGTACCCGCGCAATGACCTGAATTACGCGGAAAACTTCCTGCACATGATGTTCAACACCCCGTGCGAGATCAAACCGATCAGCCCGGTGTTGGCCAAGGCGATGGACAAGATCTTCATCCTCCATGCTGACCATGAGCAGAACGCCTCCACCTCCACCGTACGCCTGGCTGGCTCCTCGGGTGCCAACCCGTTCGCCTGTATCGCAGCCGGTATCGCTGCGCTGTGGGGCCCGGCACACGGCGGCGCCAACGAAGCCGTACTGGCCATGCTCGACGAGATCGGTGACGTTTCCAACATCGACAAGTTCATCGCCAAGGCCAAGGACAAGAACGACCCGTTCAAGCTGATGGGCTTTGGTCATCGCGTTTACAAGAACCGCGACCCGCGCGCCACCGTGATGAAGCAGACCTGCGACGAAGTCCTCGGCGAGCTGGGCATCACCAATGACCCGCAGCTGGAACTGGCCATGCGCCTGGAAGAGATCGCCCTGACCGATCCGTACTTCAAAGAGCGCAACCTGTACCCGAACGTGGACTTCTACTCGGGCATCATCCTCAAGGCCATCGGCATTCCGACCTCGATGTTCACCGTTATCTTCGCCCTGGCACGTACCGTGGGCTGGATCTCGCACTGGAAGGAAATGCTTTCGGGTCCGTACAAGATCGGCCGTCCGCGCCAGCTGTACACCGGTTACGAGCAGCGTGATCTGCCGGCTAACCGCGACTGATAGCACCGCGAAACGAAAAAGGCTGCCAATGGCAGCCTTTTTTATTGCCCGGAGCGGGCCTGGCTCAACGCCCTTCCACCTTCGCCCGCAAGCCCTGCAGCGTTTGCAGCGGCGCATCGACGACGAAACTGTTGGCCAGCCAGGAGGGCACGCTGCCGCCCGGTTCAGTGTGCACCTCATAGGTCACTTCCACCTCGCCCTGATCAAGCGGCTTGAGATGCCACTCGCCATCGACACGCTGCACCCGCACGAAGTCCTTTTCCTCCGGCAAGCGCTCCGGCACCGCCTTGAGCAGACGCGTGACGCCGCCATCTGCATCGGTGCGTGTGGTCACCTGGATCACTGAATCACGCGCCTTCACCGGCCAGGGCATTTCGAAACGGGTGTACAGCTCGCTCACGTCGCCCTTACTCTCGAGCAGTCGCTGCTGCTGGCAACTGAAGATCCAGGAGCAGGAGCCGGCGACATCCTCCTGCGCCGCTTGTACGGCAGCCAGGTCGCCCTTGATCGTCACCACGCCACGATAGGCCTTGTACTTCGACCCAGGCACATCGGCCAGATAAACGCTGACACCGTCTTCCTCGCGCTCCAACTGCCACTGCCTTTCGGCAGCTTGGGCAGTGGTCGCGTACAACAGCATGGCCAGAACGGAAAAACGCATCATTTCGAGCAACTCCCGGGAGGACTGTCTGCGTTTCGACCCGCAGGGCCGCAAGCGGTTCAAATCGTCAGGCCGTCGCCTGCTCCAGCCAGCCCAGCATCCGAATGGCACTCTCGCGGTCATCCGCACACAACTGTTCTTCTGCCTTGAAACCTCCGCACACAGCAGGTCTCTCCGGGCGACCGAAGATGGCGCAGAGAAACTCGGCATCAAGATGAATGCAGCGCACGCCGGCCGGCTTGCCATCGGGCATGCCCGGAATCGGAGAACTGATGGAAGGCGCGATGCAGCAGGCACCGCAACCAGCACGACACTCCATGAAACGACCTCGACTACAAACGAACGGCGGCGATCCTAATGACCTCCACACTTGCCGTCGAGGCCTTTCACGATCAGCGGTTACGCTGCAGGCGGGCCAGCAGGCTGGAGGTATCCCAGCGCCCACCACCCATGGATTGAACATCGGCATAGAACTGATCGACCAGCGCCGTCACCGGCAGCTGTGCGCCGTTGCGACGCGACTCTTCGAGCACAATCGACAGATCCTTGCGCATCCAGTCGACCGCGAAGCCAAAGTCGAACTCACCCGCCAGCATGGTCTTGTAGCGGTTTTCCATCTGCCAGGACTGCGCCGCGCCCTTGCTGATCACATCGACCACCGCATGACCATCCAGCCCTGCGCGCTGAGCGAAGTTCAGCGCTTCTGCCAACCCCTGAACCAGACCAGCGATGCAGATCTGATTGACCATCTTGCTCAACTGGCCGCTACCGGCCGGCCCCATCAGGCGCATCATTCGCGCGTAGTTCTGGATGACCGGCTCGGCCACGGCATAGGTTTCGGCCTCACCACCGACCATTACGGTCAGCACGCCATTGACCGCTCCCGCCTGACCGCCAGACACCGGCGCATCGAGAAAACCGAGGCCACGCTCGACTGCGATGGCTGCCAACTCACGCGCGACATCGGCCGAAGCCGTGGTGTGGTCGACCAGAATGGCGCCCGGCGCCATGCCAGCGAATGCGCCCTGCTCGCCGAGCACCACGCTGCGCAGGTCGTCATCGTTGCCGACACAACACATCACCAGTTCGGCACCTGCCACCGCTTCACGCGGGGTCGGCGCACTGCTGCCGGCATACTCGCCCATCCACTGCTCGGCCTTGCCCGGCGAGCGGTTGTAGACAGTCACCTGATGACCGTTGCGGGCCAGATGCCCGGCCATCGGATAGCCCATGACGCCCAAACCGAGAAACGCGACCTTTGCCATAGCGACCTCCTGTAGATATAGGCGCCAGAGCCTAACACGACGTTTGCCCTGGTCGAAAAGGCCTTCCATACTGCCAGCGGGTTAGCTCAGAGAGCTCGAGCCTGATCCTAACGCCAGGAACCTTTTCAATGCAGCGGGGCCGAAGCGCAACAGATCGCAGACAGGTTCAAAGGAGCGCCCATGGGGCATTGGCTAGTCATCGACCTGGAAGCCACCACCGACGAAGGCGGCTGGGCGATGGAAGAAATGGAAATCATCGAAATCGGAGCCAGCCTGGTCGGAGCAGACGGTCATGAGCGTGACCACTTTCAACGCTTCATCAGGCCACAGCGCCGCCCCTGCCTGACCGACTTCTGCCGCGAGCTCACCCATATCACCCAGGCCGAGATCGACAGCGCCGCTACCCTGCCCCGGGTCTGGGCTCAGTTCGAGCGCTGGCTGACCCAGCATGCGCCACGCCTGGTCGGCTGGAGCAGTTGGGGTGATTACGACCGCCGCCAGCTTGAGCAGGAATGGCGTCAACATCAGTTGCACAGCCTGCTGACCGAGGTGCCGCACCTCAACCTCAAACAGGCTTTCGCCAAGGCGCGCCAACTGCAGCGCCCGGTTGGCCTGCACAGCGCGCTGCAACTGGCTGGCATGCAATTTCAAGGAAAACAACATCGCGCCCTGGAGGATGCACGCAACACCGCCCGCCTGCTGCCGCTGGTACTGCCCATCAAAGACTGATGACGAAGAAAAGACGCTTGGGCATACTGGCGACCCTTTTATGGCCTGCCATGCATGGCGGTCACCCTTCGGGCCGTCGTCACACGACGTTAAACATGGCTCCCAGCAACTTTTTCAATCCCTTCCGAGGAATCGCAGATGTTCAAGGTCAACGAATACTTCGACGGCACCGTCAAATCCATCGGTTTCACCATGGCTGAAGGCCCTGCCACCATCGGCGTAATGGCCCCGGGCGAATACGAATTCGGCACCAGCCAGCTGGAAGTCATGCACGTGGTTGCCGGCGCGCTGACCGTCAAGCTGCCAGGCAGCGACAGCTGGAACACCTTCGAAGCCGGCAGCAAGTTCACCGTCGAGGCCAACAGCAAGTTCCAACTCAAGGTAGTCGTAGACACCGCCTACCTCTGCGAATACCGCTAAGCCACAGGCCTCATGAAAAACCGGCCCTCGCGGCCGGTTTTTTCTTTCATGCTCACCAGCAGGACATACCCATGCCACGCAGCGCACTTCTCGTCCCCATTGCCTTGCTCGTGGTGGCCATGGTCTCGATCCAGAGCGGCGCCTCGCTGGCCAAGAACCTGTTCCCGCTGGTCGGTGCCGAAGGCACCACGGCGCTGCGCCTGGTGCTCGGCGCGATCATCCTGTCGCTGGTGATGCAACCGTGGCGTGCACGTCTGGACCCGCGTAAGTGCCATGCCCTGCTGGCTTACGGCCTGGCGCTGGGCGGCATGAACCTGATGTTCTACATGTCGCTGCAAAGCATTCCACTGGGCATCGCCGTGGCCCTGGAGTTCACCGGGCCGCTGGCCCTGGCGCTGTTTTCCTCGCGCCGCCTGCTGGAGTTCGTCTGGGTGATCCTGGCCGTCGCCGGGCTGTGGATGCTGCTGCCTACCGGCGCCACGCAACACGCCATCGATCCGCTCGGCGCAGCCCTGGCACTCGGCGCGGGTGTTTGCTGGTCGCTGTACATCATCTTCGGACAGAAAGCCGGCGCCCAGCATGGCCGCCACACCGTTGCCCTGGGCACCTGGGTCGCCGCTCTCCTGGTACTGCCGATCGGAGTCTGGCATGCCGGCAGTGGCCTGCTGAGCCTCGACCTGCTGCCCATCGCCCTCGGTGTCGCGGTGCTGTCCTCGGCCCTGCCCTACAGCCTGGAGATGGTCGCCCTTACGCGCCTGCCAGCGCGCACCTTCAGCGTACTGATGAGCCTCGAGCCGGCAGTCGCGGCAATGTGCGGCCTGGCCTTTCTCGGAGAGAAGCTGCTCTGGGGCCAGTGGCGGGCCGTCGGCGCGATCATCGTCGCCTCGGCCGGCGCGGCCGCCACTATCAAGCCAAAAAGTTAAGTACCGAACTGCAACTCGGCCAGCCGCGCATAGAGCGGGCTGCTTTCGATCAACTCGGCATGGCTGCCGATGGCAGCCAAACGGCCCTGTTCGATCACTGCGATGCGATCCGCTTGCTTCACCGTGGCCAGACGGTGAGCGATCACCAGCGTGGTACGCCCGGCCATCAGCGATGGCAGCGCCTGCTGAATCAGGTGTTCACTCTCGGCATCCAATGCACTGGTGGCCTCGTCGAGCAGCAGGATCGGCGCATCGGCCAGCAAGGCACGAGCAATGGCCAGACGTTGACGCTGGCCACCGGAAAGCCCAAGCCCGGCCTCACCGAGATGGGTCTGGTAGCCCTGCGGCAAACGCTGGATGAACTCATGGGCGTGTGCCGCTCGCGCGGCCGCCTCCACTTCGGCCTGACTGGCATCCAGGCGGCCGTAGCGAATGTTGTCTTCGACCGAGCCGAAGAACAGCGCGGGATTCTGTGACACCAGAGCGAAACAGGCGCGCAGCTCGCGCGGCTCGAGCTGATCAATCGGCACACCGTCGATGAGGATACGCCCGCCCTGCGGGTCAAAAAAACGCAGCAGCAGATCGAACAGCGTCGACTTGCCAGCACCGGACGGCCCCACCAGCGCCAGGGTTTCACCTGCAGCCACCTGCAAATCGATGCCATCGACGGCATAGCTGTCCGCGCGCGATGGATAAGCGAAGCGCACGCCCTGCAATTCGATACGTCCCTGCACCGGCTGCGGCAGATGCTGCGGCTGCTCTGGCGCCACGATGGCGTTACTGGCGCGCAATAGCTCGCCGATACGCTCGGCGGCGCCAGCCGCACGCTGCAACTCACCGATCACCTCGCTCAGCGTGCCGAACGACGAGCCGACGATCAGGCTGTAGAACACGAAGGCTGCCAGCTCACCGCCAGAGATACGCCCGGCGATCACATCCATGCCGCCGACCCAGAGCATCACCCCCACCGCACCGAGTACCAGCACGATGACCACGGTGATCAGCCACGAACGCTGGGCGATGCGCTTACGCGCCACATCGAAAGCGGCCTCGGCCGACTCACCGAAGCGTCGCTTGTCCTCGTTCTGATGGTTGTAGGCCTGCACCGTCTTGATCTGCCCCAGCGTCTCGCCGACGTAGCTGCCGACATCCGCCACGCGGTCCTGGCTCTGCCGCGACAGCGCGCGCACACGGCGTCCAAACAGCAGGATCGGCGCTACCACCAGCGGCAGGGCCAGCAGGACGATGCCGCTGAGTTTGGGATTGGTCACCACCAGCAGCACGCTGCCGCCGATCAGCATGATCAGGTTGCGCAGCGCCATCGACAGCGACGAGCCAATCACCGATTGCAGTAGCGTGGTATCGGCGGTCAGCCGCGACTGGATCTCCGAGCTGCGATTGCTCTCGTAGAAGCCTGGATGCAACTCGATCAGATGATCGAACACCCGCCGGCGGATGTCCGCGACCACCCGCTCGCCGATCCACGACACCAGATAGAAACGCGTGTAGGTACCGAAGGCCAACGCCAGTACCAGCACGAAAAACAGCAGCAGGGACTGCCGCAGCGCTGCCGGCGATTGCGTGGCCAGGCCCTGATCCACCAGCAGCTTGATGCCCTGGCCCATGGACAGGGTGATAGCCGCCGTGAACATCAGCGCCAGCAGCGCGCCCACCACTCGGCCGCGATAAGGCGCGATGAAGCGCCAGGCCAGACGCATGGCGCCACGCTGGCGAGAAGAAAGCATCGAGGTCATGACAGGTCTCAGGAGTCAGCAGCCGAGGGCGCTTCAGCCAGCCAGGCCACTGCACACAAGGCCAGCGCAGCCAGATTGGTCGAAAGCGGATTGAACGCCTGAATCAACAGATGGGGGCTCAGCAGCGCAACATCAAGCAGCAACATCAGCAATATCGCGCCCGCGACCAACAAGGGCCAACGATGGCGACGCACCGTAAGCAGCAGGATACCCAGGAGAATCTCGGCCACGCCGCCAATGATCGCGATCACTTGTGGCGCGAACAACGGATGGTCTGGCAAGTGATGGGCTGTGATCATCGCCACCTCATCAGGGCTGAGCCAGAGAATCTTCGGTGCCAGCCCATGCCAGATGAACACCAACGCCAAGGCCAGCCGAGCGAGCCAGGCAATCTGCGCCAGACGCACCTCAGTCATGCAGGAAGCGCTCGGCATGGTCGGCGCTGGGCAACAGGCAGACCTCATGCCGACCGAACAGACGGTAGCGATTCAGCGCGATGCGGTCATAACACCAATCGCGCAGCGGGCGCGGAATCAGGCGCAGCCAGGCGAGCGCACGCCAGGGCTGGGGCAGGCGTGCAAGGATGCGCAGCAGCGCGTTCGAGCGTACGTGCAACCCCGCCTCATCGATCAGCGCCATGGTGTCGAAGTGGTCCGTCGGCAGTCCATACCAGCTCAACAATGCCTGGCCTTGCGCCGATTGCACTGAAGCCAGACGAAACTGGCGCTGGCGGTCATGCCGAATAAGGAACTTCGCCCAGCCATTGCAGAGCTTGCAAACCCCATCGAACAGGACCACGCGCTCGCCTGCAGCAAGGCCGGGCGGTAGCGTTTGCCTGCTCATTGAGCCGCGCTCGCCTGCTGCGCCAGCGGGCGGTAATGGCCGGTGATGCGGTAGGCGAACAGAATGTCCTCCTCCTGCGTGCCCCGGCCGATGTTGTGCAGCACTAGCGGTGTGCCTGTTGCAGCCTGACGATCACTGACGATGCCGATATGGGTAAGGCCACGCCCCAGATCCCAGGTGACGATATCGCCGGCACGGTAGGCCGAAGCATCATGCTTGACCGCAAGCGCCCAGCCCTGACGCTTGAACCAGGTCATCAGGTTGGGCACGCGGCGGTGATCGATGTTGCTGTCCGGGCGACTCAGCCCCCAGTTCTTCGGATAGACGGCGAAGTTGCCGCGCATGTCGCGATGCACCGCCTCCTGGAGATCCAGCCCCTGCTGACGCAGCGCGCGGATCACCACGTCAGTGCAGACGCCGGTGGCCATGGGTACGTCGCCGCCCGGATAGCTCAGCGTGCGGTAGGCCGGGTCATAACCCAAGGTCACGCCGACCTGCTTACGTGCATCGAGCACCAGCTTGTCGGCCTCTATGGCTTGCGCGGCAAGTGCCAGCGACCAAGCCAACAGTAGAACCAGCATGCGCATTTCGATCTCCTATCGACTCAGCGGGTATAGCAACTCTTCCTTGTACCCCGCCCAGACCCGCACGGCATCGGGGAAGGCATCATCCAGCGCCACGTCTCCACTGTCGACCAGCAGCGGCCGGCCCTCCAGCGTCGCCAGCTTGCGCTTGGTAGCCACCACACGCAGGCGCTCCAAGCCGATGGCGCGCAGCACACGCGGGCTGATCTGCTGATTGCCACGGCCGACAATATGGCCCTGACCGCCGATTGCGGTCACCAGCAGGTAAGTCGGGTGCCCGTCGACCAGATCGAACAGCTCGCTTTCGTTGACGTCACGCGCAATCACCTGCCCCGCTTCGATCACATCGACGCCCAGCAAGGTGGTTTCCAGCCCCAGGTTCTGCGCCAGGCCGTGCAGGGTCGAGCCTGGGCCGAACACGTAGCGCGCGTCTGGCTCCCACTCCGCCTCCAGCCAGGCGGCGAGATCGGCCAGCACCAACTCTTCGGACTCCACGCCACCCTGCTTGACTGCCTGCACGTAACCGCCCTCCTGCGGCACGCACAGCTCGCCATACCAGCGTGCGGTGACACGGCCTTCACGCAGGGCGCTCTCATCGATATCACGCACTTCGCCGCTGGCCAATCGCACCAGGCCGCCGTCTACCAGGCGCGCCGTCAGTTCGCCCGCGGCTCGCGGGCTGATGGCATAGACGCCGGACTGGATCTTCACTCCTGCAGGAATGCCCAACACCGGCTGCCCGTCCCTGATAGCGGCGCAAACATCGCGCGCGGTACCGTCGCCACCGGCGAAGAGAATCAACGCCACACCGGCGTCCTGCAGTTGCCGCACCGCACGCTGGGTATCTTCGGCGGTGGTCGCACCTTCGCTCAACTCACCCAGCAAACGATGTTCGAAGCCCATCTGCGCCAAAAGATCGCCACCCATGGCGCCGGGGTAGCTGACGAACTCAATGCGCTCTTGCAGGGTCAACAACTGCTCAAGCGCGGTGCGCGTACGTTGTGCAGCTTTTGGCTCGACACCCAGAGCCAGCGCCTGCTCGGCCATGCCGTCGCTGCCCTTGAACGCTGCCGGGCCACCCAGGCCGGCCAGCGGATTGATGATCAGACCAATATGAAAACGCGACATGAGTTCCTCGTTCCACACAGGCTGGCACGCAGCCTGCAATACGATTTTTGCACTGTGTTTTGTGACGGAGTTCCGCCGTCTTGGAATCTGTTTAAAGTATTGCGAGCTAGAGCCAGGCAAGGCGAAATCGGGCGAACAAGCGGAGTTTACGAGTAGTAAATGAGCTTTCTGAGCCCGATTTCAAAGCAGCATGGCCGACGTGCAGCAGACTTCGAGCAGGTTCCTAATTGTCACCGCGCCTTCATCTGGATGTCCCAGACTGGCGCCCACCACTGATGAGGAGACAGGCCATGAGCTTGCAAGACAACGCCGCCCAATGCCCCGCCACCGCGCAACAGCAGGAACCGGTGGGCGGTTTTATCATCGACGGCCAAGGCCGCGAAGTGCCCATTACCGAAGACATGATCCAAGAGGCGTGTGACGCCCTGGAAGAAAGTCGCCAACGCGTCAGCCAGCAGGCGTGAATCCGCTGCGCTGGGCTCTCAACGTGCCCAGCGCGCATACCTTACTCGCTCGGCACCAGTTTCAACGACAGTGAGTTGATGCAGTAGCGCAACCCGGTCGGGCGTGGGCCATCGGGGAACACATGCCCCAGATGCGCGTCGCATTTGGCGCATTTGACTTCGATGCGATGCATGCCATGGCTGTAATCGTCGAGGCTGGCGATCACCTCGTCATTGATCGGCTGAAAATAGCTCGGCCAACCGCTGCCCGAGTCGTATTTGGCGTCCGAGTCGAACAGCGCCTCGCCACAGCAGGCGCAGTGGTAGATGCCAGGGGTTTTGCTGTCGTGATAAGCGCCGGTGAACGGCCGCTCAGTGCCACCCAGTCGGCAGACATGAAACTGCTCGTCGGTCAGCTCTTCGCGCCAGCTATCCAGGGGTTTTTCGACTTTATCCACGAACGGAGTTCCTCCTCGGTAATGGGCGATACGCGGCGTTGCAGGCTGCGCCAGCGCCTGGTGGCAACCGCTGCCAAAGCGAGCGGTGTGCGACTGCTCGGTCACTGTGCACCCTTTGGCAGGCCAGAAAAAAGCCGGGCGGATACCTTTGCCGCGCTCAGGGCGCCACGTATGATTCGACCCCAGTCTGTCACCCGCGTTACAGGCTGCCAAGATTCCCCGTCGAGAGAATTTTGCAGCGTATTTGCGTGGGCTCTCCTTATCTCGGGATTCCTTACATGCAGGTCAGCAAATCGAACAAGCTCGCCAACGTCTGCTATGACATTCGCGGGCCGGTGCTCAAGCACGCCAAGCGTCTGGAAGAGGAAGGTCATCGCATCCTCAAGCTGAACATCGGCAATCCGGCGCCGTTCGGTTTCGAGGCTCCGGAAGAAATTCTTCAGGACGTCATCCGCAACCTGCCTACGGCGCAGGGCTACAGCGACTCCAAGGGACTGTTCAGCGCACGCAAGGCGGTGATGCAGTACTACCAGCAAAAGCAGGTCGAAGGCGTCACCATCGAGGACATCTACCTCGGCAACGGCGTATCCGAGCTGATCGTCATGGCCATGCAGGCGCTGCTAAACAACGGTGACGAGGTGCTGATTCCGGCACCTGACTATCCGCTGTGGACTGCTGCCGTGGCCCTGTCCGGCGGCAAGCCGGTGCACTACCTGTGCGACGAACAGGCCGACTGGTTCCCCGACATTGCCGACATGCGCGCCAAGATCACGCCCAATACCAAGGCACTGGTGCTGATCAACCCGAACAACCCCACCGGCGCGGTGTATTCGAAGGAAGTGCTGCAGGACATCGTCGAACTGGCGCGCCAGCACAACCTGGTGATCTTCTCCGACGAGATCTACGACAAGATCCTCTACGACGACGCCGTGCACATCAGCACCGCTTCGCTGGCACCAGACGTCCTCTGCCTGACCTTCAACGGCCTGTCCAAGAGCTACCGCGTGGCCGGTTTCCGCTCTGGCTGGGTGGCCATCTCCGGGCCCAAACACAGGGCGCAGAGCTACATCGAAGGCCTGGATATCCTGGCCAACATGCGCCTGTGCGCCAACGTGCCAAGCCAGCATGCGATCCAGACCGCACTCGGTGGCTACCAGAGCATCAACGACCTGGTACTGCCAAACGGTCGCTTGCTGGAACAGCGTAATCGGGCCTGGGAACTGCTCAACGATATTCCCGGGGTCAGCTGCGTCAAGCCCATGGGCGCGCTGTACGCCTTCCCGAAGATCGACCCGAAGGTCTGCCCAATCCACAATGACGAGAAGTTCGTCCTCGACCTGCTGCTTTCCGAGAAGCTGTTGATCGTTCAGGGCACCGCTTTCAACTGGCCGTGGCCGGATCACTTCCGCGTGGTCACCCTGCCCCGCGTCGACGACCTGGAGCAGGCCATCGGCCGTATCGGCAACTTCCTCAAGGGATACAGCCAGTAAGCCGACATGGATCTGCAGATAGACGACTTCTACAAGGACGCCGCCAGCGGCCTGCTCATGCTCTATCAGGCCTTCCCGCGCAAGATGGCGCTGTACGTGGAAGACCTGATCGGGCGCGAGGAGCCGGATGAGTTCGGCCTGCCGAGCAAGCGTCACCAAGCCTGCCTGGGTGCACTGTTGTGGCTGGCCGAAGAAGGCTATCTGCGTTTCGAGTCGACCATCGCCTATGACGCACTGGATCAGGCCGTGTTGACCGAGAAGGGTTTTCTGCGCCTGTCGCGCGCGATTCCCCATGCCCTGCGCGAAGGTGAAGTGTTGCCGCCGAGCGTGCGCCGCGTCCATGCCACACTAGCCTTTCAGCTGCGCGAGGCCCTGGCCCAGCAGCACGGTGAGCGCACTGCCCGCCTCACTCGCCTGCTGTTCGAGAGCACGTTACACGGCCAAGAGACATAGTTTGAAATAGTCGCTGGTTGAAAGCCCCAGGGGGGCGCCCTTATATAGCCGGCATTACTCGTACGTCTTTCCCCGTGAGGAGTCCGTTCACACCATGATGCGCATTATGTTGTTCCTGGCCACCAACCTGGCGGTTCTGGTTATCGCCAGCATCACCCTCAAACTGCTGGGGGTCGATCGGTTCACCGGCCAGAACCATGGCAGCCTGCTGATTTTCTGCGCCGTGTTCGGTTTCGCCGGCTCGCTGGTCTCGTTGTTCCTGTCCAAGTGGATGGCGAAGATCAGCACCGGCACGCAGATCATCACCCAGCCGCGCACCCGTCACGAACAGTGGCTGCTGCAGACCGTCGAGGAGCTGTCCCGTGATGCCGGCATCAAGATGCCGGAAGTCGGTATCTTCCCGGCCTACGAGTCCAACGCCTTCGCCACCGGCTGGAACAAGAACGACGCGCTGGTTGCCGTCAGCCAGGGTCTGCTCGAGCGATTCTCGCCTGATGAAGTGCGCGCGGTGCTGGCCCACGAGATCGGCCACGTGGCCAACGGTGACATGGTCACCCTGGCACTGATCCAGGGCGTGGTGAACACCTTCGTGATGTTCTTCGCACGCATCTTCGGTAACTTCGTCGACAAGGCGATCCTGAAGAACGAAG
Source organism: Pseudomonas sp. o96-267 (assembly GCF_003935465.1). Lineage (NCBI taxonomy): Bacteria > Pseudomonadati > Pseudomonadota > Gammaproteobacteria > Pseudomonadales > Pseudomonadaceae > Pseudomonas > Pseudomonas sp. o96-267. Next base: position 54,916 of record NZ_RHQP01000035.1, read on the forward strand.
ACGGCCACGGTATCGGCTACTTCGTCGCGACCATCTTCGCCGAGCTGGTGCTGGGTATCCTGGCCAGCATCATCGTCATGTGGTTCTCGCGTAAACGTGAGTACAAGGCTGACGAAGCCGGTGCCCGCCTGGCCGGCACCGGCGCCATGATCGCGGCGCTGCAGCGTCTGCGCGCCGAACAGGGCGTGCCGGTGCAGATGCCCGACAGCCTGACTGCCTTCGGCATCAACGGCGGCCTGAAGAACGGCCTGGCCGGTCTGCTGATGAGCCATCCGCCGCTGGAAGATCGCATCGAGGCGCTGCGCCGCCGCGGCTGATCGAAGCCGAAAAACAAAAGGCGACCTCAGGGTCGCCTTTTTCATTGCTCGCTGCTTTAACGGCGCGCCAGGTGAAACACCGCTTCCTCCACCGCCTCGAGCTGATTCTCGACAAACCGCGGGTTACCGCTCAGCACATCCTTGCGCTCCAGCTCATGCGGCACCCAACCTGGCGTGAAGCACTGCTCGACCTCGGCGTCCTCGACCGAGAACGGTGGGCCATCCATGCGTTGCTGGTCGTATACCAGGGTCACCAGCAGACCCTGACAGGCCGGCGGCAGAATCGCCTGCAGGTGAGCGGCGTAGCGCTCACGCATCTCTGGCGGCAACGCGATCAGCGCGGCACGGTCATAGAATGCCTGGCAGTCGGCAACGTCAGCGTGGCTCAGGGCGAAAAAGTCGCCGCAGAGAATACGTAGCTTGCCGGCCTGGTAGACCTTGAACGCGCCGTGCCGAGTGACCTGCGGCTGCACATCACGTTCGGCGAAAAAATCCTCCACGGCGCGCTCGGCCAGTTCGACACCAATCACGGTGTGACCCTGTTCCGCCAGCCAGGCCAGGTCCAGGCTCTTGCCACACAGCGGCACCAGCACCGCCGCCTGTTCGGCGAGCCCAAGCCGAGCCCAGTGTCGACGCAGATAACCGTTGACCTTCTCCTGATGAAAGCCGATTTGGCTGCGCGCCCAACGCTCCTGCCAGAACGCCTCGTGCATGAGTGAAACCTCCACAAATTCGATAGGAATGCTCAACTATTTATGCTGGAAGTCGATAGATCCAGCAACGAAGATGGCGACATCCTACTTCAGGAGCTGATCGTCATGCTGCCCTCACTGTTCATATCCCACGGTTCGCCCATGCTGGCCCTGGACCCAGGTGCCAGCGGCCCCGCACTGGCCAGGCTGGCCGCCGAGCTGCCCAGGCCCAAGGCGATCGTGGTGGTGTCGGCGCACTGGGAAAGCGAGCAACTGCTGCTGACAGCGGGCGAGCATCCGCATACCTGGCACGATTTCGGCGGCTTCCCGGCGCCCTTGTACGCCGTGCAGTATCCTGCTCCCGGCGCACCAGAACTGGCCAAGGAGATCGCAGAGCAATTGAATCACGCGGGCCTGCCGGCAGCGCTCGATGCCCGGCGCCCATTCGATCATGGCGCCTGGGTTCCGTTGTCGCTGATGTATCCGCAAGCCGATATCTCCGTGGTGCAGCTTTCGCTACCCAGCCGCCTTGGCCCCGAGCAGCAGACGCGTGTGGGTCGTGCACTGAGCAGCCTGCGTGAACAAGGCATATTACTTATCGGCTCCGGCAGCATCACCCACAACCTCGGCGAGCTCGATTGGCGCGCCGGCCCCGACGTCATCACGCCCTGGGCCAAGGAGTTTCGCGACTGGGTGGTGGAAAAGCTCGAAGCGAACGACGAAGAGGCCTTGCACCGCTACCGCCGGCAGGCACCCAACGCCGTACGTAACCATCCCAGCGAAGAACACCTGCTGCCGCTGTTCTTCGCTCGTGGCGCAGGCGAAGCCTTTTCCGTGATTCACGCAGGCTTCACCTACGGCGCACTGGGTATGGACATCTATCGCTTCGACTAGACGACAGACACGCGCCAGAAACAGCGCGGGCCCGCCGCGCCCGGGCGCGCGCGCCCGGGGGGGGGCCCTCCCCCCGCCCCCGCCCCGCGCCCGGTTTGACGGTGATGTGCTTGACCTGGAAGCGGCCGCCCATGTCCACCGAGTCGTACGAGCCCCAAGGGC
>NZ_RHQP01000036.1:0-53105 GCF_003935465.1 Pseudomonas sp. o96-267
CAGCGGTAGTTCAGTCGGTTAGAATACCGGCCTGTCACGCCGGGGGTCGCGGGTTCGAGTCCCGTCCGCTGCGCCATATACGAAACCCGTCGATCGCAAGATCGACGGGTTTTTTATTGCCTGTGATCCGGGGTAATCAATCGCCCTGCGGTTTTTCGTCATCTTGTCTTCACACTGGCAACGTAGCTTGCTAACGAAAGATGAAATGCCCTAGGAGAATGTCCGATGGATGACTATCAGGAAGAACTGCTCGAGCGCGACGTCCTCAGTCAGGACATGCCCGATGTGGACGACGACGCCACCGAACTCTGAGCTGCGCCGCTGGCCCTGCGCTGTGTGCGGCGGTAATCGCCTGGCGTCTGCCCGAGCCAGCGCTTGAACGCGCGCTGGAAGGCTTCGGCCGAGGCGAAGCCGAGCAGGTAGGCGATCTCGCCAAAGGCCAGCTCGGTATCACGGATATAGGCCGTGGCCAGGTCGCGGCGGGTGTCGTTGAGGATGGCGCGAAATTGCGTGCCTTCCTCGGCCAGCTTGCGCCGCAACGTCCAGCTCGGCAGGTGCAGGCTACGCGCCACTTCCTGCAGGTCCGGCTCATGGCCGTGCAGCAAGGGCCCCAGCAGCTGGATGACCTGTTCGCGCAGGCTGCGCGTGCGGGTCAGTTGATCGAGCTCTCGTTCACACAGCTCCAGCAGGTGCCGCCAGGTGCCCGGGCAATGCTGTGGATTGTGCAGGGCCAGGGTTTCGCTGCTCAGGCGCAGGCGGTTGGCGCCGCTGGCGAATTCCACCGGGCAGCCGAACAGGGGCTCGTAACGCTCGCTGTAGTCGGGTGGCGGAAATTCGATTTCCACCTTGTCTGAGATGATGGGGCGGTCGACCACCTGGCTCAGGTTGTTCTGCCAGCCGGCCAGCACCGAATCCACCACGAAGCGGTTGTAGGCGTTGTAGGGGCTGATCGAATAGAAATGCAGCCAGGCGCCGCGGGCATCCTCGCTGAAGCCCGAACGGCCGCGATAGTTGGCGGCATACAGCGGTTCGAAGCGGGTCAGGGTGCGTGCCGCTTCGCGCAGATCAGGCGCTTGCGCGGCGCAGATACCAGCCAGGCCAACCTGGCTCAGGCGGCTGTGACGGCCCATGTCCAGGCCCAGGGCGGGGTTGTTGCACAGGGCAATGGCGCTATGGCCAAGGCGCATGAAACGCGGGATCGACAGGCGCGCGCGCGGCTCGCCCAGGCGTGCTGAATCCAGACCGAACTGTTCGAGCAGCGGTTCGGGGCGCTGGCCCTGTTCGCGCAGTGCGTCGGCCAATGCCTGGGTGAAGCCGACGGAGAGATCGCCAAGGCGAACGCGTGATGCCTTCATAACCATAGATTGATCAGTTGCGCGCCACGCTCGCTGGCGCCTCGTTCGCTGCGTCCGGCATCGAAGGCGAGCGCCTGGGACTGACCGCTACGCTCCCACAATCGGCCGCGCAGATGGACTTTCAGCCCGGCGCGAATGCCATGGGTCTGCAGTTGTTCACCAAACTCGGCGTCGTCCGCCTGGCTGTCCAGATCGCTGGGCATTGCCAAGAGCTCGATGGTCTCGTCGCCAGCCGTCGTTGCCTGGCGCAACTGCTGCATGTCACCGCCGAGTAGCACGCCGAGGCGACCTGCCGGGGTCTCCAGCACCTGCACGGCGCCGTTTGTTTCGGTCGTCAGTGCGCCTGCACTGAAAGCGTGGCGTTGTGGCTGGCCGAGCGGGTTGCCGGCCCGGTCGAAGACCAGGCTGACGTTGTACAGCGGCCCGCGGCCGATCTCGAGACGCCCCTGTTCTATATGAGGCTCGGGCAGAACGATGGAACCCGCCACCAGGGTGATCTGGTAATCGCGAGCCAGAGCGCCAAACAGTTGCTGATAGTCACGCGCCATGCTCTTGGCCTTGGTTCGCAGCATGGCATCGTCCAGGCGCGCGTCGTCTGCGGCGCCCAGTAGCGCGCCGAGAAAATCCAGCGGGTTGGTTACCGCCAGCCAATGCATGGCCTGGCGGCGCTCGGTGGCGCGGTAGAGCTCTGCCTTCTCGCCAACGGCGAGCAGCCAGGTGCCGATATGTTCCGGCAGCACGACGACGGTGCGCGCGTTGAGCATGCCCCGCTCGCGGGCGTGATCGAGGTAGGCCGCCAGTTTCAGGCGCAGGCGGGCGAGGCTCTGGTAGTCCGCTGGGAACAGCTCCGGCTGGATGCCCAGCAGATTACCGCGCGGGCCGGGCTCGCCGATATCCAGCGCGACCTGGCTGCGCAGGTCGGACAGGTAGTGGCTGCTGGGACGCTGCTCGATCCACTGGGCGTAGCTGCCGAGGCCGGCCAGCAGGGCGAGTGAGAGCAGTAGGGTGATCAGTAGGCGCATTTCGGGATGTTCGGCTTCGTTGCGGTGCAGGTTAGGTCGGTCGAGCCGTGCTGCCAAGGTGAATTGCTACTTTTGATCATTATCTTGTTAGTTTTGATCATTGAGCATGGCTGGCAGCCTCTTTATCGTCTGGCTCCATAACCGACCGCGTGCCCATGAGACCGCGGCAATCCGTGAACTGCACCGCGATGTGGAGAATTCCATGACTGCTCGTTACCCGCACCTGCTGGCCCCGCTCGCCCTCGGCTTCACCACGCTGAGCAACCGCACGCTGATGGGCTCCATGCACACTGGTCTGGAAGAGAAGCCGGGCGGCTTCGAGCGCATGGCGGCCTATTTCGCCGAGCGTGCCCGTGGCGGCGTTGGCCTGATGGTCACCGGCGGCATCGGCCCGAACGAGGAGGGCGGCGTGTATTCCGGCGCAGCCAAGCTGAGCACAGTGGAAGAGGCCGAGAAGCACAAGGTCGTCACCCAGGCCGTGCATGAGGCTGGCGGCAAGATCTGCATGCAGATTCTGCATGCCGGGCGTTATGCCTACAGCCCCAAATCCGTGGCGCCGAGCGCCATCCAGGCACCGATCAACCCGTTCAAGCCGCGCGAACTGGACGAAGAGGGCATCGAGAAGCAGATCGCCGATTTCGTCAATTGCGCCGCGTTGGCCCGGCAGGCCGGTTATGACGGCGTCGAGGTGATGGGCTCGGAAGGTTATTTCATCAACCAGTTCCTGGTTGCCCACACCAACCACCGTACCGACCGCTGGGGCGGCAGCTACGAAAACCGCATGCGCCTGCCGGTGGAAATCGTCCGTCGCGTGCGCGAGGCGGTTGGGCCGAACTTCATAATCATCTATCGCCTGTCGATGCTCGATCTGGTCGAGGGCGGCAGCACCTGGGACGAGATCGTGCTGTTGGCCAAGGCCATCGAGCAGGCTGGTGCCACTATCATCAACACCGGTATCGGCTGGCACGAAGCGCGTATCCCGACCATCGCCACCAAGGTGCCGCGCGCGGCCTTCACCAAGGTCACCGCCAAGCTCAGGGGCGAGGTGTCGATCCCGCTGATCACCACCAACCGCATCAATACCCCGGAAGTGGCCGAGCAAGTGCTGGCCGAGGGCGATGCCGACATGGTGTCGATGGCGCGCCCGTTCCTCGCCGACCCGGACTTCGTCAACAAGGCCGCCGAAGGCCGCGCGGACGAGATCAACACCTGCATCGGCTGCAACCAGGCCTGCCTGGACCACACCTTTGGCGGCAAGCTGACCAGCTGCCTGGTCAACCCGCGTGCTTGCCATGAGACCGAACTGAACTACATCCCCACCACCATGGTGAAGAAGATCGCCGTGGTCGGTGCCGGCCCGGCTGGCCTGGCCGCTTCCACCGTCGCCGCCGAACGTGGCCACAGCGTGACTCTGTTCGATTCGGCCAGCGAGATCGGCGGCCAGTTCAACGTGGCCAAGCGCGTGCCGGGCAAGGAAGAGTTCTTCGAGACCCTGCGTTACTTCAAGCGCAAGCTGGAAACCACTGGCGTCGACGTGCGCCTGAATACCCGTGTGTCGGTGGACGACCTGGTGGCGGGCGGCTTCGACGAAATCATCCTGGCCACCGGCATTGCCCCGCGTACCCCGGAGATTCCAGGTATCGAGCATGCCAAGGTGATCAGCTACCTGGACGCGATTCTCGAGCGCAAGCCGGTCGGGCAGAAGGTCGCGGTGATCGGCGCCGGCGGTATCGGTTTCGACGTGTCCGAATTCATCACCCATCAGGGCAAGGCCACCAGCCTCGATCGCGTCGAGTTCTGGAAGGAATGGGGTATTGATACCGCGCTCGAAGCCCGTGGTGGCGTGGCGGGTGTCGAGGCGCATCCGCACCCGGCGGCGCGTCAGGTATTCCTGCTGCAGCGCAAGAAATCCAAGGTCGGCGACGGCCTGGGCAAGACTACCGGCTGGATTCATCGCACCGGCCTGAAGAACAAGAACGTGCAGATGCTCAACAGCGTCGAATACGTGCAGATCGACGATGCCGGTCTGCATATCCGCATCGCTGGTGGCGAGGAGCAGGTGTTGCCGGTCGATACCGTGATCGTCTGCGCCGGCCAGGACCCGCTGCGTGAGCTGCAGGAAGGTCTGGAGAGCGCTGGCCAGCGCGTGCACCTGGTCGGTGGCGCGGATGTTGCCGCCGAGCTCGACGCCAAGCGGGCGATCAACCAGGGCTCGCGTCTGGCTGCTGAGCTGTAATGATGACGCCCCGCCTACAGACCGTTTGAAAACGTAGCGAGCGAAGGTCAGGCAAGGCAAAAAATGGCGAGAAAGCGCAGTTTACGAGTTGTAAATGAGCATTTTGAGCCGTTTTTTAACGCAGCATGGCCGAGCGCAGTAGTTTTCATACGGTCTGCTGCGAGGTGTTGGCTGTCTGGCCTGACAACAACAAGGAGAAGCCGATGTCTCTCAATGCCCAGCTGCAACCTGCCGCTGCAGCCAGCCTCGAGCGCTGGCACCAATTCGTCGCCGCCAAGGATCTGAGCGCCTTGCCTGAGTTGCTGCACCCACAGGCGGTGTTCCGCTCACCCATGGCACACACCCCGTATCCGGGGGCGCAGGTGGTCAATATGATCCTCAATACTGTGCTCAAGGTATTCGAGGACTTCGCCTATCACCGTGAACTGGCCACCGCCGATGGCCTTAATGTGGTGCTGGAGTTTTCCGCGAAGGTTGGCGGGCGCGAGTTGAAAGGAATCGACATGATTCGTTTCGACGATTCGGGACGAATCGTCGAGTTCGAGGTGATGGTGCGTCCGATGAGTGGCTTGCAGGCGCTCGGTGCCGAGATGGCGCAGCGCCTGGCGCCTTTTCTCGCTGCAGCCAAAGGCTGAACGGCGCTCTACTTGAGAACGCCCACTTCTCGGTAAAAGCGCTCGGCGCCTGGGTGCAGCGGAATCGGCAGACCACTGGTGGCTCGCTCCAGTCTGATGTCCTTGGCTGCCGGATGCGCTTCGGCCAAGCGGTCGAGGTTCTCGAAGAGCAACTTGGTCATCTGATAGGCCACGGCGTCGGAAACGCTGGTCTGGCTCACCAGAACGTTGGTGATGGTCGCCGTCGTCACGTCGCTGCCCTGGCCTTTGTAGGTGCCGGCAGGAATGGTGCCCGACTGATAGGCGCTGCTGCCGATACGTGACACCACCTGCTCTGGAATGGCAACGAAGGTGATTGGCACGCGTTCGGCCAGGTCGCGAATCGCCGCCATGCCCAGGCCTGCCGACTGCAGGGTGGCGTCCAGTTGGCCTCTCTCGATCAGTTCGACCGATTCGGCGTAGGGTTTGAATTCGACATGACCCATGTCGCTGTAGCTGAGACCTGCGGCCTTGAAGATGGCTCTGGCGTTAAGCTCGGTACCCGAGCGCGGCGCCCCGACGGAGATACGCTTGCCGCGCAGGTCTTCCAAGCTGGTGATCCCCGATGCCTTGCTGGCGACGATCTGGATGTAGTTCGGGTAAATCCCGGCGATAGCGCGCAGACGATCACGCGGCGCTCTGAAGCCGGCTTCTTCGTCGCCTTTCCAGGCATCGGCCACCGAGTCACCTAGCGCGAAGGCCAACTGGCCGCGGGCGATCTGCAGCAGGTTGAGGTTCTCCACCGAGGCTTTGGTGGCCCGCACGCTGGTGGTCGAGTCTGCGATGCGCTCGCTATAAAGGTCGGACAGGCTCATGCCCAGCGGGTAATAAACGCCACTGGTGCCGCCGGTGAGGATATTGATCGAGGTTGGATTGGCGTGAGCGTTGGGGCTATTGGCCAAAATCGCGGCAGCGGCGAACAGGCCAAGGCGCTTGGCTAAGTGCATGGAAATTCTCCGTTATTGTTATTTTTAGCTAAGCACGCGGCAGTGCTGTGCAGGCAGCCTTCTGGCGCCGGGATAGACGCTCGCGAAGCGGATTGAACGATGAGGGGTTGGCAGTGAAGTGATAGCGGAACATCGCTGACCTCTTGTCTTTTTTATCAGTCCGGCCGCGCGACAGGCGCGCGGGCTTGTAGGTGCCAGAGCAGGTGACGTGCCAGGTTGTCGGACCACCGCTCTAGAGCGGATGAGCCTGATGGTACTGGCTGAAATAGGCGAAATTCCGCTTGTGAGGCAGGTGTGAAAAGCAAGAATCCGCCGATCGAGTTGTGTTGGGCAGGCTGAGACTCATCCCGGCGGACCGGGTCGCTGGCAGCTTTCGTACTTTCCGGTCTTGTCACATTTTTGCGCTAAGCGGTGGTCTATTCGGCCTGGCTCGCAGAGTGAGTGCCAACCCAGTCACATTGCTGTGGTCGGGTTTTCCCCTAGACTTGCCTCAGATATCAAGGACGATATCAGTGCCGGAGTATGCGCTGCTCCGGCACGCGACTATGCGCGCGCGCATTCCCGGTTGGTCCAGAGGGTCCTCAATGAGCATGCAGAACAAGCCGCAGATGGTGGAAGCCGTGATGTTCTTCAGTGAACGCGGTATCTGCAAACAGATGATGTTCCCTGAGTTCGAGGCTTTGCTCGACGGCGTGGTGAACATGCCCGAATTCGCCGACGAGCAGATGCGTGCGGTGTTCGTGGTGATCAATCCGCGCCTGCTGGTCAGGGCTGCGGTGTTCTTCTTTCTGGATTTCGACGAGGACGGTCGCCCCGACAAGGGCTGGAACATTCCTCTGCAACACCTGGCCGAGCGCGCCGGCCGTGGTCCGGATCTTGGCGCTGGGCCGATTCGCCTGGCCTGTCGCAGCCAGTGTCCGGTTTCCTGGCATCAGATGCACCTTTGGGACCCGAGTCTGGCACCTGCTCAAAATGACCTGGTGTTGCTGCGCGATGCAGTCAAACGCAATCAGCTTGGGTTGCTGATCGAGGACGACAGTGCTCAGGCGGTGGTTGCCGAGCGTTTGCAGGTGGCCTCCGAAGATAAATGGTATGCGCCCGATCCGGCCAAGGAAGTGGCCGAGCAATTGGCGCAGAAAATGGATCAGGAACATCGAGCCAAGACCGCGCAGCTGATTCAGCAGCAGCGTCTGCGCATCACCAGCCTGACCCAACAGCATGAAGACGAACTGGCCAAGTTCAAACTGGCCAGCGAGGAGCAGAGCAAGAATCTGCAGGGGCAGATTCATGGGCTGCATCAGGCGCTGCGCCAGCAGGAGGAGCTCAACGCTAACCTCAAGGCGCAACTGGCCGCCCAGGCTGAAAGTTTCCAGAGCAGCCGTGAAGACATGACTCAACAGCTGCGTGCCCTTGAGCGTCATGGTCGTACCGAGGGCGACATCCTGCGTGCGCAGTTCGACGGCGAAATGCGCGCCAAGGTGGTTGCGGCCGTGGCGGAGTACAAGGAGCAGATCGCTATTCGTGACGTTGAACTGGCCTATCGCAACGAGCTGGATGCCCAGTTGCAAGCGGAAATCGAGCGCCTCAAGCGTGAGCGCGATGCATTTGCCAGTCAGGGCGGTGACCAGGTGCTGGATCGTCTGGCCAAGCTTGGCGTGGTGTTCGTGGTGTACCACCCTGGCGCCGGACACCTGACCATTCCTCTACAGGACGTCGCCCGCTACCAGGACAACCCGATGGCCTACGCTGCGGGTAAATGCTTCGTTTCCGAAGAGCAGTATCGCCACTGGTTGGCGCATTATCAGCAGCCCAGCTGCGACGCAGCTTTGCCTAGTGGAGAGCGCTGCGCCATTCCCATCGACCGCGTTGATACGCCCAGCCGTTTCGCTCTGGGTGATTCGAACTGCTGTGCGCGGCACAAGGCGAGCAGTCGTCTGCGTACCGTCAGCTGATCTTGCCAGTACGGATTCCCACCTGGCGTCCGCGGGCGCCGCTACAACGTCTGCAACTGGACTGGCTCGAGGCTGCCGGCGTCGAGCTTGCCTGTCTGCGCCTGGATCTTGTCGACCCCCTGTTGTCCGGCAACAAGTGGTTCAAGCTCGCGCCCTATCTTGAGCGGGCTGCTGCGGACGGCGCTCAGGGCGTGATCAGTCTGGGGGGATCGCACTCCAATCATTTACATGCGCTGGCTGCAGCGGGCCGGCGTTTCGGCTTCACCAGCGTCGGTCTGTTACGTGGTGAGCAGCAGCAGACCCCGACCGTCGATGATCTGCAGCGCATGGGCATGACCCTGCACTGGCTGGGTTACGGTGGCTACCGTGCGCGGCATCAACCGGATTTCTGGGTGCCCTGGCTCGCTCGATACCCGAATTTTCAGGTGATTGGTGAGGGCGGTCTGGGACTTCAGGGCGCCAATGGCTGTAGCTGTCTGGTGGAGATGGCCGAAGCGCAGTTGGCCGATATCGGCTGGTCTGATTTCGATGCCTGGTGGCTGGCTGCGGGGACCGGCACCACCCTGGCTGGTTTGCTGCTGGGTGATGGTCAGCGCAGCGTATTCGGCGCGCAGGCGGTACCCAATGATCACGGCGTCGCCACTCAGGTCGCCACGTTGCTGGACGAGGCCGGGGCGTCGGCGCGGCGTCACCAACTGATCGAGGCAGCACGCGGCGGTTTTGCCCGTATCGATGAGCCGCTACGCCAGTTCATCCTGGAAACCGAGCAAGCCTGCGGTGTGCCATTGGAGCCTGTGTATACCGGCAAGGCGCTGATGGCGCTACGCGATTTCTGCGAGCAAGGTCAACTCGCACGCGGCACTCGGCTGATCTTCATTCATACTGGCGGCTTGCAAGGTCGACGGGTGTTGATGGGCGCCAGTGCCGACTACACTCAGGTCTGACCAGCGGAGCCTGGAAATCCTCATGAGCGAACCCCTTACCCCCGAACAACTGCGCAGCCTGACGCCGCTCAACGCGCTTTCCGCGCAGCAGTGGCGCGAGTTGCGTAGCCAGTTGGTGCCGCAGCCGCTGCTGGCCGGGCAACTGCTGTTTCGTCAGGGGGATCAGGCGCGCCTGACCTGCTATCTGCTGGCTGGCGAGTTGCAGTTACAGGATGCCGCGGGTAGGACGCAGACGTTGCAGGCCGGCAGCGAGATCAGCTGTCACCCGGTGTCACCCGGCCTGCCACGGTTGCATGACGCTCGCGCCTTGACCGATATCAGCGTGCTGATGATCGACAGTGCCACGCTCGATCGCCTGTTGACCTGGCGTCTGGCGCATCAGGATCTGTTATTGGCATTGCAACACAGTGGCGCCGATATCGAATGGTTGGAGCGACTGCTGGAAAACCCGCTATTTGCCAAGATACCGCCAGCCAACGTGCAGAACATGCTGGCGCGGCTGCAGAGGGTCGAGCTGGCTGCTGGTAGCCAGGTGCTTGAAGAAGGCGCTACCGGCGATTGTTGCTATTTCCTGGAAAGTGGCCGCGCCGAGGTGATTCGCGGTGCTGGCAGTGATCATCAGGTGCTGGCGGAGCTGGAGGTGGGCGCCTGTTTCGGTGAAGAAGCGCTGCTTGCTGATCGGCCACGCAATGCCACGGTGACTATGGTCGAGGCGGGCAGTGTGCTGCGCCTGGATCGTCAGGATTTCTTTGCTTTGCTCAAGGCTCCAGTAGTGGCCGAGGTGTCGCTGGGCGAGGGCGCCAGGTTGCTGACACAGGGCGCGCAGTGGCTGGATGTGCGGCTGCAGGAAGAGTACGAGAAGGCGCACGCGCCGCAAGCGCTGCATATGCCGCTGCAGCTGTTGCGCCTCAAGGCGCGCCTGCTGGATCGCTCACGCACCTACCTGTGCTACTGCGACAGCGGCAAGCGCAGCAGCAGTGCGGTGTTTCTGCTCTCGCAACTGGGTTACAGCGTTTATGCCCTGCGTGGCGGCCTGGATGCCCTGCCGGCGGTGCAGCGCGACGCACTGCTATGTGAGAGCGGGGCAGGGTATCTGGCGCGTTCCGGTGGGCGTACCGAACGTAGCCGTTGATTGGCGCTGGCCCTGCGGCCTATCAACGAGGTGGGTGAAGCCCGCGGATTGCCGGTAGCAGCGTCCCGGATTGCATCCGGGCTACGACTGCGCTGGCCACTGATCGTTGACCAGAAAAATTCGTTCGACCTCTCGCCAATCCCCGGCGTGATCTTCCTCCAGGCGCACCAGCAGTTGCGCTTGGGCGTCGGGCGGTAGCAGCTTCAGCCATTGCTGGAAGGTGTCTGCGGGCCAGGCCTCGTCAGTCTTTACCAACGCCGGTGCCAGCCAGGCCAATCGCGGCAAGGGTTGCCAGCGAGCGTCCGGTTTGGTCGCGGCGAACGTATCCCAGTCGCGCTGGCGTAGCCAACGGCCTTGGCAGTGCTCGGGCGCCGCACCGCGAGGTGATGAGCAATCACCAGGCCAGGGGTAGAACAGGTAGCCGCCGAGCCAGAAGGCGGACCGAGTATCGCCCAACTGCAGCTCGTTCAAGGTCGCGCGTGCCTCGCGGCGCGACGACAGGGGCAACTGGTGCTGCGCGAGGTGACCGAGCTTCAGGTCAAGCCGATCATGGCTGCCGGGGCCGAGCCAGTCCGCCGCGTCGCTACCGCGCGTGCCCAGGTAGAACTTCACCGCCAGCTCCAGGTGATGCTCGCCTTCCGCGTCGCGCAATAGCAGGTCCAACTCGCCGAGTGTCTGGCCGTTCTGACGGATCGGCAGGTTGGCGGCGACCACCTCTATATCCGGCGCCGCGTGCAGGGCGAACTGCCATAGGCGTTCGTAATAGAGGCCGAGGCGACGCACCGGTTTTGCCGCCAGCCAAGTGTGCAGTGGGCTGGGGTCCTTGTCCTGCTGCGCAAGCCAGTCTTTCAGTTGTTGCGGTTGTCGCGTCCAGCAGCTGGCTTGCAGGGGATGACGCTGGGCTTTCGTGGTATCACCGAGCATGGGTGGCGAGAGCAGTGTCCACGCCAAGTCGCGCACGGCAGGGGTGTGCAGGCTTTGTAGCAGGTCATGCATCAGGTCAGGGTCGCTCATGATCCCGAGCATAGCGCAGCAACAGCAGTGGTTTGCTGCGGCCCCGGCGTTTGGCCGATAATCTCTCTTCGTTTCTTATCTGTCTGGCGGGAGTCCCATGGAGCAATTTCGCAATGTCGGCATCATCGGGCGCCTGGGCAGCACGCGGGTTCTGGAAACCGTACGCCGCCTCAAGCGCTTTCTGATCGACCGCCACCTGCATGTGATCCTCGAGGACACCATCGCTGACGTGCTGCCTGGGCATGGCTTGCAGACGTCCTCGCGCAAGATGCTGGGCGAGGTCTGCGACCTGGTGATCGTCGTCGGCGGCGACGGCAGCATGCTCGGCGCGGCGCGCGCCCTGGCGCGGCACAAGGTACCGGTGCTGGGGATCAACCGCGGCAGCCTGGGCTTTCTCACCGACATTCGCCCCGATGAGCTGGAGCTCAAGGTGGCGCAGGTGCTTGAAGGCCACTACCTCACCGAGAACCGTTTTCTGCTGGAGGCCGAGGTGCGCCGCCAGGGCGAGGCCATCGGCCAGGGCGATGCACTCAACGACGTGGTACTGCACCCCGGCAAGTCGACGCGGATGATCGAGTTCGAGCTGTATATCGACGGCCAGTTCGTCTGCAGTCAGAAGGCCGACGGCTTGATCGTCGCTACACCCACCGGCTCGACCGCCTACGCGCTCTCCGCAGGCGGGCCGATCATGCATCCCAAGCTCGATGCCATCGTGGTGGTGCCGATGTACCCGCACACCCTGTCCAGCCGGCCTATCGTGGTCGACGGCAACAGCGAGCTGAAGGTGGTGGTATCACCGGACATGACCATTTACCCGCAGGTGTCCTGCGACGGCCAGAACCACTTCACCTGCGCGCCGGGCGACACCCTGCACGTGGCGAAGAAAGCGCAGAAGCTGCGCCTGATCCATCCGCTGGATCACAACTACTACGAGGTCTGCCGCACCAAGCTGGGTTGGGGCAGCCGCCTGGGAGGGCAGGACTGAATGTCCCTCGACCCCCATCGTGGCTATGACCTGATCGGTGATATCCACGGTTGTGCGCGCACCCTCGAACGTCTGCTCGATCGCCTGGGTTATAGCCAGCAGGGCGGCGTGTGGCGCCATGCGACGCGCATGGTGATCTTCCTCGGTGACTTGGTCGACCGTGGCCCTGGCATTCGTGAAGCCCTGCACCTGGTGCACGATATGGTTCGCGCAGGCCAGGCACTGTGCATCATGGGCAACCACGAGTTCAACGCGCTGGGCTGGAGTACACCGGCTCCACCAGGCAGCGGGCGTCACTACGTGCGCGAACACAGCCCGCGTCATCAGCGCCTGATGCGCGAGACATTGGCGCAGTTCGAAGACCATCCACAGGAGTGGCGCGAATTCCTCCGCTGGTTCTATGAGATGCCACTGTTCATCGACGCCGGGCGCTTCCGCGTCGTGCACGCCTGCTGGGATGCCGAGCTGATCGCACCGCTGCAGGCGCAATTTCCCGATGGCTGCATCGACGAGCATTTCCTGCAGGCCTCGGCCGTGCCCGGCAGCTTCGCCAACATGGCGCTTGATCGCCTGCTGCGCGGCACCGACATGCGCCTGCCGCACGGCCTGACCCTGACCAGCGGTGATGGCTTCACGCGTTCCTACTTCCGCACCAAGTTCTGGGAAGAGGACCCGAAGACCTACGGCGATATCGTCTTCCAACCCGATGCCTTGCCGGAGCTGGCGGCGCAGACGCCGCTGACCGAACTGCAGAAAGACGAATTGCTCAGGTATGGCGCGCACGAGCCGCTGTTGTTCGTCGGGCACTACTGGCGACGCGGCAAGCCGGCGCCGATCCGGCCCAATCTGGCCTGCCTGGACTACAGCGCAGTGGTCGGCGGCCGTTTGGTCGCTTATCGCCTGGATCAGGAAACACGTCTTGATGCGGGCAAATTCGTCTGGGTCGATGTCGACCCGCAGGAGGCGCCGCGATGACGGCAGTAGAAGTGCTGCGCTTGCCGCTGGATACCGACTTGAGCGGCTTCGTTGGCCTGTTGCAGCGTTTGAACGTGCCGCACCGGGTGGCGGAAGAGGGCGGTGAGCAGGTGCTCTGGGTGCCAGGTGAACAGCTTGCCGGGCAGGTGCGCGAGCTTTATGCGCGTCACCCGCAGGGCGACGCCGGTGGAGAGTTGCCGGTAGGCGCTGCGCCTGTGCGGGACAGCTTCTTCACGCAGCTGCGGCGCAGTCCGGTTACGGCACTGGTGCTGCTGGCGACCTTCATCGTCTTTGCCGTGACCCTGGCGGGCGAGAATTTTTCCACCATCCGCTGGCTGAGCTTCGTCGATTTTCGTATCGACGGTGAGCGCATCTATCTGACCTATCTGGATGCCACTTTGAGCAGCGGTCAGTGGTGGCGCCTGATCACGCCGATGCTGATTCACTTCGGCTGGCTGCACCTGGCGATGAACAGCCTGTGGTACTGGGAGCTGGGGCGGCGCATCGAGTTTCGTCAGGGGGCCATTGGTCTGCTCGGGCTGACCTTGCTGTTCGGCCTGGCGTCGAACTTCGCCCAATACTGGTGGGCTGGGCCTTCGTTGTTCGGCGGGTTGTCTGGCGTGCTTTATGGCCTGCTCGGGCATTGCTGGATCTACCAGCGCCTGGCGCCGAATCCGGTCTACCAGCTACCGCCCGGCGTGCTGGTAATGATGCTGATCTGGCTGGTTGTCTGTATGACCGGCATCTTCGAAACCCTGGGGGTTGGCGCTATTGCCAACGGCGCGCACGTCGGTGGCCTGCTCATCGGCTGCCTGACTGGGCTGCTTGGAGGTATGCTGGCAAGACGCTGATTTATTTGGTGGGCTGAAGCGGAACGCCGCCCGGCCCACCCTACGATTTATTTGGAGACCTGTATGTCGTCCTTTCTCGATGCGATTGAAAACATCACCCCGGAAATCTACGAGAGCCTCAAGCTGGCCGTGGAAATCGGCAAATGGCCGGACGGCCGCAAGCTGACTCAGGAGCAGAAAGAGCTGAGCCTGCAGGCGATGATCGCCTGGGAAGTGCAGAACCTGCCGGAGGACGAGCGCACCGGCTACATGGGCCCGCAGGAATGCAGCAGCAAGTCCGAGCCGGTGCCGAACCTGTTGTTCAAGTCCTCGGATACCCTGCACTGATGAGCGAATTGGGGCGTGGCTCGCTAAGCAAGATGAAGGCGCACCTGGATGCACCAGTGCAATACGCCTTTCGCCTGGGCGAGGAAGAAGTACCGGTCAACCCGCTGGTGGGCAAGCACTTGCGCCTGGAATTCCTCGGCGCTATCCATTGCACGCACTGCGGGCGCAAGACCAAGACCAGTTTCAGCCAGGGCTACTGCTACCCCTGCATGCAGAAGCTGGCGCAATGCGATATCTGCATCATGAGTCCGGAGAAGTGCCATTACGATCAAGGCACCTGCCGCGAGCCGAGCTGGGGCGAGCAGTTCTGCATGACCGACCATATTGTCTACCTGGCCAATTCCAGTGGCGTGAAGGTCGGCATCACCCGCGCTACTCAGGTGCCGACGCGCTGGATCGACCAGGGCGCGACTCAAGCGCTGCCGATTCTACGCGTGGCCACCCGGCAGCAGTCCGGCTTCGTCGAGGATCTGCTACGCAGTCAGGTGGCGGACAAGACCAACTGGCGTGCGTTGCTAAAAGGCGACGCTGAGCCGGTCGATCTGCTGGCCATTCGCGAGCAGTTGTTCGACAGCTGTGGCGCGGGCATTGCCGAGCTGCAGCAGCGCTTCGGCCTGCTGGCCATTCAGCCGCTGTCCGCGGCCGAGGTGCAGGCGATTCGTTATCCCATCGAGGCCTATCCGGCCAAGATCACCAGCTTCAACCTGGACAAGCAGCCGCTGGCCGAGGGTACCCTGCTCGGTATCAAGGGCCAGTACCTGATGTTCGATACCGGCGTGATCAATATCCGCAAGTACACCGCCTACCAGTTGGCCGTCCACGAGATCGCCGCCTGACACCCGATTGCCACCGGCGCCCGAGGCGCCGCAGACGAGAGGCCAAGAGCCATGCGCACCGAACAATCCAAGACCATCTACCTGAAGGACTATCAGGTTCCCGATTACCTGATCGACGAGACCCACCTGACCTTCGAGCTGTTCGAGGATCACAGTCTGGTGCACGCGCAACTGGTCATGCGTCGCAACCCTGAAGCCGGTGCAGGTCTGCCGAAGCTGGTGTTGGATGGCCAGCAACTGGAGCTGCTGGAGCTCAAGCTCGATGATCGTGAGCTGGACGGGGGCGATTACAGCCTGACCGACAGCCACCTGACCCTGCAGCCGACCCAGGAGCGCTTCGTGGTCGACAGCAGTGTGCGCATTCACCCGGAGAGCAACACCGCGCTGGAGGGGCTGTACAAATCCAGCGGCATGTTCTGCACCCAGTGCGAGGCCGAAGGCTTCCGCAAGATCACCTTCTACCTCGACCGCCCGGATGTGATGAGCAAGTTCACCACCACGGTCAGCGCCGAGCAGCATGCCTACCCGGTGCTCTTGTCCAACGGCAACCCGATTGCCAGCGGCTCGGAAGAGGGTGGTCGTCATTGGGCGACCTGGGAAGACCCGTTCAAGAAGCCGGCCTACCTGTTCGCCCTGGTCGCCGGTGACCTCTGGTGCGTGGAAGACAACTTCACCACCATGAGCAAGCGTGAAGTGGCGCTGCGCATCTACGTCGAGCCGGAGAACATCGACAAGGTGCAGCACGCCATGGACAGCCTCAAGCGCTCGATGAAGTGGGACGAGGAGGTCTACGGCCGGGAGTACGACCTGGACATCTTCATGATCGTAGCAGTCAACGATTTCAACATGGGCGCCATGGAGAACAAGGGGCTCAATATCTTCAACTCCAGCTGCGTCCTGGCTAAGGCCGAGACCGCCACCGACGCCGCGCACCAGCGTGTCGAGGCAGTGGTGGCGCACGAGTACTTCCACAACTGGTCGGGCAACCGCGTGACCTGTCGCGATTGGTTCCAGCTGTCGCTCAAGGAAGGCTTCACCGTGTTCCGCGACAGCGAGTTCTCCGCCGACACCCATTCGCGTACGGTCAAACGCATCGAGGACGTGGCCTACCTGCGCACCCATCAGTTCGCCGAGGACGCTGGCCCCATGGCTCATCCGGTGCGCCCGGACGCGTACATGGAGATCTCCAACTTCTACACCCTGACCATCTACGAGAAGGGTTCGGAAGTGCTGCGCATGATCCACACCCTGCTTGGGCCGGAGCTGTTCCGCAAAGGCTCGGACCTGTACTTCGAGCGCCACGACGGCCAGGCCGTGACCTGCGACGACTTCGTCAAGGCCATGGAAGATGCCAGTGGCATCGATCTGACCCAGTTCAAACGCTGGTACACCCAAGCGGGCACGCCGCGCCTGGCGGTCAGCGAGGCGTATGACTCCGACGCACAGACCTACAGCCTGACCTTCCGCCAGAGCTGCCCGGCCACGCCAGGGCAGAGCGAGAAGCAGCCGTTCGTGATTCCGGTGGCGCTCGGTCTGCTCGATGCGCAGGGTAATGAACTGCCGCTGCGCCTGCAGGGTGAGGCAGCAGCACAGGGCAGCAGTCGCGTGCTGTCGGTGACCAAGGCCGAGCAGACCTTCACCTTCGAAGGCGTCGCCGAGAAACCGTTGCCCTCCTTGCTGCGCGGCTTCAGCGCCCCGGTCAAGCTGCACTTCCCCTATGACCGCGATCAGCTGATGTTCCTGATGCAGCACGACAGCGACGGCTTCAACCGCTGGGAGGCTGGCCAGCAGTTGTCCGTGCAGGTGCTGCAGGAGCTGATCGGCCAGCATCAGCGCGGCGAAGCTCTGGTGTTGGATCAGCGCCTGGTCGCCGCGCTGCGCACATTGCTCGAAGACGAGTCGCTGGATCAGGCCATGGTCGCGGAGATGCTCTCGCTGCCGGGCGAGGCCTACCTGACCGAGATCAGCGAGGTCGCAGATGTCGAGGCCATCCACGCCGCGCGCGAATTCGCCCGCAAGGAGCTGGCTTCCGCGCTGTTCGCCCCGCTGTGGGCGCGCTACCAAGCCAATCGTGAAGTCTCCAAGGCCACCCCTTACGTGGCCGAGGCGGCGCACTTCGCTCGCCGCAGTCTGCAGAACATCGCGTTGTCCTACCTCATGCTCAGCGAGAAACCCGAGGTGCTGGCGGCTTGCGTCGATCAGTTCGACAACGCCGACAACATGACCGAGCGCCTGACGGCCCTGGCCGTACTGGTCAATTCGCCATTCCAGGAAGAGCAGGGCAAGGCACTGGCCATGTTCGCCGACTTCTTCAAGGACAATCCGCTGGTCATGGATCAGTGGTTCAGCGTGCAGGCTGGTTGCCCGCTGCCGGGTGGTCTGGAGCGCGTGCATGCGTTGATGCAGCACGATGCCTTCACCCTGAAGAACCCGAACAAGGTGCGCGCGCTGATCGGTGCCTTCGCCAACCAGAACCTGATCAACTTCCATCAGGCCGATGGTTCCGGCTATCGCTTCCTCGCCGACCAGGTGATCACCCTCAACGCCCTCAACCCGCAGATCGCTTCGCGTCTGCTGGCTCCTCTGACCCGCTGGCGTAAATACGGCGCGGCTCGTCAGGCGCTGATGAAGGGCGAGCTGGAGCGCATACTCGCTTCCGGTGAACTGTCCAGCGATGTCTACGAGGTGGTGAGCAAAAGCCTGGCCTAAGACGTTTTTTGCTCTACAAAAAAAGTGTTACCGGCCTCTGGCTGGTAACACTTTTTCGTTACCCAATGAAATATGCATACTGTCCGTTATGCCTTTGCACACTTAAGTTCGGGCTTCGTCGCTTGACAGCGAGGTGATATTCGTTGCCCAGCTGTGCTGCGAGGCGCGTGGTGAGTGGCATAAAGCGTCGGATCGTAGGACAAAGTGCGTCAGTTTTTCGGGGAATAGCTGACGTGTTGGTCAATGGCTGATCAGTCACGGTTCAGGTGGCTTCCGGTCGTCTAGCTTGCGTCTTTGCGCTGATACATTCGTTTGAATTGGCATCATGGTTGCAGTAACGAACAGGATTTGGCCGCGTGCGAGAGCATGCTGGCCGTTGAAAACATGTCGCTGCAAATAAAAACACAAGCCGTCGCCAGTACGGCATATCGCGACCCGGATTCGGGATCGCTCAAAAGAATGATCTGTCCACGGAGTGAGTCTCGATGGAAATTAAGTCCCGCAAGCCCGTTCTACGTTTTGCCCCGGCCAAGGCCGGCTTTGCGTTCGCTGGTGTTCTGCCGTTGCTGGTCGCCGCCCAGGCTCAAGCGGTGGAGTTCAGCTTCGCCGATAACGAAATCACCGGCTCCCTCGATACCACCATCTCCTACGGTCAATTGTGGCGCGTCCAGGGCCAGGACAAGACCAACGACGACATCAACACCAACGACGGCAACCGCAACTTCGATACCGGCCTGGTTTCCGAAGTGTTCAAGATCACCAGTGACCTGGAAGCGTCCTATCAGAATTACGGTGTCTTTATCCGTGGTACGGCTTTCTATGACACCCAGATCATGGACAAGCGCAATGACTATTACGATGCCAACTCGCCCGCTCAGCCGAGCCAGAGCGCTCCTCGTGACAACAGTTTCACTCGCGAAACCCGTCACAAGGCTGGCCGTGATGCGCAGATCCTAGACGCCTACGTCTATGGCAACTGGGATGTCGGCAACATGCCGGTTTCCGGTCGTCTGGGTAAGCAGGTTTTCAACTGGGGTGAAGGTCTGTTCTACCGCAACGGCGTAAACACCACCAACCCGGTCGACGCCGCCAAATTCCGTCTGCCAGGTTCTGAAGTGAAGGAAGTGCTGGTGCCTGTCGAGGCGCTGAGCTTCAACGTCGGCCTGACTGACAATCTTTCCATGGAAGCCTTCTACCAGTGGAACTGGAAAGAAACCGCCATCGACCCGGTGGGTACCTATTTCTCCGAGACCGATCTGTTCGCGGACGGCGGTAATACTGCCTATTCGACTCAAACTGCGCTTATTCCCCTGGGTGGCCTGTATTCCGGCTTAAGCGCTGCGGGTATCGGTGGTCTGCAAGGCGGTCGTACCGTTGACGGCAGCGGCAACATCAAGGTGGCCAGCGTTGGTCCGGATATCAATGCCAAGAACGACGGTCAGTTTGGTGTCGCGTTCCGTTATATCGCTGAAGAGTTGAACTCGACCGAGTTTGGTTTCTATTTCGTCAATTACCACGCCAAAGAGCCGACTATTTATGCTGACCTGGGTGCATACCAGGGCCTTGATCTCGGTGCGATTGCCGCTCAGGCGCAAGGGGCGTTGAGCCCTCAAGTGCAACGGGCGGTCGCAGCTCAGGCAGGTGTATCCGTTGCTGCCCTGCAAACTGTACTGGCCAACCCGGCACTGAACCCTGCGCTGGCTACTGCTTACTCGAATGCTCTGACCAGCGCTGTGACTAACGCCACTGGTGGCTTGGCTACCATCGACGTAGCCAACCAGGTCAATGCGCGTCGCGAGTATGCCGAAGACATCCGCATGTACGGTTTCAGCTTCAACACAACCGTAGGTAACGCTTCCGTTTTTGGTGAGCTGTCCTACCGCCCGAACCTGCCGATCGGCATTGCTGCAACCAACGATCTGCTCGGCGATTTGCTGACCCAGGCTCCTCAACTGGCTGGCGGTGGTCGTGTGAATATCGGTGGCCAGCAAGTGCAACTGGGCGATCAAATTCACAACTACACCCGCGTTGAAGCATTCAACACTTCCCTGGGTACCATTTATAACTTCGGCCCGAGTCTGGGCTTTGACTCGTTGTTCGGTATCGCTGAGCTGGCCTCAGAGCACCTGCGTGGTGACAGCCTGCAGTACGACTCGCGCAATGGCACTCGCTACTACTCGGGGCGTGGTAATGGCTCCTACATCTCCGGCTACGACCGTGACGACCAAGTCAACAAGAACGCCTACGGTTACACCCTGGTCCTCTCTGGCACCTGGAACGACGTCTACGCCGGCGTAAACCTGTCGCCATTCGCGGTGTTCAAGCACGATTTCGAAGGTAACTCGCACCAGACCGGCAACTTCATCGAAGGTCGCAAGGCCTACACCGTCGGTATGCGCGCCAGCTACCTGAACAGCCTGGAAGCCGAGCTCCAGTACACCGAGTTCTATGGCGCAGGCCAGAACAACGGTGCGCGTGACCGCGACAACATCGGTTTGAACGTCAAGTACTCCTTCTAATACCTATAACCAGAAATACGCCGGGCGCTCTCGGGCACCCGGCAATACTCTTCACGGAGAATTACCCATGCTGAACAAGCACAGGCTGATGGCCGTAGCCGTTGCGCTGGCATTTTCCGCCGGCTCCGCGCTGGCTGCCGTTTCCTCGCAGGAAGCCGCAAAACTTGGCGATACCCTGACCCCCTTCGGCGCCGAAAAAGCCGGCAATGCCGCAGGCACCATTCCGGCCTGGACCGGTGGCATCACCCAGGCCCCGGCTGGATACAGCCGCTCGGGCCAGCACCACGTCAATCCGTTCCCCGACGACAAGCCGCTGTTCACCATCACCGCGGCCAACCTGAGCCAGTACGAGGCCAACCTGACCCCGGGTCAGATCGCCATGTTCAAGGCTTATCCGGAAACCTATCAGATGCCGGTGTATCAGAGCCGTCGCTCCGGCTCCGCGCCGCAGTGGGTCTATGACAACACCGTCAAGAACGCCACCAGCGCCAAGCTGGTCGATGGCGGCAACGGCTTCTCCGATGCCTACGGCGGTATCCCGTTCCCGATCCCGCAGAACGGTGTCGAGGCGCTGTGGAACCACATCGCCCGCTACCGCGGCACCTACATTGTACGTCGCGCCTCGGAAGTGGCAGTGCAGCGCAATGGCGCTTACTCGCTGGTCACTTCCCAGCAGGAAGCGCTGTTCAAGTACTACCTGCAGAACGGCTCCTTCGCCGACCTGAACAACATCATGTTCTACTACCTGTCCTTCACCACCAGCCCGGCGCGTCTGGCCGGTGGTGCGGTACTGGTTCACGAGACTCTGGATCAGGTCAAGGAACCCCGTCAGGCCTGGGGTTACAACGCCGGTCAGCGCCGCGTGCGTCGTGCGCCGAACCTGGCCTACGACACCCCGATCGCCGCTGCTGACGGTCTGCGTACCGCCGACGACACCGACATGTTCAACGGTGCCCCGGATCGATATGACTGGAAACTGGTGGGCAAGAAGGAAATCTACATCCCGTACAACAACTACAAGGTCACCAGCCCCGAGGTTAAGTACAAGGATCTGCTGCAGGTTGGTCACCTCAACCCGGCGCTGACCCGTAACGAGCTGCACCGCGTATGGGTGGTCGAGGGCACGCTGAAGTCCGGCGCCCGCCACATCTACTCCAAGCGTACCCTGTTCCTCGACGAGGACAGCTGGCAGGCTGCGGTGGTGGATCAGTACGACGGTCGTGGCGAGCTGTGGCGCGTATCCATCGCCTACCTAAAGAACTACTACGACCTGCCGACCACCTGGTCCGCGCTCGATGTGTTCCATGATCTGCAGGCGCGTCGTTATCACGTGCAGAACCTGGACAACGAAGAGAGCAATACCATCGACTTCACCCAGGCCACTCCGGACGACGGCTACTTCAAGCCAGCAGCCCTGCGTCGCCGCGGTACGCGATAATAGTCGTGTAGTCTCACGCGAAGGCCGCTACAGTAGTAGCGGCCTTTTCGTATCAGCTTGATGGATAGGCTTCTATCACGCGGTTTTTGCCTTAACAAAACATAACGTCGCGCCAATTGTCAGGGCTTTCCGAAGCTCGCTAGGATGAGCGGCCTGCTAAGAGTCTATTCACGGTTTCGCGAGCTAGAGCAATGCAAGGCAAAAACAAGCGAGGAAGCGCAGTGTACTTTTGTACATGAGCATTCCGAGCTGGTTTTTAAGGTAGCAGAGCCGACGCGCAGCAAATCGTGAGTAGGCTCTGAAGGCATTACCGCCTATAACAAGAAAGGGGGAAGGTATATGAGTGAGCCCGTCATGCGGCGCACCCAGTCCGGTCTGGCGCACATCCTGGCGCGCAAATCGGCGCTCCGTGTCCATTCGCCGCTGGCTAAAGCGCTCTCGCTGTGCAGTGTGCTTTCCATTCTGGCTTTCGCTGCCGCACCCTTGCAGGCCGAGACCTCGGCTGCGGCTGATGCCGGCTTCGCCATCGAGTCGCCCAAGGCCGTGCACAGCCTGTTGCTCGATGTGGTCAACACCGGCGAGCGCCTGGTTGCCGTTGGCGACCGTGGCCACATTCTCTATTCCAACGACCAGGGGCAAAGCTGGCAGCAGGCCAAGGTGCCGACTCGCCAGATGCTGACCTCCCTGTTTTTCGTCGATGCCCAGCATGGTTGGGTGGTCGGTCATGATGCGCAGATTCTCGCGACCACCGATGGTGGCCTGACCTGGACCAAGCAGTACGAAGACCTCGAACGCGAGGCGCCGCTGCTGGATATCTGGTTCAAGGATCTTGAGACCGGCTACGCCGTGGGCGCTTATGGCGCGCTGCTGGAAACCACCGATGGTGGCCAGAGCTGGGAAGACGTCAGCGATCGTCTCGACAACGAAGACGCCTATCACCTCAATGCCATTGCCGCTGTGAAGGACTCGGGCCTGTTTATCGTCGGTGAGCTGGGCCAGATGTTCCGCTCCGCTGACTGGGGCCAGACCTGGGAACGCATCGAGGATCTGCCCTACGAGGGTTCGCTGTTCGGCGTGCTCGGCACCGACCAGTCGGCCACCTTGCTGGCCTACGGCCTGCGCGGCCACCTGTTCCGTTCCACCGACTTCGGTGATAGCTGGCAGCAGGTCAAACTCAATACGCCGAACAATGGTCCGCTGGAGTTCGGTCTGGCCGATGGCGCGCTGCTCAATGATGGCAACGTCGCTGTGGTAGGGCACGGTGGCACCGTGTTGCGCAGCAAGGATCACGGTCAGACTTTCAGCCTGATCAACCGTCCCGACCGCCTTTCGCTGGCCGGGGTAGCTGCACTGGATAACGGCAACCTGATCCTGGTGGGGCAGGGCGGCGTTCACCTCGCCGCCTCGACTGGCGCCGATCTGGGCCAACAATAACAAGCCGGGAGCCTTTGCATGACCAAGCATCAACAACAGCCTGCTTCCTTCCTCGAGCGGCTGATTTTCAACAATCGCCCGGCGGTGATCCTGATCTGCCTGCTGATCAGCATCTTCCTGTTCTATCAGGCTGCCCAGGTACGCCCGCAGACCAGCTTCGAGAAGATGATTCCGCTGGGGCACCCCTATATTCAGAAGATGCTCGAACACCGTAATGACCTGGCCAACCTGGGTAACACGGTGCGCATCTCGGTGGAAGCCACCGATGGTGACATCTTCAGCAAGGAATACATGGAAACGCTGCGGCAGATCAATGACGAGGCGTTCTACATTCCTGGCGTCGACCGCTCCGGTCTGAAGTCGCTGTGGAGTCCGAGCGTGCGCTGGACCGAAGTGACCGAAGAGGGCTTTGCTGGCGGCGAAGTGATCCCGCAGACCTACGACGGTTCTGCAGATAGCCTTGAGGATCTGCGTAGCAACATTCTCAAGTCCGGTCAGATCGGTCGCCTGGTGGCGAACAACTTCAAGTCCAGCATCGTCGATATTCCGCTGCTCGAGTCCTACCCGGACCCGAATGATCAGAGCAAGCTGATCAAGCTGGACTACCAGAAGTTCTCTCACGAGCTTGAAGACAAGATTCGCCAGAAGTACGAGGCGCAGAATCCCAACGTCAAGGTGCATATCATCGGCTTCGCCAAGAAGGTCGGTGATCTCATCGATGGCCTGATCGGTGTGGCGCTGTTCTTTGCCGTGGCCATCGGCATCACCTTCGTGCTGCTGCTGTGGTTCACCCACTGCGTCAAGAGCACCTTGGCGGTGCTGATCACCACGCTGGTCGCGGTGATCTGGCAGCTGGGCTTGCTGCACACCCTGGGCTTCGGTCTCGATCCCTACTCGATGCTGGTGCCATTCCTGGTATTTGCCATCGGCATCTCCCATGGTGTGCAGAAGATCAACGGCATCGCCATGGCATCGGGTGAGGCGACCGATGCACTCTCCGCCGCGCGTATGGCGTTCCGCCAACTGTTCATCCCGGGGCTGGTGGCGCTGCTGTCCGACGCAGTTGGCTTCGTTACCCTGCTGCTGATCGATATCGGCGTGATCCGCGAGCTGGCCATCGGCGCATCGATGGGTGTGGCGGTGATCATCCTCACCAACCTGATCCTGCTGCCGGTCGTGATTTCCTATATCGGTATCGGCAACCGTGCGGTGAAGAAGAGCCGCGAGGAGGCTGCCAAGGATCATCCGATCTGGCGCGCCATTTCCAACTTCGCCCATCCGATGGTGGCACCGATCTCCGTTGTCGTTGCCGTGGTGGCGCTGGCTGGTGGTGTCTGGTACGGGCAGAACCTGAAGATCGGCGACCTCGATCAGGGCGCGCCGGAACTGCATCCGGACTCGCGCTACAACCTGGACAATGACTTCGTCATCCGCAACTACTCGACCAGTTCCGACGTGCTGGTAGTCATGATCAAGACCGGCCCCGAAGGCTGCTCTACCTATGACAGCCTGGCCGCCATGGACGAGCTGATGTGGAAGATGGAGAACACCGAGGGCGTGCAGTCGGCCATCTCCATGGTCACCGTGTCCAAGCAGGTGATCAAGGGCATGAACGAGGGCAACCTGAAATGGGAAACCCTGTCGCGTAACCAGGACGTACTGAACAACTCCATTGCCCGTGCCGAAGGCCTGTACAACGCCGACTGCTCGGTGGCGCCGGTGCTGGTGTTCCTCGAGGACCACAAGGCCGAGACCCTGTCGCGCGCCGTGGCTGCGGCTGAAGAGTTCTCTGCGCAGCACACCACTGACGACCTTCAGGTGGTACTGGCTGCCGGTAACGCCGGTATCGAAGCCGCGACCAACGAGGTAATCGCCGAGTCCGAGACCACCATGCTGATCGCCGTCTACGCGGCGGTAAGCATCATGTGTCTGCTGACCTTCCGCTCGCTGGCAGCGACCCTCTGCGTGATCCTGCCACTGGTGTTGACCTCGGTGCTGGGTAACGCGCTGATGGCCTTCATGGGTATCGGTGTGAAGGTCGCCACGCTGCCGGTGATCGCATTGGGTGTGGGTATCGGTGTCGACTATGGCATCTACATCTACAGCCGTCTGGAGACCTACCTGCGTCAGGGCATGCCGCTGCAGGAAGCCTACTACGAGACGCTGAAGTCCACGGGTAAGGCGGTACTGTTCACCGGCGTCTGCCTGGCCATCGGTGTGGCGACCTGGATCTTCTCGGCGATCAAGTTCCAGGCAGACATGGGCCTGATGCTCACCTTCATGTTCCTGTGGAACATGATCGGTGCGATCTGGCTGCTGCCGGCTCTGGCTCGCTTCCTGATCAATACCGAGAAAATGCGCGCCAAGGCTTGATGCCTATCGCGTAGAACGAAAACCGCGGCCCGTGGGCCGCGGTTTTTTTATGGGCTATCGGTATGTTTCCGATGTGCGCTCTGTAGGAGCCAGCTTGCTGGCGATCATCGCTGCTATAGGGTGTATCGCCGGCAAGCCGGCTCCTACAGTTCTGTTGGGCCACTGCAATCCGTAGGCGCCTGACACGTGGCGTTGTCGCCGTGATCCGGACGTGCTGCGTGGGGGTTCGCTTCGATGCCCGCGAGGGCAGCGCTAGCGTGGATACAGCGGCGGTAGCGCGTTGCTTTCCTGCGGCGCTGCGCTTGGCTCCTGTGCGGCGGGCAAGTTGCGAATCGCCTTCCACAGCTCCTCGCCTTGCCACTGTTGGCCAACTTCGCTGTACAGCGCGCCGTTGAGACCGTCCAGGGCGTCCGACAGCGGTACGTAGCGTGCTGCCATATCGGCGAGGGTTTCCGGTTGCTGACGGGCCCAGGCGTCGAGTGCATGACGCGTGGCCTGGGCATCGCCGGCCTGGCAGGCGCGCTTGATGTCGTCGAGCAGCGTGCGCGGGCTGGGGCCGCTCTGTGCCACGCGCTGGATCGCCGGTTGCCGACGGGCATGCCACCACAAGCCGAAGCCGAGCAGCGTGGTTACGCTCAATAGCGCGCAGGCCAACTGCCAGGGCCACAGGTCCGGCCCCTCGATCACCTGGGTCGTCACCATCGGTGTATTGGGTTGTTCATCGTTCTGCAGTTGCGGGTTTGCCGCGACCTGCAACGTGCGGGCGGAGAGGGTGGTGCGCTCCAGTGTGTCGGTCTGGGTGTTCCACCACAGCACTTCCAGAGGCGGCAGGTCGAAACTGCCGCTGCGATTAGGCACCAGCGCCTCGCGTTCCTCGCGGGTGCCGATGATGCCGGTTTCGCTCTTCTGGTCGCTCATCTGCGGCTGATCCGGGTAGCGACGCAGGCCGTCGACCTGGGTCGCCGGTAATGGCGGCAGCTGAGCACTGGAAAGTCCGTCGACCTTGAGAATCAGGCGGCGGGTCAGGGAGTCACCGACCTGGCTCTGCTCCGGTTGCGGGTTCCAGGTTTCCGCCAGGCCCAGTGCACGTGCAGGCAGCCAGGGCGCGTCAGGCGGGTAGTCAGCCGGCTTCGGTTTGACCAGCAGCGGAATGTCGGGGGACTTGACCCGTGAGACCTTGCCGGTGCGCGGCCCGAATGGCAGGAAGTCGGTATTGCGCGAGCGGTCGACCAGGGTGGCACTGAAAGTCTGTCCGGGAATCACCAGCTCGCCGCTGCGTTGCGGATAGATGGCGTACTGCAGTTCGATCACGCCGTGCAGCACGCCGCCGATGCTCTTTTCGTAAGTGCGCGGTTCGCCCAGTTGTTCGACGCGGGCATCGGGCAACCGCAGCGGCGTCAGGCTGCTGTCGTCGTACATGGACACCGAGTGGTAGATGCGCAGGGTCAGCACCGCCTGGGCCTGGACGTAGACGTTGTCCTGATCGAGGCTGGCATCGATGAATACCGGTGCGAGTTGTTCGCCATCGCCTGCGCTGACGGCTGCCTCGACATTCAGCGTGATCGGCAGGGTTTCGGCGTCTTCCAGGCGGATTGCCGGGATTGTCACCTCGCCGTTGCGGCGCGGCTGCAGGGTGAGGATCCAGCGAGTGCTGGCGCGCGGTGCATCGCCGATGCTGCTCAGACGGTTGACCTGGCGACTGCCAAGTACCTCGAAGTCTTTCTCCAGCGGGCTCAAGTCGGGCCGACCGAAGCGGGTCGGGTCAGTCGACTCCAGCGTCAGCACCACGGTTTCGCCTTCGCTCAGGCGAGTGCGGTCGACGCTGGCGAAAAAGGCTTCGGCATGGGCCTGCCCCGCGAGCACTAGAAGAAGCAGGAAGACCAGACGCTTCATCGGTTCGAGTCCTGACGCTGTTGCTGTTCATACCAGAATTTGCGCCGCAGCAGCTCCGCCGGATCGTCCGGGATCTGCCGCAGCCATTGTTCCAGCGCTTGCCGACGTTCTGCCGCGGTGCCCAGATCGGCTTCCGTGCGCGGTTGCTCAACGGGCTCGGCATCGTCCGGGGAGGCACTGTCGGTGTGGCTGTCGGGTTGGCTGTAGTCCCCGGTGCCATTCGCGCTGCCCTGTATTGCGCTGCTTTCACTGTTCTCACCGCTACTGCTCGGCTGGGTAGGCTGTGCAGCGGTGCTGTCGGCGGGCTGGCCGGCCGTGGATTCCGTCGGCTCGGCCTGATCGTCGTCTGGTGCCTGCTGCTCGGCCGAGTCACCCTCGCCGGATTGCTGCTGATTCTCGCGCTGGCGCAGCGCTTCTTCCACCAGGGCCTTGTTGTGCTGCGCGGCCGCCAGCTCCGGCTGGCGTTCCAGGGCCTGCTCATAGGCATCCAGCGCCGCTTCCAGTTCACCGGCCTTGGCCAGGGCATTACCGCGATTGTAGTGATCGATGGCGCTGTCGCCCTTGGCGAAACGCTCTGCGGCGGCAGAGTAATCCTCGGCCTCATAGAGAGCCTTGCCTTGCCACTGCGGATCGACGAAGCGTTGGGCGGCCTCGTCAGGGCGTTGTGCTTCCAGCAGGCGCTGGCCCTGCTGATCGGGGCGCAGCCAGAGGTCGTCGAATTCGAAGGCCTGGCTGCTTTGTGGCGGCAGCATCAGCAGCAGTGGTAGGCAGAACAGCCAGCCGCGGCGCCCGGCACAGGCGGCCAGCAACAGCAGTGGCAGCAGCAGCCAGTAGCCCTGGTCGATATGGCTGTCGAGCAAGGTCGGCTCACCTGCCGCGCGCATGGCCTGCGGGCCATCGAGCAGGCCCAGGCGGCGCAGGTCGTCGTCGTCCAGGCGGATCGGCGCATAGCGGCCGCCATGGGCTTCGGCGGTTTCCCGCAGGCCGCGTGCATCCAGACGTGGGATCAGGATGGCGCCGCGCGAGTCCTTGAGAAAGCTACCGTCCTCTTGCACCACTGGCGCGCCTTCGCGACTACCCACGCCCAGCACCAGCAGTGGTACCGAGCGTTTCTCCAGTGCCTGCTGGATGCCGTTGCGCTCCTCATCATCGAGGGCGCTGGTGATCAGTAGCAGGCGGCCCTGGCCCAGCGGTGCCTGGTCGAGCAGTTGCAGCGCGCGCGCGACGGCCAGATCGGCGCGTCGGCCCGGCTCCGGCATCAGCGACGGTTTAAGCGCTTCCAGCAGGTTGCGGCTGGTGGCCAGGTCATCGGACAGCGGCACCAGGCTGTGTGCGCTGCCGGCGTAAACGATGATCGCCGTCTGCGCGTCGCGACGGGCTTCGAGCAGGTCGAGCAACTTGCGCCGGGTCTGTTCCAGGCGATTGGGCCGGCCGTCGGTTGCGAGCATCTGCGGCGTCAGTTCGAGCAGGATCAACAGTGGGTCGGCAGGCTTCTGGTTACTCTGCTCGACGCGCTGCCAACTGGGGCCGAGTAGCGCCAGTACGGCGAGCAGCCAGGCCAGGCCGAGTGCCAGCCAGGGCAGCTTGCTGGAGCGGCCGCTGCCGCCTTTGAGCAGCGCCTGATGGAATACAGGGGGCAGCAACAGTTGCCAGCGCCCGCTCTGGCGCTCGCGATGCCATAGGCGCCAGAGCAGCCAGGCCAGCAAGGGCGCGGCCAGCAGCCACAATGGGCGCAGCCATTCCGGCCAGAGCATGCTCATGTGCGCCTCCTGAGCCGCTGTAGCAGGTCAGGCCAGAGCACCTGGCTAACCAGCAGCAGCGAGCCCAGCAGCGCCAGCGCCAGTGGCCAGGCATAGAGCGCCTGAGCCGGGCGGGCGAGCGTGGTTTGCTGGGCGACGGGTTCGAGGCGATCGAGCGTCCGTTCGATCTGGGTCAGCTCGGCCTGATTGCGTGCGCGGAAATACTCACCGCCCGTGACGTCGGTGATCGCGCGCAGGCTGGTTTCGTCCAGATCCAACGCGCTGAAACCGAAGCTGCCGAATGCACCGCTTTGCTGTGGGTCGGCGCCGATGCCGATGGCATAGATACGCACACCTTCATCGGCGGCCAGTTGTGCAGCCACCATCGGATCGATTTCGCCGCCGTTGTTGGCTCCGTCGGTGATAAGCACCAGCACGCGACTTTGCGCCGGGCGCTGGCGCAGGCGTTTGACCGCCAGGCCGATGGCGTCGCCGATGGCGGTGTTCTTGCCGGCGATGCCGATCAACGCCTCGTCCAGCCAGGTGCGCACGGTGTGGCGGTCGAAGGTCAACGGCGCCTGCAGATAGGCCTGGCTGCCGAACAGGATCAGGCCAACGCGATCGCCACGGCGACCTTCGATGAAATCGCCGAGCAGGCGTTTGACCAGTTCCAGGCGGCTGATCGGCTCGTCATCCCACTGCATGTCGGCGTAATCCATGGAACCGGAGACATCCACCGCCAGCAGCAAATCGCGGCCGCTGGCGGGCAGCGGCAGCGGTTCGCCGACCCACTGTGGCCGGGCGGCAGCGCACAGCAGCAGGCACCAGAGCAGCACCAGCGGCGCTTGCTGGCGCCAGCTGGGCAGCGCAGCACGGGCACGACGCCCGCTCAGGGCCTGCAATTCGTCGAGAAAGCCGACGCGCAGCGCCGCATCACCGCTGTCGGCCGGCGGCAGCAGCACGCGCAGTAGCCAGGGCAGCGGCGCGAGCAGAAAGACCCAGGGCCAGGCGAACTCAAACATGCTTGCGAATCCAGGTGGCGATGGCCTGATCGAGCTCCACGATGGCCTTGTCGCTCAGCGTGCACTGCGGTCTGTAGCTGCCGTCGACGAGTATCATCCAGCGGGTCAGACCCGCCGCCGGACAGCGGTTATCGAGAAACGCCAGCCAGGCGCGGCTGCTCAGGGTGTGACTGGCACTCTCGGGATAGCGTTCGCGGCACAGGCGCTTGAGCAGGGCGTTGAGCTGCTGCAGCCAGGGGCCGGCCGGGGCGCCGTCGAAGGGCTTGCTCAGACGCGACAGTTCGTCGAGCGCAGCTTGGCGCAGTGGGTCGAGTGTTTGCTGCGTGACCACCTTTGGCGGACGGCGTCGCCAGTTGCGCAGCAAGCGCCACAGGCCCCAAGCCAGCAGTGGCAAGAGCACAGCCAGCAACCACCAGCCGGGTGCTGGTGGCCACCAGGGCACGGGCGCTGGATCGATCAGCGGCTGCAACTGGTCGATGGGATTCATAGGGATTTTCTCGCGTGCAGGCTGCTGAGCTGCTCCTGCAATTGCTCGACCAGTTCGAACTGTGTGCTCAGCGGCAGCAACGGCACGCCCAGCTTCTGTGCCAGGCGCTGCCAGCGTGCCTCACGGGCCTGGGCCTGGGTGCGATAAGCCTGGCGCAGGTCGCCGTTGTGGCTGTCGAGCTCCAGCTGCGCACCGTTCTGGGTGAAACGCAGCAGGCCGGCGGCCGGCAAGGCGTGGTCGAGCGGATCGGACAGCGGCAGCAGCAACAGGTCCGTGTGGCGTGCGAGCAAGGTGAGTTGCTGTTCGGCGTTGTCGCTGAGGGCACGTTCGTCGCAGAGCACGATCACCAGGCTGCCCGGGCGCAGCACCTCGCGGGCGCGACGCAGGGCCAGGCCAAAATTGTCGCGGTTCGTGTTGGCCTGGCTTTCCGGACCGAGCGCCTGGTTGGCGCGGGCCAGCAGGTTGAGCAGTTGCAGCAGGCTCTGCTTGCTGCGCCGTGGCTTGACCTCGTGATGCTCGTTGTCGGCGAACACCAGGCCACCGATACGATCGTTGTGACCCAGCGCGGCCCAGCCGATCAGCGCAGCGGCGCGAGCGGCCAGCACCGACTTGAAGCATTGGCCGGAGCCGAAGAACAGGCGCTGGCTCTGCTCGCTGATGATGAAGATGGGGCGCTCGCGTTCCTCATGGAACAGCTTGGTGTGCGGCTCCTGGGTGCGTGCGGTGACGCGCCAGTCGATGGTGCGCACGTCGTCGCCCGGCTGGTAGACGCGTACCTGGTCGAAGTCCACGCCACGGCCGCGCAGCTTGGAGTGATGCAGGCCTATCAGCGGGCTGCGCCGGGCCGGGGTGGAGAACAGGGGCACCTCATGCACCTTGTGGCGCATGTCGATCAGCTCGCCGAGGGTGATATGGATGCCGGGTGCCGGGGTTGGGCTGGACATATCGATCTCACGCCATCCTGCCGTGCTCCCTCGCCCATTTATGGGAGAGGGCTGGGGAGAGGGTGGAGCGTTTCGCTGCCCTCTCCCCCGCCCCCTCTCCCGCAAGCGGGAGAGGGGAGACAAGCGCGCAATATGGCATTCAGGCCACCGCCACCACGTCGAGGATGCGCTGGATCACGCGATCCTGATCGACCCCCGAGGCTTCCGCCTCGAAAGACAGGATGATGCGGTGGCGCAGCACGTCGAACAGCACCGCCTGGATATCTTCCGGGCTGACGAAGTCGCGCCCGGCCAGCCAGGCATGAGCGCGCGCGCAACGGTCGAGGGCGATGGAGCCGCGCGGGCTGGCGCCGTAAGCGATCCAGTCGGCCAGCTCGGCGGCGAACTTGGCCGGGGTGCGGCTGGCCATGACCAGTTGCACCAGGTATTCCTCCACGGCATCGGCCATGTACAGGCCAAGAATTTCCTTGCGTGCGGCGAACACCGCCTGCTGGCTGACCCGATGCTCGGGCTTGGCCTCACCGTTGAGCGCATCGCCACGGGCCTGGGCGAGAATCTTGCGCTCCACGGCCGCGTCGGGAAAACCGATCTTCACATGCATCAGGAAGCGGTCGAGTTGCGCTTCGGGCAGCGGGTAGGTGCCTTCCTGCTCGATGGGGTTCTGCGTGGCCATGACCAGAAACAGCGGCGACAGATCGTAGGTCGAGCGTCCGACCGAGACCTGGCGCTCTGCCATGGCTTCGAGCAGCGCCGACTGCACCTTGGCCGGGGCGCGGTTGATCTCGTCGGCCAGCACCAGGTTGTGGAAGATCGGCCCCTGCTGGAACACGAAGCTGCCAGTTTCCGGGCGGTAGATCTCGGTGCCGGTGATGTCTGCTGGCAGCAGGTCCGGGGTGAACTGGATGCGATGAAACTCGCCCTCGATACCTTCGGCCAGCTCCTTGATCGCCTTGGTCTTGGCCAGACCAGGGGCACCTTCGACCAACAGGTGGCCATCGGCGAGCAGGGCGATCAGCAAACGCTCGATGAGCTTTTCCTGGCCGAGGATCTGAGTGGAGAGAAATTGGCGTAACGCGACCAGCGCTTCACGGTGTTCCATCGTAGGGCTCTTCTGGCGGATGGGCGGGGCTTTGATTGCCGCGCGTGCAGACCGCCGACTTTAATGCATTTGCGGCTTCAGCCGCTATCTGCGGCGCTGTTCATGAACAGTCTGGCAACAGAAATGAGAGGCTGATCGCCAGCGCCGCAATGACCCGCCATTGACGCTGGTGGGCCATTGCTACGCGGCGCTATTGCCACTGCGCCAGGAGTTGACGCTGGGTTAGCAGGGCGCTGTCCTGCGTGGTGGGGACAAGGTGTACGGTCTGCCCTGGCAGGCATTGCGCCAGCCGAGCCACGGCCTGTGGCGTCAGCGCACCCAGGCGCGGGTAGCCACCGATGGTCTGGCGATCATTGAGCAGGATGATCGGCTGGCCGTCCGGCGGCACCTGTACGGCGCCCAAGGGGATGCCTTCGGAGATCATCGAGCCCCGCTGGCATTGCAGTTGCGGACCATTCAGGCGAATGCCCATGCGGTCGGCGCGTTGGTCGATCAGCCATTCACTGTTGAAGGCGTCGAACAGGCTCTGCCCGCGAAAGTCGCCAATTTGCGCGCCCAGTACCAGTTGCAGGCGAGGCGCGGCCTGATATTCGGGAATGAATTCGGCGGGCATCTGCCGCGTTGCGCCAGTGGCAGCGGTCCAGCCCAGCGAGTCGCCGACAGCAATGGCACGGCCATCGCCCAGCAGGCCGCCAAGCCCCTCGCGCAGCATACTGGCGCAACTGCCGAGCACCAAGGGTGCCTGGAATCCACCCGGTGCTGCCAGGTAGGCACGCGCGCCTTGGCGCGGCTGGGCGAAGCTCAGGCGCTGGCCTTTGCGCACTGCGAAGTTGCGCCACGGTGTTAGCGGCTGGTCGTCCAGCCGTGCACCGAGGTCGGCACCGGTCAGCGCCAGGGTAGCGTCGCGGCTGCATTCGAACTCGGCATTACCCAGAGTGATCTCCACCACGGCGGCAGTCAGCGGATTGCCCAGCAACCAGTTGGCCCAGTGATGGGCGATCCAGTCCAGGGCCCCGCATTGGGTCACACCAAGGTGGCGTACGCCGAAACGTCCACCATCTTGCAAATGAACGAAAGGGCTGCTGCGCAATGCACGCAAGCCGCCATCAAGAGCGTTCATTGGCCGGCCTCCAGCGGACTGTCGTCGCCGCCCAGACGGATGAACTCGGCGCGGTCGATGGCTACGAAGCGCACGCGATCACCGGGTTGCAGCAGGCTGTAGCCTTCGATATCGCTGCCGAACAGGCGGCTTGGCGTGCGCCCGATCAGGTTCCAGCCTCCGGGAGAAACCACCGGGTAGGCGGCTGTCTGCCGTTCGGCGATACCGACGCTACCGGCGGCGATGCGCTTGCGCGGTGTGCTCAGGCGTGGCGCAGCGAGGATTTCCTCGACCAGGCCCATGAAGGCGACACCGGGGGCGAAACCCAGGGCGAACACCTGGTAGGCATGGCCGCTGTGCCGGGTGATCACTTCGGCCTCGCTCAGCCCGCTACGGCGTGCCAGCAGTTGCAGCTCCGGGCCGACGCTGCGGTCGTACCAGGTGGGCAACTGGTGTTCGCGGCCGCCCTGCAGGTCGGCAGGCTGCAAACCGTCGAATGCTTCAGCGACCTTTGCCCGCGCCTGCTTGCTGTCGAGTTGGCACAGGTCGTAGTGCAACAACAGGGTGGTGTAGGAGGGCACCAGGTCGATCAGCGCGCCGCCGAACACTTCCTGAAGGCGCGTGCGCGCTGCCAGCATCCACGGCATGTTGGCTTCATCGATAAAGTCGAACAGGCGCAGGATCAGACTGTCTATGCCGGCGACTTCCAGCCGGACGTTGGGCGCCTTCATGCCTGTCCCAGGCCGTCGAAGGCCTGCCGGATACGTTGCACGGCAGCCACCGAGCTGGCGTTGTCGCCATGTACGCACAGGGTCTGCGCGTTCAACTGCAGAGCGCTGCCGTCGCTGGCCTGCAGCGCCTCGCCACGCGCCAGGGTAATCGCCTGGCTGACGATCACTTCGCTGTCATGGTGCATGGCACCCGGCAGGCTGCGGCTGACCAGGAAACCGGCGGCGTCGTAGGCGCGGTCGGCGAAAGCCTCGAACCACAGGGTCAGGCCGAACTCATCGCCCAGCGCCTGGAACTGGCTGTTGTCGCGGGTGCACATCAGCATCAGCGGCAGATGGCGGTTGTACTTGGCCACGGCACTCATCACCGCACGCAGGGTGGCGGGCTTGCGCATCATGTCCTGATACAGCGCGCCGTGCGGTTTGACGTAGCTGACGTGGGTACCCTGGCTGCGGCAGATGCCTTCCAGCGCACCGATCTGATAGAGCATCAGGTCTTCGACTTCCTGCGGCGTGCAGTCCATCGAACGACGGCCGAAACCGACCAGATCCTGATAGGCAGTGTGCGCACCGATACGTACGTCGTGAGCCATGGCCAGGGCCACGGTCTTGCGCATCACGCTGGGGTCGGAGGCGTGGAAGCCGCAGGCGATGTTGGCGCAGTCGATGTAGGGCATGACCTCGGCGTCCAGGCCCATGGTCCAGGCGCCGAAGCTTTCGCCGATGTCGCAATTCAAAAGCAGGCTGTTCAAGTGAGCATCCTAATCATGGCGTGCATGGATGTGGTCCGACAGCTTTGGGCTGTTCTGGGCGTTGGCTTCATTTTTCCGGTGCCGCCGAGAAGCGTCCAACTAATTAAAACATCCGCCGGAGATAGGAAAAGCTGATGGTGCACGCATCGGATTTTCTGATCGCCAGGCGCCGGTTTTTCCCGTTGGACAGCATTGTCTCGGCCCTCGACAGTGACTGGGTGAGACGCTCCTTGGCGCCGTTCTGGCGCAACCCCCGGTGTCTCCCGTACCCGGGGGCTTTTGCGTTTCTTTCCAGTCGACTCATGTACCTGGTCTACCAGTCTACGGGGGCAACCCAATGAAGACCGTACCTTGCATGTCCGTGTTTTGCGCATTACTTGTCACTCTACCTCTGGCGTTACCCCTGTACGGCGCTGAACGTTGGTCCATGTCCGTGGAACAGCCTGCCGGCAATTTCATCAGCCGCGTGGCGGTGGACTTCGCCAGGAATGTTCGTCAGGCCACCCAAGGCCAGCTGGATATTCGCGTTCATCCGAACTCCACTCTGTATCGTCGTCCCGAAGTCAAGCCGGCGGTAAGCCGTGGCGATATTCAGATCGGCGATGTGTTCATGTCTGCGCTGGGCAATGAAGATCCGATCTACGAACTGGACAGTCTGCCGTTTCTCGCCACCGACTACGAGCAGGCGCGCAAGCTCTGGGC
Source organism: Pseudomonas sp. o96-267 (assembly GCF_003935465.1). NCBI lineage: Bacteria > Pseudomonadati > Pseudomonadota > Gammaproteobacteria > Pseudomonadales > Pseudomonadaceae > Pseudomonas > Pseudomonas sp. o96-267. The sequence continues at coordinate 36,168 of NZ_RHQP01000036.1, forward strand.
GGTAAGCCGTGAGGCGGTGGAGCGCCGCCTGCTGGCCGATGGCGTACGCCTGGTTTATGCGGTGCCGTGGCCGGCGCAGAGCCTGTTCAGCAATCGCCCGCTGCAGACTGCGGAGGACGTTCGCGATCTGCGTTTTCGCAGTTACAACCCGACCATCTCGCGTCTGGCCCATTTGCTCCACGCTCAGCCGACGACCATCAATACCGAGGACGTGCCGCAGGCCTTCCGTGCAGGGCAGGTGGACATCATGCTCACCTCCAACGCCACCGGCATGGACCTGCGCGCCTGGGATTTCGCCTCGCACTTCTACGACGTGCGCGCTTTCATCCCGAAGAACATCGTTATCGTCAACGAGCGCGCTTTCCAGCGTCTGCCAGAGGCACAGCGTCGCGCATTGCTGAATGCCGGTGAGCGCGCCGAGCGGGCAGGGTGGGCATTGTCCTGGGCCTTGACTGGCTATCAGACGCGGATGCTCGCCAGGCGCGGCATGACCGTAGTGCAGGACATCGACCCGCAACTGCACCGTGGTCTGGCCGAGGTGGGTCAGCAGCTCACCGGAGAATGGCTGGCGCGTGCAGGTGAGGAGTACGCGCAGATCATCGAGGCGTATCTCGATGGGCTGCCACGCTAGTCCGTCAACATGAATGCCCGGCCGGCGGTATACCGGCCGGGCGCTCGTCTCACTCAAGCCAGGCGGAACTGACTGGCGCTGCGCCCCAAAGCATCGACCTGCGATGACAGCCCCTCGGTGTGGTCACCCAGGGTATGACGCAGGTCCTTGCTTTGCCCGGTATGCACGTTGATGGTTTCCATCTTGTCGGCGATGTCTTCGGTGGTGGTGGACACTTCCTCGATGGCCACCACGACCTGGTTCATCTCGCCGGTCAAGCGCTCCATCGCCGAGGTGATGGAGCTGATGGCGTCGGCTACCTGAGCAGCATGTCGCTCGCTGTCGGCGGCCAGGTTCAGGCCATTGCTCATCAACTGGTGCATGTGACGGGTCTGCTGCTGGAACTCGCTGACGATGGCGCTGATGTCGGTGGTTGCCGAGACCGTCTTCTGCGCCAGCGAGCGCACCTCATCGGCCACCACCGAGAAGCCGCGGCCGGCGGCACCCGCTCGTGCCGCCTCGATGGCCGCATTGAGGGCGAGCAAGTTGGTCTGGTCGGCGAGGCTATTGATCACATCGACGATGCCGTTGACCCGTGCGCTGCTTTGGCCGAGAGCATCGACCTGGCTGTGGGTGTCCTGAATCAGCTGCGCCAGGCGACTCATGCTGTCGACGCTGGCAGCGATTACCTTGCCGCCATCGCGCGCGGCATCATAAGCGCTGGTGGTGGCAGTGCCGACTTCGGCGGTGCGTTGCGCCATGTCGTTGAGGGTGGCGCTGATCTGGTGCGAGGCCGAGGCAGCCTGCTCGGTCTGCATCTCCACCTGGGTACTGTTATCACCCAATTGGCGCATGGCATCGCCCAGGTGATGATGCAGGCGGCTCAGCTCGCCGTTGGCGCGCACCACTTCGGCAACGATGCCGCCGATGCCCTGGATCATGCGGTTGGCGGATTCGGCCAACTGGTTGAATTCGTCACGCGGGTTGCTGCCTACCGGCAGCTTGCCGGTGAGATCGCCAGAAGCGACCTGAGTGAGCAACTGGGTGGCATTGCGCAGGCGGGTGACCAGCGTGCGTGACGCCTGCAGCAGGGTGAAGCAGAGCAGGGCGGCAACGGCAAGGAAGCTCAGCCCCATCATCCACAGTGCCGACAGGCGCGCCTGTTCGGCTTCCTGCGTGCGACGCTGCAGCAGGCCGCTTTGCAGGGCTTGCGCCTGCTCTTCGATGCGCGTTTGCAACTGTTCGCCCAATTGGCGCAGGCGCTGATTGGTCGCGTTGATGCGCTCGATATTGCCATGGATATCGCCGAACGCCTGGGCATAACCCTGCACGTTCTTGCCGATCGGCGTGTCCTGCCATTCGAGCTCCGTGATCTGCTCCTGCAGTTTGCCGATCGCCGTCAGGGCAATCTGGGCGAAGGCTGGATCGAAGGTGGAAAGGTAGTCACGTTGGCTGCTCAGGGCGCCGCTGATGAACGGTTTGATCAGATCGAAGCTGATCGCCTCCAAGGCCTTGCCTCTCTCGGTCAGCGTTTTGCGCTGGCCCTCGAAGGGGGTCAGGCCCAGGGTCTGATTGAGGCTGAGCCATTGGCGTTGTTGGGCCAGTTCTTCCAGCAGCACGGTCTGAATCTGCTGGGCGTATTGCAAGGTGGCGTCGTCTTCCAGTGCCTGTGCCTGCGTCAACAGTTGTCCGACGAGTTCTTGCAGCTGATTGAGACCGCTGTCGAATTCTGCCTGCAGATCGGGAGTGATCTGTTGGCGCAGTGCGTTCTGTTGCCACCAGTTGTTCATCAGCTGGGTACTGGCGCTGGCATAGGCTGCCGCCTGTTCCCTCGCCTGTAATGCGCTACTGACGCGATGGTTGGCCCATAACGAAGCGGCCGCCATCAAGATCAGGCTGATCAGGGTGAGCGCGATAAGGGCTCGGAATTTTTGTTGCCAGGACAGTAAAAAGCTCACGATAACGCCTCGCCATCTTCTTCAGGATGATTCTCAGGAGTCGGCAAGTTGTCATACAACTTGATTAAAAGTCTATGACTATCCTGTTTCCCGAGAAACGCGAACGGGGCCGCAAGGGCCCCGTCATGAGTTGAGTACTTACCAAAGTGGCAGGGTGTAGCTGAGAATCAGGCGGTTCTCGTCGAGATCGTTGCCGAAATTGGAGCGAACCGTGGCGTTACGCCATTTCAGCCCGAGATTCTTCAGCGGGCCGTTCTGCACCACGTAAGCGATATCGGTATTACGTTCCCATTCCTTGCCTTCACTGCTGCGGCCGGCGACTTCGACGTTGTCACCAGAGATATAGCGGGTCATGAAGGTCAGCCCCGGTATACCGATGCTGGCGAAGTTGTAGTCATAACGCACTTGCCAGGAGCGTTCCTCGACGTTGGCGAAGTCGTTGATCTGCACGAAGTTGACCAGAAACGGGTCGCTGCTGGCGATGTACGGGAACGGGTCGTCACCGCTCATGCGCTGGTAGCCGGCACCGAAGGCGTGGCCGCCCATGTTGTAGGTGAACATGGCGCCGAAAGCCTTGTTGTCGAGGTCGCGGAAGTTGCCGTCCTCGCGGCTTTGCGAGTAGCGCAGATCGGTCTTGAACGATTGGCCATCGCCCAGCGGCAGTACGTGCACCAGCGTGCCGTAGTACTGCTGGTAGACGTCCTCGAGGGTGCCGTAATGCAGGCCTGCGGTGAGCTGCGGGGTGATCTTGTATTCGCCGCCGCCGAACACGAAGGAGTCGCTTTTGCCGCCGATGCGGTTGCCGGTCATCTCGGTGTAGTCGGTGGAGCTGTTGGCCTTGATGCGGTTGATCTTGCCGCCCTGCAGGGTCAGGTTGTCGATTTCCTGAACATTCAGCAGTGCACCCTGGAAGGTCTGCGGCAGCAGGCGTGAGTCGTTGGCCGAGACGATCGGGCTGCGAAAGTGCAGCGCGCCAGCTTTCAATGTGCTGTTGGAAACCTTCACTTTGGCGGTCAGGCCGAGCTTGGAATACTCATCCTGCGAGCCGCCGGAGCGGTCGGCCGGGAGCAGGCCGCTGCCGGCTGTGCCGTCACCGGAATCGAGCTTCAGACCGAGCATCCCCAATGCATCGATACCGAAACCGACGGTGCCCTCGGTGTAGCCCGACTCCATGCGCAGCAGAAAGCCCTGCGCCCATTCCTCCGCCTTTTCACGGGCGCCGCTCTGGCGGAAATCACGGTTGAAATAGAAGTTGCGCATCTCGACGCTGGCTTTGCTGTCAGCGATGAAATCGGCATGCGCGAGGGTTGGCAGGCCGCCGCCGAGCAGCAGCGCGGATGCCAATGGGTAATGAGGTTTCATGGTGCAGTGTCTCCTGTTGGGAGCGCGCAGCCGACGTGGGCGGCTGCTTGGCAGAGCGCGTTTTGAATGATGTTGTTTTGGTCTGCGCAGAGCGCGGCGCCATTCTTCAAAGCGTTGTTCGGCGGCGTCCAACGAGAAAAAACAGGGGGCCAGCGATAGGAAAATTCATCGGCTGAGCGAAAAACCTCTGGCATACAACCTGCTACGCCTGAGGCAGCGTGGGCGCTGCCAATCAGCCCCTGAGAAGAACATTGCGAAGAGGCGTTGCGGCATGAACCTGAGATTTCTCGAGACCTTCGTTTGGGTGGCACGGCTCAAGAGTTTCCGCCTGACAGCCGAGAAGCTGTTCAGCACCCAGGCGTCCATTTCCAGCCGTATCGCTGCGCTCGAGGATGAACTTGGCACGCGTCTTTTTCTGCGTGATTCCAAGGGCGTATCGCTGACCCCGGAAGGGCAGAAGGTGCTCGAATACGCCGAGCGCATGATCGACACCATGCAGGCCTTGAAACAGTCGATCAGCGATACCGGAAAGATTCAGGGGCGCATTCGTGTCGGTGCGATGGATACCGTCATTCACACCTGGTTGAGTCCGTTCGTAACACGGGTGATGGAGCGCTACCCGGCAGTGGAGATCGAACTGACCGCCGACACTGCACGCAACCTCAACGAGCAATTGCTCAAGGGCTATCTGGATATCGTGTTCCAGACCGATATGGTCAACGGCGACAGCGTACGCAACTTGGAACTGGCCGCATTTCCGGTGCGCTGGATCGTTCCGACCGGTTCGCTGTACCACCGCTGCTATGCCTCGATGGAGGAATTGGCACGCGAGCGCATCATCACCTTCTCGAAGAATTCTCGACCGCATCAGGACATTCTCAACCTGCTGCATGCCGGCAGCGTCAGCGCGCCGCGCATCAACTGCGTCAACTCCATCGCCGCGATGACGCGCCTGGTGCGTGACGGTTTTGGTATCGGCGCGCTGCCGCCAGCGCTGGTGCATGACGAACTCAAGCAAGGCCTGCTGACCATTCTCGATGATGTACCCGAGCCGCCGCCCTTGCCGGTGGTCGCTACCTGGCGCACGGGCGTGGGGCTGGAACTCAGCGAAGACATCATCGCCCTGGCCTGTGAGGCGTTGGACGTTTACGCCGAGGAAATGGGCGAATCCTGCATGGCGCGAGTCGCGCCAGCGCCGGAACAGCAGAGCGCCTGATCGTCTTCATTTCACCCACTTGCGGGGGCCTTCAAAGGCTGCCCGCTGCTGGTGCATTCGCTGCAGAAATGCCCCCTTTCATCCCATAACGATTTCCGATCATGCGCCTCCGGTTTTTCTAGTTGGACAGGGTAGGGCGATGCGCTGAGACTCGAAATCGTCTTCCAGCCGCGCCTTGCGGCGCACAAAAAACAATGAACAGGAGAGCACCATGAAAAGCATCGCATCGCGTTTCGCTATCACCGCTTTGGCTTGTGCACTGGGCTTCGGTGCCCAGGCCGCCGAGCGCTGGAACATGACCGCCGAGAACCCTGATGGCAACTTCATCACCACCGTGGCCAAAGAGTTTGCCCAGGATGTGGAAAAAGCCAGTAACGGCGAGCTGCAGATCCGTGTGCACGCCAACTCGGTGCTGTTCAAGCGTCCTGAGGTCAAACGCGCCGTGCAGACCGGCCAGGTGCAGGTCGGGGACGTACTGATGTCGGTGCTGGGCAACGAAGATCCGATCTTCGAAATCGACAGCGTGCCCTTCCTGGTGCGCAACTACGAGCAGGCCCAGGCCCTGTGGGCGGCGAGCCGTCCGGCCGTGGAAGAGCGCTTGAACAAGCAGGGCATCAAGCTGTTGTACGCCATGCCCTGGTCGCCGCAGAGCATCTTCACCAAAACCCCGGTGACGAACATGGACGACTTCAAGGGCATGAAATTCCGTGCCTATAACCCGGCCACTTCGCGCATGACCGAATTGATGGGCGCAGTGCCGACCGTGATCCAGACCGGCGAAATCCCGCAAGCCTTCAGCACCGGCATGATCAACGGCATGCTCACCTCGCCGACCACCGGTGTGGACTCCCAGGCCTGGGACTTCTCCTCCTACTACTATGACGTCAAGGCGTTCATTCCGAAGAACTTCGTCATCGTCAACGCGCGTGCCTTCGCCCGCCTGCCGGAAGCGACTCAGAATGCAGTGCTGGAGGCGGCCAAGCGTGCCGAAGAGCGTGGTTGGACGATTGCTCAGGAGAAGACCGGCGAGTTGGTCAAGACCCTGGCCGACAACGGCATGCAGGTATCCGAGCAAGCCCCGGCAGCGGTGGAGAGCGGCTTCGAGCAGATCGGCCAGACCATGACCGAAGAGTGGCTCAAGCGCGCCGGAGCCGATGGTAAGGCGATTCTCGACACTTACCAGCAGTGACTTTACTGCCCGCCGCGCTGATGGCGGCGGGCTTTTCTTGTGGCTTGCCCAGGGAGCCCGTAGTTCATGACCCCACTGCACAAGCTCTACACCCTGTCGGGATGGTTGTCCGGCGTGTTTCTCGTCCTGATCTGCCTGCTGGTCGTGGCGCAGATCGTCGCCCGCCAGCTGGGCACCATGGTGCCCGCCGCCGATGAGTTCGCCGCCTACGCGATGGCCGCATCGGGTTTTCTCGCCTTGCCCTACGCGCTGCAGCGTGGCGCACACATCCGTGTGGAACTGATGTTGCGGCTGCTGCCTGCTGGCGGCCGCCGTGTAGTCGATGTACTGGCCACGCTGGTCGGTTTGGGCATCGCTACCTATATGGCCTGGTATTGCGCGTTGTTCGTGCTGGAGTCCTACGAGTTCAAGGAAGTGTCGTCCGGCCTGTTGCCGATTCCCATGTGGCTGCCACAACTGCCGATGATGCTGGGCACGCTGATTCTGGTGGTGGCGATGGCCGAGCGCCTGGTGCTGACCTGCCAGGGCAAGCGCTTCGAAGCTGTCGAAGCCGGCACGGCGATGAGCGAGTGAGCCTGCGGGCTCGACCTTTAATTGCGGCCATCACCGCACTGCATTCGTGAGTGAACCCGTGGACTACACAATCATTACAATCACCCTGCTGCTGGCGCTGTTCGTGCTGCTTGGCGGCGGCGTCTGGGTTGCCCTGTCGTTGCTCGGCGTCGGCATCATTGGCATGGAGCTGTTCGGCGGTGTGCCGGCTGGCTCGATTCTCGCCTCCACCAGCTGGGCTTCCAGCGCCAGCTGGACATTGACGGCACTGCCGCTGTTCATCTGGATGGGTGAGATTCTCTATCGCACCCGTCTTTCCGAAGACATGTTCAACGGCCTGGCGCCCTGGATGCGTGGCCTGCCGGGGCGGCTGTTGCACGTCAACGTGTTCGGCTGCGGCATGTTCGCGGCGGTCAGCGGCTCTTCTGCGGCCACCGCTGCCACCATCGGGCGTATCTCTCTGCCGGAGCTGAAGTCGCGTGGTTATCCGGAATCCATCGCCATGGGCTCGCTGGCCGGTGCCGGTACGCTCGGTCTGCTGATTCCGCCGTCGATCATGATGATCGTCTACGGCGTGGCGGCGCAGGTGTCGATCTCGCGCCTGTTCATTGCCGGCATCCTGCCGGGCCTGTTGCTGCTGGCGATCTTCAGCGGCTACCTGATGCTCTGGGCCGCCTGCAATCGCAGCAAGTTGCCGGAGGAGGGCGAGCGCCTGCCGTTCATGGACAAACTGCGTCGGGCCAAACTGCTGATTCCGGTATTGGGCCTGATCGTCGCAGTGATCGGCTCGATCTACGGCGGTATCGCCACAGCCACCGAGGCTGCGGCTGTGGGTGTGGTCGGTGCGCTGCTGATCGCGTTGATCTCGGGGGCGCTGACCCGCGAAACCTTCATGGCCAGCCTGATGGGCGCGGTGTCCACCTCGTGCATGATCTTCTTCATTCTGCTCGGTGCGGCGTACCTGACCTCAGCCATGAGTTTCACGGGTTTGCCGGCGGCGCTGGCCGACTGGATCATCGCCAAACAGCTGTCGCCGTACTTCTTGCTGCTGGCGTTGACGTTGTTCTTCATCGCCCTGGGCTGCTTCCTCGACGGCATCTCGATCATCCTGCTCACCACTGCGGTGATTCTGCCGGCGGTGCAGGCTGCCGGGATCGATCTGCTGTGGTTCGGCATCTTCGTCATCCTGGTGGTGGAAATGGCGCAGATCACCCCGCCAGTGGGTTTCAACCTGTTCGTCATCCAGAACCTCACCGGGCGTAATCTCGGCGCGGTCGCGCGCGCCAGCTTTCCGTTCTTCCTTCTGCTGGTGCTGGCGGCGATCCTCATCACCTTGTTCCCGCAGATCGTGCTGGCGCTGCCCGAGGCGATGCGCGGCGCCTGACCTCCTGCCATGGCCCGTTCATTCTCCGGTGGCGGGCCGTGGCTTTTTCTCCCTTTGCACCGTGTCGGTGCAGCCTTGAAAGAAAATGTCGCAGCGCCGCAAGCGGTTGCAGGCCATCCCTCGTTAAGCTCGCTGGTTATGTGTGACCCGTCGGTCGCGCTCTTCACGCCGGTCCGCATGCGACTCGCAAGTGTCATTGTCGCTTCATGGACTAACGTTGAACTAACACCTCACGGCAGCGATCCAGACCTCCTGTCGAACCACTAGCCCAATGGAGCAAAACCATGGCGTTCTTTACGGCGGCCAGCAAAGCCGACTTCCAGCACCAACTGCAAGCGGCCCTGGCACAGCACGTGAGTGAGCAGGCGCTGCCACAAGTAGCCCTGTTCGCCGAACAGTTCTTCGGCATCATCGCCCTCGAGGAGTTGACCCAGCGGCGCCTGTCCGACCTGGTCGGCTGCACCCTGTCGGCCTGGCACATGCTGGAGCAGTTCGATCACGCCAAACCGCAGGTGCGTACTTTCAACCCCGATTATGAGAAGCACGGCTGGCAGTCCACCCACACCGCGGTGGAAATCCTCCATGGCGACATCCCGTTCCTGGTCGACTCGGTGCGCATGGAACTGAACCGCCATGGCTACAGCATCCACACGCTGCAGAACAGCGTGTTCAGCGTGCGCCGCGACAAGAATGGCCAGCTGCTGGAAATCCTCCCGCGTGGTACTCAGGGCGAGGGCGTGCTGCAGGAAGCGCTGATGTTCCTGGAGATCGACCGCTGCTCCAGCTCCGCCGAACTGAAAACCCTGGAGAGGGCCATTCACGAAGTCTTCAGTGACGTACGCATGAGCGTCGCCGACTTCCAGCCGATGAAGGCCAAGGCGCGCGAGCTGCTGGCCTGGCTGGATCGCGCCAAGCTCAAGGTGGACAAGGCCGAGCTGGATGAGATCAAGGTCTACCTGAACTGGTTGCTGGACAACCACTTCACCTTCCTCGGCTACGAGGAGTTCACCGTCGCCCCGACCGCCGATGGCGGCAGCATGGTCTACGACGAGAAATCCCTGCTCGGTCTATCCAAGCGCCTGCGCACTGGGCTGAGCGCCGAGGAGCTGCATATCGAACCGGAGGCGGTGGACTACCTGCGCGAGCCGCAGCTGCTGTCCTTCGCCAAGGCCGCGGTACCCAGCCGGGTGCACCGTCCGGCCTACCCGGATTTCGTCTCCATCCGCGAGCTCGATGCCAAGGGCAACGTGGTCAAGGAATGCCGCTTCATGGGCCTGTACACCTCGGCGGTGTATGCCGAGAGCGTGTGGAACATCCCCTACATCCGCCGCAAGGTGGACGTGATCAAGCAGCGTTCCGGCTTCGACAGCAGCGCCCACCTCGGCAAGGAACTGGCCCAGGTGCTGGAGGTGCTGCCGCGTGACGACCTGTTCCAGACCCCGGTGGACGACCTGTTCAGCACGGCGCTGTCCATCGTGCAGATTCAGGAGCGCAACAAGATTCGCGTGTTCCTGCGTCGCGATCCCTACGGCCGCTTCTGCTACTGCCTGGCCTACGTGCCGCGCGACGTGTACTCCACCGAAACCCGGATGAAGATCCAGCAGGTGCTGATGGAGCGCCTGCAGGCTACTGACTGCGAGTTCTGGACCTTCTTCTCCGAGTCGGTGCTGGCGCGTGTGCAATTCATCCTGCGCGTCGATCCGAAGAACAAGACCCAGATCGACCCCGTGCGTCTGGAGAAGGAAGTCATCCAGGCCTGCCGTTCGTGGAAGGATGACTATGCCAGCCTGATGGTGGAAAGCCTCGGCGAAGCCCAGGGCACCAGCGTACTGGCCGAATTCCCCGGTGGCTTCCCGGCCGGTTACCGCGAGCGTTTCGCCCCGCACTCGGCGGTGGTGGACATGCAGCACCTGCTCAGCCTGAGCAACGACAAGCCGCTGGTGATGAGCTTCTACCAGCCGCTGGCGCAGGGCGACCAGCAACTGCACTGCAAGCTGTATCACGCCGATACGCCGTTGCCGTTGTCCGATGTCATGCCGATTCTGGAGAGCCTCGGGCTGCGTGTGCTCGGTGAGTTCCCCTACAAGCTGCGCCGTGCCGATGGCCGCGAGTTCTGGATTCACGACTTCGCCTTCACCTACGCCGAAGGTCTGGACGTCGACATCCAGCAGCTCAACGACACCCTGCAGGATGCCTTCATCAATATCGTCGGTGGTTTTGCTGAGAACGATGCCTTCAACCGCCTGGTGCTGACCGCTGCCATGCCCTGGCGCGACGTGGCGCTGCTGCGTGCCTATGCGCGTTACCTCAAACAGATCCGCCTGGGCTTCTCGCTGAGCTACATCGCCGCGACCCTGGTCAACCACGCCGATATCGCCAAGGAGCTGGTGCGCCTGTTCCGCACCCGGTTCTACCTGGCGCGCAAGCTCACCGCCGACGATCTGGAAGACAAGCAGCAGAAGCTCGAGCATGCCATCCTGGCTGCGCTGGACAACGTCGCCGTGCTCAACGAAGACCGCATCCTGCGTCGCTACCTGGACCTGATCAAAGCCACCCTGCGCACCAACTTCTTCCAGGCCGATGCCAGCGGCGCGGCCAAGTCCTATTTCAGCTTCAAACTCAGCCCCCGGCTGATTCCGGATATTCCGCGTCCGGTGCCGAAGTTCGAAATCTTCGTCTACAGCCCGCGCGTCGAGGGTGTGCACCTGCGCTTCGGCGACGTCGCCCGTGGCGGCCTGCGCTGGTCGGATCGCGAAGAGGACTTCCGTACCGAAGTGCTCGGCCTGGTCAAGGCGCAGCAGGTGAAGAACGCTGTGATCGTGCCGATGGGCGCCAAGGGTGGCTTCGTGCCGCGCAGGATGCCGGTCGGCGGCTCGCGTGACGAGGTGATGGCCGAGGGCATCGCCTGCTACCGCATCTTCATCAGCGGCCTGCTGGATATCACCGACAACCTCAAGGAAGGCGAGGTGGTGCCGCCGCAGAACGTCGTACGCCACGACGCCGACGACCCCTATCTGGTAGTGGCGGCGGACAAGGGCACCGCGACCTTCTCCGACATCGCCAACGGTATCGCCGCCGAATACGACTTCTGGCTCGGTGACGCCTTCGCCTCTGGCGGCTCGGCCGGCTACGACCACAAGGGCATGGGCATCACCGCCAAGGGCGGCTGGGTTTCGGTACAGCGTCACTTCCGCGAGCGCGGCATCGACGTGCAGAAGGACGATGTCACCGTCATCGGTATCGGTGACATGGCCGGCGACGTGTTCGGCAATGGCCTGTTGTTGTCGGAAAGCCTGCAGCTGGTCGCGGCCTTCAACCACATGCACATCTTCATCGACCCGAACCCGAATGCGGCCAAGAGCTTCGTCGAGCGCAAGCGCCTGTTCGAGTTGCCGCGTTCGAGCTGGGCCGATTACGACACCAAGCTGATTTCCGATGGCGGTGGTATCTTCCTGCGCAGCGCCAAGAGCATCGCCATCACCCCGCAGATGAAGGCGCGTTTCGACATCGCCGCCGACAAGCTGGCGCCCACCGAGCTGCTCAATGCGCTGCTCAAGGCACCGGTCGATCTGCTGTGGAACGGCGGCATCGGCACCTACGTGAAATCCAGCAAGGAAAGCCACGGCGACGTCGGCGACAAGGCCAACGACGCCCTGCGTGTAGACGGCCGTGAACTGCGTGCCAAGGTGGTGGGCGAGGGCGGCAACCTGGGCATGACCCAACTCGGTCGCGTCGAGTTCGGTCTGCACGGCGGCGCCAGCAACACCGACTTCATCGACAACGCCGGTGGCGTGGACTGCTCCGACCACGAAGTGAACATCAAGATTCTGCTCGGCGAGATCGTCTCGGGCGGCGACATGACCGAGAAGCAGCGCAACAAGCTGCTGGTCGAGATGACCGACGATGTGTCCGAGCTGGTGCTCGGCAACAACTACAAGCAGACCCAGGCGCTGTCGCTGGCCGAGCGCCGTGCTCGCGAGCGTGTTGGCGAGTACAAGCGCCTGATGAATGCGCTGGAGAGTGCAGGTAAGCTCGACCGCGCCCTGGAGTTCCTGCCGTCGGACGAGGAGCTGAACGAACGCGCCACCAATGGCCAGGGCCTGACCCGGCCGGAGCTGTCGGTGCTGATCTCCTACAGCAAGATCGACCTCAAGGAGTCGCTGCTCAAGTCCCTGGTGCCGGACGATGAGTACCTGGCGCGCGAGATGGAAACCGCCTTCCCGGCAATCCTCACCGAGAAGTTCGGCGACGCCATGCGCCGTCATCGCCTCAAGCGCGAAATCGTCAGCACGCAGATCGCCAACGACCTGGTCAACCACATGGGCATCACCTTCGTGCAGCGCCTGAAGGAGTCCACCGGCATGAGCGCGGCCAACGTCGCTGGCGCCTACGTCATCGTGCGTGATCTGTTCCGCCTGCCGCACTGGTGGGCGCAGATCGAGGCGCTGGACTACAAGGTATCGGCCGATCTGCAACTGCAGTTGATGGACGAGCTGATGCGCCTGGGCCGCCGCGCTACCCGCTGGTTCCTGCGCAGCCGCCGCAACGAGCTGGATGCCGCGCGCGACGTGGCGCATTTCGCGCCGCGCATCGAAGCGCTGGTTGGTCGTCTGGACGAACTGCTCGAAGGCCCGGCCCGCGAGCAGTGGCTGGCGCGTTACCAGAGCTTCGTCGAAGCCGGCACGCCAGAAGAGTTGGCGCGCGTGGTCGCTGGCACCAGCCATCTGTACACGCTGCTGCCGATCATTGAAGCGGCGGACGTCACCGGCAAGGACACCAGTGAGGTGGCGACGGCCTACTTCGCCGTCGGCGGTTCGCTGGAGCTGTCCTGGTACCTGCAACAGATCACCAACCTGCCGGTAGAGAACAACTGGCAAGCGTTGGCTCGCGAAGCCTTCCGTGACGACCTGGACTGGCAGCAGCGTGCGATCACCGTGTCGGTGCTGCAGATGGCCGATGGTCCGCAGGAGATCGAAGCGCGCGTGGCCTTGTGGCTCGACCAGCACCAACGCCTGGTTGACCGCTGGAAGGCGATGCTGGCAGAGCTGCGTTCGGCGACCGGCACCGACTACGCCATGTACGCGGTGGCCAACCGTGAGCTGATGGACCTGGCACAAAGCGCCTGAGCCGTCCGCTGAAATAAAAGAGCCCCGCCAAGTGCGGGGCTCTTTCTTTGCGTGGCGCTGTATTCACAGGCTGACGTAGCCCGGATGAAATCCGGGGAATTTTGCCGCTGTTGTCCCGGATTGCATCCGGGCTACCTCACCGATATTGGTGCGCGCAGCGCACCCTACGGTGCTGTCATGGGCGACGGGTAGGGTGCGCCGTGCGCACCACTATGCTCCGGATCAGCGCAGCATCTGTTCGACCAGGCGTTTTTCTTCGGAAAGCTCGCGTTGACGGGCATCGATGCGCGAAGCCAGCTGGAAGTTGTTGCTGGCGCGGCGCTTGGCGAAATCCAGCTGTTCGATGGCCTGGTTGTAATCGCCGACCAGGGCGAAGAACTCCGCGCGTGCCTGGTGCAGGCCGATGGTGTTGCCGCTCAGGCCACGCACCTCGGCGACCTGGTACCAGATGTCCGGGTCCTTGGCGCGAGTCTTGAGCAGATTGTCCAGCGCACGCTCGGCATCGGGAATGCGTCGCTGCTTGAGCAGCAGGTCGACACGGGCCTGCTGCAACGGGTAATTGCTTGGGTAGAGGGTGAACATGCGCTCCTGACGACGCTCGGCAGCGTCCAGCCGGTTGGCCGCCATATCCAGCTCGATCTGCGCCAGGTTGTAGGTGATGTCGTCCGGGCTCTTGCTTAGCAGCGGCGCCAGGGTCTCAACGGCTTCAGCGAGCTGACCGGTTTTCATCTGCGCCAGTACCAGGCCGTAGCGCGCGGCATCGATGCGCGGGTTCTCGTCGAGCATCGCGCGAAAGCGCTTGGCTGCGACACCCGGCGTCTCTTCATAGGTCAGTTGTACGCGGGCGCGCATCAATTGATAGCGCAGGCTGTCTTCGCGGCCCGTGGCGGGGTACTGCTCGGCGCGGTTGCGGGTATCGGCGATACGCGATTCCGACACCGGGTGAGTCAGCAGGAATTCCGGCGGCTTGGCGTCGTAACGGTACTGACGCATCAGCCGTTCGAACATCAGCGGCATGGCGCGTGGGTCATAGCCGGCCTTTTCCAGGTTGACCAGGCCAATGCGGTCGGCCTCCTGTTCGTTCTGCCGGGAGAAACGCCGTTGTTCCTGAATGGCGGCGGCCTGGGTCGACATGATGGTGGCGATACCCGCATCACCGGCACCTGCCGCAGCGGCGACGATACCGGCAAGCATGGCGGCCATCAGTGGCAACTGCATGCGTTGCTGCGCTTCGACGCCACGAGCGAAGTGGCGCTGCGACAAGTGCGCCAATTCGTGGGCCATGACCGAGGCGTACTCGGCTTCGGTCTGGGCATAGAGGAACAGGCCACCGTTGACCCCGACGATCCCACCGGGGGCGGCGAAGGCGTTGAGCTGCGGGCTGTTGAGCAATACGAACTCCAGGCGGCGGTCCTGCAGCTGGCTGGTTTCCGACAGGCGATAGACGCTGGACTCGACGAAATCCTTGAGTTGCGGGTCGTCCAGTTGCGAAACCTGACCACGCAGCAGGCCGAGCCAGGCACGGCCGAGCTGGTGTTCTTGCTGGGGCGAGACGATCGAGGAGCTGGCGTCGCCTAGCGACGGCAGATCACTGGCACCCGTATGGGCGGCGAACAGGCAGGCCAGCGTCAGCAGGGTGGGGCGCAGAAAAGTCATGCACTCAGGGCTCTCGGGAGGCAAAGGCGTTACTGTAGCCGGCCAGCTACCGCGCTGGCCAGGGTTGTGGCGGCTTGGGTATCCTAGCCGACCTATCAGGAGTAGATGATGACAGACGTACCGGCTTTCGATGCTGAACTCGATGCCTGCGGGCTGAACTGCCCGCTGCCTTTACTCAAGGCCAAGCTCGAGCTCAATCGCCTGGCCAGTGGCGCGGTGCTCAAGGTCAGCGCCACTGACGCCGGCTCGCAGCGCGACTTTCGTGCCTTCGCCAGCCTGGCCGGGCATGCTCTGCTGCATGAAGAACTCGATGAAGGCATTTACCGCTATTGGCTGCGCAAGGCCTGAACAGCTGTTGCAGCTTGAAACATATCCCAGTCGCCATTCATGCGCGGCGTGCGCCATTTTTCATATGGCGGGCGTAGTGAAAGAACCGGCATTTCTCTGCGTTAAGGAATTCTGATGGTCAAGGTTATTCGCGACTGGTTGCATCGCTATTTCTCCGATGAGCAGGCGGTGGTGCTTGCGGTACTGCTGGTGCTGGGTTTTGCACTGGTACTGACCCTGGGTGGCATGCTCGCGCCGGTGCTGACTGGCCTGGTGCTGGCCTTTCTCATGCAGGGGCTGGTCAACGGCCTGGAGCGCCTGAAGATGCCGCAGGTGCTGGCCGTCTGGCTGGTGTTCACGCTGTTCATGGGCGGCCTCACGGTGTTCCTGCTGGTGCTGATGCCGCTGCTCTGGCAACAGTTGAGCACGCTGTTCAATGAGTTGCCGCGTATGGCGGCCGAATGGCAATCGGTATTCCTGCTGCTGCCGGAGCGTTATCCGAACCTGATTACTGACGCGCAGGTCGTGCAACTGATCGACAGCATGCGCGGCGAAGCTGGCAAATTCGGCCAGTGGGCGCTGTCATTCTCCCTGTCCAGCCTGCCGATGCTGGTCAGCGTGATGATCTACCTAGTGCTGGTGCCGATCCTGGTGTTCTTCTTCCTCAAGGACCGCGAGCAGATCGGCCAGTGGTTCCGCAGCTACCTGCCGCGTGAGCGCGCCCTGATCACGCAGGTGGCGCAGGAGATGAATCAGCAGATCGCCAACTACATCCGTGGCAAGTTCATCGAGATCATCATCTGCGGCGTGGCCACCTACATCGCCTTCGCTTACATGGGCCTCAACTATGCGGCTCTGCTGGCTTTGCTGGTTGGCCTGTCGGTGGTGGTGCCTTATATCGGCGCGGTGGTGGTGACCGTGCCAGTGGCGCTGATCGGTCTGTTCCAGTGGGGCTGGAGCGATCAGTTCCTCTATCTGATGGTGGTATACGGCATCATCCAGGCGCTCGACGGCAACGTCTTGGTGCCGCTGCTGTTCTCCGAGGCGGTCAATCTGCATCCGGTGGCGATCATCTGCGCGGTGCTGCTGTTTGGCGGGCTGTGGGGCTTCTGGGGTGTGTTCTTCGCCATTCCGCTGGCCACCCTGTTCAAGGCCGTGATCAACGCCTGGCCGCGTACCGAGCCGGTGTCCGCCGAATAAGGCATCGATGGCAAAGGCCGTGCCTGGGTTCCGACGCGGCTTTTCGTAGGAGCCCCGCCCCGGGGCGAAGTTTTCAATGGCGAGCCGCCCATGTTCGCGGCGGGGCGCCGCTCCTACAAATGTGACGTGTAGGTGCCTGGCTGAGCGCCGGGTTATGCACCGCTCAAACCAGGCTACCTCCCAATAAAAACGCCGCGGGGGCCGGGTGGGGGGGGGGGGGGGGGGTTGGGGGGGGGGGGGGGGGGGGGGGTGGGGGGGGGGGGGGGGGGGGCGGGGGGGGGGCGGCGGCGGCGGGGGGGGGGGGGGCGGGGGGGGGTGGGCGGAGGGGGGGGGGGGCGCGGGCAGCGCGGGGGGGGGC